>CAYJTM010000001.1:0-2242 GCA_964373055.1 uncultured Planctomycetia bacterium
GCCAGGTAATGGTCCACCCGCTCGAACAGCTCCTCGGGAGTTCGGAAAGTGACCAACTGCTTCCCCGGCGTGAGCCCGGTGCGCTGGATGCTGTCGTCACGCAGCTCGGGCATCACCAGCAGGGCGCCCGCCGCCATGATCTCGAAGCAGCGCATCGTGACGCATTCCCGGCGGATCGGGAAGCTGAACCCGATCTTCGCCCGGCTATAAATCTCCCCCAGCTGGTCATGGGGCGCGGGCCCGATCCGGCTGTTGGGGTAGCGCTCCCTCAACAGCTGGAGGTAGAACCGGCGCGGGTCGCCCCCCTCCGTTCCGACGAAGGCCACGTCGAGGGTCCGCTGCGCCGGCCGCTCCCCGTGCAGCTCCGGGTCGCAGCCGGCGTTGAGCCACTCCACCCGGAACCCCATCCGGCGCAGCCGCTCCGATTCCGGCTGCATCGGGCTGAAGAGGCAGTCGAACTGCGGCGCGCAGCGGGCAACCTTCCGAAAGACGTGGGGGAGAAAGATGTCCGAGACAAAATAAAAGGCCGGGCGGGCGCCGGCGGGCAGCCGGTGTTCGTAATCGTCGTCATCGATTCTAACATACAAATCATGCCCGGCGGAGAGTCGCCCCGCCTCGCGGGTCTGGACGTGGGTCACCTGGTGCCCCAGCTGCCGGAGGGCCTTGAGGAAATAGATTCCCATGGTGTCCGGGCGGCTGAGGTTAAAGATCACAGCGATTCGCAGCGGATTCCCAGGCGTTTTAGAACCGGCGCGAAATTCCGGAAGGTCCTCGGGCTGTCGAACAGGGCCGTCTCCACGCGGCGGCCCAGCCCCAAGCCGGCCAACTGGAACGGCAGGGCCGCCCGGAAGATGCTCCGCGGGATGAACCGCTGCCGGATCAGCGGGTGGGGTTGGATCATCCGGATCAGCCGTGTGAGCTCGGCGGAGGGGGTCACCTTGACCAGCAGCGTGGAAGGGATCCCCCGCCCGGCCCGCTCCAGCGCCTCCTGGCGCATCCGGCCCCAGCCGCCGTCGCAGATCATCACCGCGCCCCTCGGGTTCATGAATCCTGCGGTTCCACGGCGCTGCCCCGCGCGAACTCCTGCTCCACCACGTAGAGGGGCCGGGCCTTGACCTCGGCGAAGAGGACCGAGATGTACTCCGAGAGGATCGCCAGCACCAGCGACTGGAACGCCCCCACCATCCCCAGCAGCGCCGTGGTGGTGGCCCACCCGGGGATCGCCAGGTTGGTGAGCAGCCGGGTGAGGATAGCGTACAGCCCAATGCCGAACAGGACCAGGCAGAAGGAGAGGGACAGGAAGCTGGCCCAGCGCAGCGGGGCGTCGGAGAAAGAGACCAGCGCCAGCCGGGCCAGCCGGGAGAGCCGCTTCAGGCCCATCCGGCTCTCCCCGTGCAGGCGCGGCTGCCGTTCGTACTCGACGGTGGCCTGGCTGCCGCCGACCCAGGCCCTGAGGCCCGCGAAGAAACGCTCCCGCTCCGGCATCTTCCTCATGAGCTCCACGACCCGGCGGTCCACCAGCCCGAAGGTGCCGGCCTCCACCGGGACCAGCCGTCCCGAGGCCCTGTGCAGCAGCTTGTAGAAGAGGTTCGTCCCCAGCCGCTGCAGGCCGGGGTCATCCCGTTCGGTCCTCATCGCGTAGACCACGCGGGCCCCTTCCCTCCAGCGGGCGAACAGGCGCGGGATCAGCTCCGGAGGGTCCTGGAGGTCCCCGTCGATCGTGACGACCGCCCGCCCCCGCGCCTGGAAAAGCCCCGCGTGCAGAGCCGCCATCGGGCCGAAGTTGCGCGAGAGGCTCAAGACCCGCAATTGCGGGAGATCACGGCTTAAGGTGATCAGCCGCTCGAGAGATCGGTCCCGGCTGCCGTCGTTGACGATGAGGATCTCGTACGGAACATCCAACGGGCGGCAGGCGGCCGCCAGCCGGCGGACCAGCTCCGAAAGGGTCTGCTCTTCATTGAAGATGGGGGCCACCACCGAGAGGACCGGCGTTTGGGAAGCATCATGCGCCATTGGAAGGGGCCTCCTTTTTTTTGAGGAGCGCGATGAGACTCACGCCGCGCGTAAAGCCGCCGGAGCGTTTCCCTTGCATCAAGTCCACCAGCACACCGGCCTCGGCCGCGAAAAACCGGTGCAGCAGCCGGTTGACCGGCGCCGGCGGCATGCGGAAATCGGTCCGCGCCTCGCCGTGCGCCTGCCCGCTGCGGCGGGTCATGAACCGGACGCAGCGGACCACCGGGTA
>CAYJTM010000001.1:2342-103917 GCA_964373055.1 uncultured Planctomycetia bacterium
CGTGCGCCTGCCCGCTGCGGCGGGTCATGAACCGGACGCAGCGGACCACCGGGTAAAGCCGAGCGTTGTAGTAAGAAACTAAGGAGGCGGAGACCGGCTGCCCCGCCCAGAGCCGCTCCAGTTGCGCCCGCTCATACCGCCGCACATGGCCGACGCTGACATCGTGAGGGCTCCAGAGCTCCATGCCGGCCGGAACCGTGATCAGCAAGTAACCGCCCGGCCGGACACTCCGCACCAGCTGCGTGAGAAGGACCTCATCCGCCCGGACATGTTCCAGGACATCGTTGGCCAGGATCAAGTCGGGGGGCTGAGGGAGAGAGGCGATCGCATCCTGGAGGAGCCCGCTCAAGAACCGCACCAAAGGGTATCGCCGCCGGGCCAGCCCGATCGCCTCCTCGGATGGGTCCCACCCGACACAGCGGTACTCGGAGGTGAAGGCGGCAAGGTTGCCGCCGGTCCCGCAGCCGATGTCCAGGATCGTCTGCCGGGCGGGAGGCAGCGCCTGATGGATCACCTGCCGGAGGATCTCCCGCCGGCCGGTGAACCACCAATGGTTTTCTTCCATCCGGCTGTGGAGCTGGAACTGCTCTGTTTGCATGGGTTTGAGATTATCTCTTTCGAAAGACGCGCACCGGAGGAGCTTCAGAATCGGTGCGGAAACGATGATAACCCGGATCAGGGCGATTTTGCCAGGGGATATCAGGCACGTCAAGGAGGATCTCCCGGTAGGAACTCCGGATCCGGCGAAAATAGTCCGACTCCAGGAACCCACCCGGCAGCCAGTCCCGGCGCAGCACGATCCAGTCCGGGTAAGTCTCTTGGGCGAACTCCTCCATGCGGGCGAAAGACTCGACGCGCAGCGCGGTATAGAGGAAGAGGGTGTACTCCCCGTAGGGGATCTTGACGGTCTGCCCGGGTTTCCCTTCCCGGCTCAGCAGCTCCACGACGCCGTCCATCGGGCCCCGGTAGGTGTGGGCGAGTTCGCCGAGCAGCTCCAGTTGGAAGGAGCGGAGCCTCCCTTTTTCCGAGCCGGCCAGCGCGTAAGGAGCCGCGTAGTGAAAATTGGTGAAAACCAGCAGCCCGGTGAGGGCCAGTCCGAGCGGGCCCGGCAGGATCCGGACCACCTGCTTGAGCAGCGCCGCGTGGAACATCAGCAGCCAGGGGATCAGGGTGATGAGGTACCGGAAGTGCCTCTGGTACGGGACGAAGATCAGGAAGAGTAATCCGGCGGCGATCAGGCAGCTCGCCAGCCGCCACGATTCCCGTAAAGCAGAGCCGCGGGATCCCCAGCAAGGCCGGAAGAAGGGACGCCAGATCAGCAGCGGGAAAACCCAGACCGTCAGCGGCAGGAGAGTGGTGTTGATCTGCCGGAAGTAGAACTGCGCGTGGTGGCTGATCTCTTTCCAGGAACTGCCGGTGTGGTGCTGCGCCGATTGGAGGTAATAGAGGAAGGGAGCCGTCAACGCGAGGGCGACGATCCCCGCCCCGGCCAACCGCCGGAGAACGGCCGCGTCCGGCGGCTTAAGCGCCAGGTGGAGCCCCAGCCCGAGCAGGAGGGGAATAAAGACACCGTGGTTCGTGTGGAACAGCAAGACCAGCGCCAGGATCAGCTCCGGGAAGGACCACCGCTTTCCCTGCCGGACTCTCCAGTAAGCCAAGACCGCCCACAACGAAAAGAGAACCGAAGGGGCATAGTAGCGGCATTGGCGCATGTGAAGCAGGAACGGCACGCTGGTGGCCAGCAGGAAAGCGCTCCAGCGGGCGAGGGATCGGTCCCCGGCGATCCGGCGGACCACCCGGTAGAAGAGCCAGACGCAAAGCACCCCCATCACCGCGAACGGAAGCCGGGCCGCGGCGGTGCCGGTCCCAAGCAGCTTGAAGGAAGCCGCGGTCATGTAGAAAGAGAGCCACGGGTGGTAAGTCCACGCCTCGCCGGCGGCCAAGGGGATGGAGGGGTTGAGGCGATTGACGCCGTCAGTCGCCCGGGGATAACCATATTGCAGGATGTTCTTCGCCAGGAAGGCGGTCTCCGCCTCATCCTGCCAGAGACGGCCGTTGCGGTCCCCGATATTGATCAGCAGGAAGAGGGCTGCCAGCAAAAGAGATCCGGCCAGCCAGGGGTCGGTCTTCCTAAGCAAGGAGTTCCTCCGCCGCCTTGAGGACCGGCGCCACATCCAATTCCTTCAGGCAGGCGTTGTCCCACGGACAGGGCGGAAACCGGAACTCCCGGTAGCAGGGCCGGCAGGCCAGCGTTTTGGCCACGACCCGGTGGGGCGGCAAGCCGGGGACCGGCCCGTAGACCGCAGAGTTCACCGGCCCGAAGATCGAAACGGTAGGCGCCCCGGCCCCTTCCGCCAGATGGAGCAGGCCGCCGTCATTGCCCACCACGATCCGGCAGCGCTTAAGGAGGCCGGCCAGCAGCAGCAGCGAGGGGACCTGCACGATCAGCCGGGGAGGGGAGCTCATCCGCGCGGCCACTTCCCGGCAGAGGGGTTCCTCCGAGGCATCGCCGAGCAAAAGGATTTCCAGCCGGTGCTGGCGGGCAAGGTGGTCCGCCACCTTCGCGAAACGCTCCGGCGGCCATTGCTTGAAGCGGGCGTTCGGCCCCCAGCTGGTCCCCCCTCCGGGGACCAGCGCCGCCAGCACGGCTCCCTCCAGGTTGTTCCGTCGAAGGTAATCCCGGGCCGATGATTCGGCCTCTTTCGGAAGCGTCAGGTCCCAGGAGATCCGGTCCGGCCTCTGCATCCCGGCCGCTTGGAGCAGGCCCAGGTAATGGTCGGCCACGGGCCGGGAAAAATCGGTGAGCGGCACCGCGTCGGTCAGGAATCTCCCCCTGCCCCGGAAATCGAACCCGGCCCGTTTCGGGATGCCGCAGAGCCATCCCGCGAACCCGGCGTGCCAGCCCAGGGAGAGATCCAGCAGCAGGTCGAACCGCTGATTCCGGACGGCGCCGAGCGTTTCGGAAAGAAACCGGAGCCCATCGCTCCTTGCGCCTTTCCAGCGGCGGCGAAACTCATCCTTTTCGAACGGGTGATGCCAGTTGAGCTCCGGCCAGGAGGCCACCAGCTCCTCGGTACGCCGGTTGCAGAAATAACCGATGAAGGCGCCCGGAACGGCGGCCCGGACGGCCCGGACCAGCGGCAGGGAGAAGAGCACATCTCCGATTCCGAACGGGTTGACGATCAGGACCCGCACAGGCCCCGATCTTCCAGCTCGCGGGCGGCGACTGCCACCCGGTCTACGGCTTCCACCCCCTCCCCCCATTGGACGAGTTCCCGCAGCCCCTGCTCCAACGCGACCCTGGGCTTAAAGCCCAGCGCCCGGATCCGGGAGATGTCGGCGGTGCAGTGGCGGATGTCCCCCGCCCTGAATTTCTGTGCCCGCTCCGGCTCGAGCTTTTTCCCGTACAGTTTGGTGAGGATGCGGGCGATCTCCAGCACCGTGGTCGGATGGCCGGTTCCCACGTTCAGGGACTGGCCGTCCGCTTTCGGGTTCTCCAAGGCCAGGAGATTTGCCTGGACGATGTCCGAGACGTGCACAAAATCGCGCGACTGCAGGCCGTCTTCGAAGATGAGCGGAGGGTTGCCGTTCTTGATCCGGGACGAGAATATCGCACAGACCCCCGTGTAGGGGTTGGAGAGGGCCTGGCGGGGCCCGAAGGCGTTGAAGTAGCGCAGCGCCACCGCGGGGATCCTGTAGGCGCGGCCCACGGCGAGGACCGATTCCTCCTGGTCCCGCTTGGAGATGGCATAGATCGAGGTGGGGGCGAGCGGTTTTTCCTCAGGGGTGGGTACCGGCGGGACCGATTTTCCGCAGAGGGGACAAATCATCTCCCACCTTTTTCTCTGGAGCTGTACCTCCGGGCGCAGAGAGGGATGGACCGGTCCGCAGGCCGCGCAGCGGTAAGCGCCTTCACCGTAGATGCTCATGGAGCTGGCCACGACGAGCTTCTTCAAAGAGATCCGATCGTTGACGAGCGTATCGAGGAGCACCGCCGTTCCGAGGACGTTGTGGCTCAGGTAGCGCTCGATCTCGTACATGGACTGGCCTACCCCGACCTGGGCCGCCTCGTGGAAGACCGCTTCGACTCCGGACAACGCCTGCCGCAGTAGTTTCCGGTCCCGCACATCTCCCCAGAGGTATTCCGCTTTTGGATTCAGGTGAGAGGGTTTCTTCCCCCCATGGACCTGGGGCTCGAGGAGGTCAAGAACCCGGACCCCATGGCCTTTGTGGACCAGTTCATCTACCAAATGCGATCCGATGAACCCTGCCCCTCCGGTGACCAGAATCTTCACCCCACCCCCTCCTTAGGTAGCGCCGCGAGCACCTCGGAAACCGTCGGTGAAAGGAGAATCCGGTGCCCGGATCCGCGCGGTCTCCAGCGCTCCATCTGCCGGGCATGTTCCTGGGGAGCCACCACGATCGTCGGTGTTCCCACGGCGGCCGCGACATGGACCGGGCCGCTGTCGTTGGAAATGAGCATGCAGCAGAGCCGGAGAATCTCCGGCAGTAGCCCTAAGGGAACTCGGCGGCACAGATCCACGGCGCCCTCCGGCACGGGAGAGACCCTGATCCCCGCCTCCGGCTCTCCGATCCAGAGAAGGTCCCTCCCCTCCAGTTTCAACTGCCGCGCGGTTTCCCGGAAACGCTCCATGGGCCAACCCTTAGCTGGATTGCTGGTCCAGGGGTGCACGGCGATGGGCCTTTGGGCGGGATGCACCCCAGCGGACTTGAGCAGGCGGATCGCTTCCGCTCGGGGCCCGGGTTTTACCGGCAGACGGATCTCCCGCTCGTTCGCTTGAATTCCCAACAGCCGCGCCAGCTCCAGGTTGTACTCCACCTCATGGAGATGACGCTGCTGTTTTGTATCCGGACTCGAGCGGGACAAAAGAAATCCCCACTTCCTTCGATAACCGATCCGCACGGGAATTCCCGCCAGGAAGCACGCCAGGTGAAACAGCTTGCTGGGGTTAAGCACCAGGACGGCGTCGAACCGGAAGCGGCGGAGCCGGTGGGCCAACCCGAAGGCGGCGAAGGGTCCTTGGGTGCCGGCGGTTTCAAGCGTCAGGAGTTCGTCGAGGTCCGGGTGTCCTTCCAGAAGGGGCTGCAGCCCTTCCCGGATGAGAAGTGTCTGCCGCGCCTGGGGCATTTCTCTTCGGATGGAACTCAAAACCGGCAGGCTCATCAGCAGATCCCCCATCCGGTCCGTCCGGATGATCAGGAGTTTTCGAAGGGTCCGCACGGAAGGAATTCTCTGTACAAGTGATCCATCTCTCTCGCCAGCCTCTCCAGCGCGAACCGTTCGGCCGCGAATTTCCGGCCGGCCTCGCCCAGCCGCCGGGCGGTCTCGGGGTTCTCTGCCAGATGCTCCAGCGCCGCCGCTAGCGCCAGGGCGTCATCCCGGGGAACCAGGATTCCCCGTTCGCAGATTTGGAAGCCGTTCGCCTCTTGCCGGACGCCGCCCACCAGGTCCGGCACGCCGCCCACCCGCGTGGAGACCACCGGCCGGCCGGCGGCCATCGCCTCAATCAGAGAGACCGGCGTCCCTTCGTTCCGGGAGGTGAGGCAGACCGCGTGGAGTTGGCGGTAGATCGCGCAGATGTCCCGCTCCCATCCGCGGAATTCCAGCAGCGGCAGGATCCCCATCTTTTCCGCCAGGGCCTGCAGCGAAGAGCGGAGCTCGCCGTCGCCGTACAGCAGAAACTTCATGCCGTCTGTTTTCCCGCGCCCGGCGAGGATCCGGACCGCTTCAAAAAACATCGGGTGGTTCTTGATCGGCACCATCCGCCCTACCAGGCCGACCTTCCAGGGGGACGGCGGCCCAGGCGGACCGAGCGCGAGAGGACGATCCAGCGGCAGACCCAGCGGGATCACCCGGATCTTGGAAACAAGCGCGACCCCCATCGCCGCTAGTTCCTGGCGGAGCGATTCGCTCACGGTGATCAGACAGGTGGTGGCGCGGCGGAGCAGGCGCTCTGCGGCGCAGAAGAGGCGGGTCTTCCAGCGGCCGAAGTACCCCTCCAGCGCGTGGCCATGAAAGGTGTGGAAGACCCACAGCCGTTTCCCGGTCCCCAACCGGTAGAGGACGGCGGCCAGCCTGCCAACGGCCCCTGCCTTGGCGGTATGCGTGTGCAAAACCAGCGGCTCTTCCCGGAGCAGGCAGCGCAGGATCTTCCAGACGGCCCTCAGGTCCCGCAGCGGGCGCAGTTCCCTTCCCAACTCCGGCAGGCTCAGATACCGCAGGTTTTTCCCCTCCATCAGATAGGACATGTCCCCTTCGCCGTCGCCGGGCGGACCGGAGATCAGCAGCGTGGACCAGCCATAGCCGGCCATCCGCTCGGAGAGGGCTATTGCCTGCTGCGCGGGGCCGCCGATGTTCAGGCGAGTAATGACCCGGATAATTTTGAGGGGCGCATGGGGTGGCACAACCGATCATTATATAATAGGCGGATGGAAGCGACAGGTCCTCTGAAGAGTTTATGGAGACGGCGTCTCAACCGCATAACCCGGTTTTTCCTCCCCGTCCCGCGAACAGGGTGGCGTTGCCTCCTTTATCACGTGGTGGCGCCGGTGGAATGCCGGGACGCCGGTCAGATGCAGACCCCTCTCGAGCTCTTCGAACGGCAGATGGCCTATTTGGCCGGAAACGGCTACCGGGTGATCCGCTGCCTGGAGATGGTCCGGAGAGTCCGTGAGGGGGGGCCTCCCCCTTCCAAAACGGTCGCGATTAGTTTCGACGACGGAGATGCCGGCCTGCTTGAATATGCCTTCCCGGTGCTTCAACGCTACGGTTTTCCCGCCACCGTGTTTCTGATTGCTCAGGCTGAGGGGAAGCACACCCTTCGCTGGGATCAGGTCCGGCGGATGTATCAGAGCGGCCTCGTGGAGTTTGGATGTCATGGAAGCACACATCGGCGTTTGAAGGGTTTGTCCGGCTCCGATTTGGTCCAAGAGACAACAGGGGCCAAGCGGGATTTGGAGGATGCGCTTGGTTTCGAGGTCCCTCTATTTGCGTATCCCTTCGGGTCATACGATTCGTGGGATCTTGAGGCGGCTCGGGCCTTGGCCCAAGCCGGATTTTTCGGGGCGTTCACTTCGATCTACGGGGTGAATCGGCCCCGGACGGATCCCTATCTGCTGCGCCGGACGCGCGTCTCCTGGCTGGATTCCTTTCCGCACTTTTGCTGGCTGCTCGAAGGAGCCGGGGACTGGTACGCCTGGGTCCAGCGCGCCCAATGCCTGTGACCCCACCCGGGTTGGAGGGGGTTCTCGGACGGCTGTCCCGCCGGTACTCCGTCGTGCGGGTCACGCCGGAATGGAACGGCCCGCTGCTGGAGTTTCTTCAACGGGCCTCCGCGGATCAGCCGATCCCGGTGTTCCATGAATCCCAACGGTTGGCGGCCCATTGGAAGTGGGTGACCGAGCTTTATCCGCCGGTTGCCGGGGAAAGGCCGGCCGGCTGGATCTGCCTCAAAGGTGACCGGATCATCGGCCATTTCGGAATGACGCCGGCGGTTGCCCGGCTCCGTTCCCAAGATGTTCCGGTCTGCTGGGGGCGGGACCTGCTGGTCTCCCCGGAGGCGCGGGGGGCCGGCGTCGGACCGCTGCTGATTGAGACGGCTGTCCGGGAATCCAACAGGCCGTTTCTGGTCGCCGGCCTCAATCCCGCCAGTCATCGGCTGTTTCAAAGGATAGGATTCCGGGATCTTGGTGGGATCCCTTTATACCTGAAGGTACGGCAGCCCCGAGAATTCGCTTCCCTTCTCCCCGGACCCCGTGGGTTGGGTACCGCCGCGGCCGGGATCCTTCGCTTCATGGGAGATCTCCGTGCGCGAACCGCGCGGAAGGTCAAGCGGAAGGTCCGATTCGACCGTTTGGACCGTTTCGATGAGAGATGGGACCGCTGGTGGGAACAGGCACGGGAGTGGTTCCCCGGCAGCGTCCATCGCCCCAGCGCCGCCATGCATTGGCGCTATTTTCAGCATCCTCGGCACCTCTATTCGGCATGGGTGGCCGTGGAGGAGGGGGTCTGGAAGGGGATCGTCATCGTGCGGCCGGGCCGTTCAAAGCAACTCCCGGCGGGGTTCATCACAGAGATCCTGGCCGATCCTCACGATTCCCCGCTGATCAACGCGCTGATCCGCCACGCCGAGGAAGCCCTCGGGGTGTCCGCCTCTGAGCCGTTGGCTCTCATTCGCTGCGCGGTGCGGCAGCCCCTGCTTGAGCAGGGGTTTTCCCGGGCGGGTTATTGGAAGGTCCCCAGTCCCCTGCACTGGATGGTTTCAGGCCCGGAGTTGCGGCAGGAGGAATGGATGATTAACGGAGGGGACTCGGACCTGGATGCCGTGTAGCAGCCCCGCTTAAGCCCACCGCCAATCCGGCCAGCGTCCAGAAGAGGACCGCCTGCCGGACGGCATACAGGTTCGTGTCGAATATCGATTGGAGGAGAAAAGCAATGAGGCCGGCGAAAAGACCCATCAGGAAGACATCCTGGGCGATCCAGGCGGCGCGGAAGCAGGTCTTGAAGAAACAAAAGAGGAACCCCATAAAAGCGGCCAAGCCGATCAAGCCGGTTTCCGCGGTGATCTGCAGGTAGCAGTTGTGCGCGTAAGCGGGCCAGGCGGCGGGGTCCGCGATATACCGGTTGTAGTTGGCCATAAAGGTGTTGTAGCCCAGGCCGCCCAGCGGTTTGTCTTGGATCATCGCCAGCGCGGTGCGCCACATGGTCAGCCGGTCTCTTGAAGCGACGTCGGATAGATGTAAAACATCGTAGAGGCTGTGGCGGCCCAGGTAAATGAAGAAACCCGAGAACAGAACGGCCACTAGGCCAAGCGCCACCACCCGTTTTTTTCTCCTCCAATTCAAGAGAACCAGCATGCCGATGCCGGCTGCCAGACCCAGCATGGCGCCGACGGACTGTATCCAAACCAGGCATCCGAACACCAGCCCCAAAAGGAGCAGATAAGATAAGCGCCAATTGGATCGGTTGAATACCTGAGAGAGCAGCAGGAGGCCGCTCACCATGAGGTAGGTGGCCAGATCATTGGGGTTCTTGTAAGGGCCGACCATCCGGTTGTAAGCCAGCAGGTTCCCCAGGATGGGGTCGTAATCGGTGGTGGAGCCGGTTCGGAAAACAGCCCACTCTTGAAGCAAGGCATGGACCACCACCAGCCAGGTGGCCCATCGCAGGACTCGCGTGCATCGGGCCCCGATCGAAGGGGCCCTGGCTGCGAAGAGGGCGATCGTGAACAGCGCCGCGTATTCGTAAAGTTTTCCTACCAGGCCTCGCGCGGTTGTTACCGAGAAATTAGTGTAAAGAAGGGAGACCGTGCAGACCGCCATATAAGCCAGGAGGGCCAGGAGGGTCTTCTTTTCCTCCCTGGAAAGCAGCAAGCGGTTGGCCCTGCTCCAAGGCCGGCCGTGGGTGAGCCATCCCGCCAGCAGCAGGATCGGGAAGGTGAGCTCAATGGCGGAGATGGAGAAGGGGATGACAAAAACCAACCAGACGAAAAGAGCCGAAAAGATCATTCGTTAAATTGCGGGCTCGGCTCGTTGGAAGCCGGGGCTATGGCCATCTTCCAGCGGAGCCCGTTTTCTTCGCAGTAACTTTTGATTTGATCGACCAGGTCCTGCGGCGGGTGCTCGATGGCGATGAAGACTTCGGAAATGCCCATCTCCTGGACCACCCTGCCCAGGTCCCGGCGGGAGCCTAGGATGGGTACCCCGTGGATGCGGTTCCCCTGGAGGGTGGGGTCATCATCCAAAAAGGCGGCCGCGCGGCGGTCCCCCGCCCTGTCCATCTTGAGCTGCCGAAGGATCAGCTCACCGGTGTCCCCCGCCCCGATGATCAGCACCCGCTGGGCCTTGTCTTCCAGGTGGTTGAGCCATTCGTTGAGCAGCGGTTCGCTGAGCCGGCTCCCTCCGATGGCGATGAACAGCAGCATGCCGTCGATGAGGAAAACCGCCCTGGAGTACCCTTCAAAGCGCCAGAGATAGAGGATCGCCAAGGCGGAAAGGACGGATCCTAAGACGACTGACTTGAAGATCGTGACCAGATCGGACAGGGTGACGTAGCGCCAGACCCCCCGGTAGAGGCCGCAGGTGAAGAAGCAGGCCATCTTGGCTCCGATGACCCACGGCAGGGACCGAAGGATCAAAACTTCGAGTTCAGGTGTGAGACTGCCTTCGAACCGCAGCGCATGGGCCACGACGTAGCAGGCGCAGATGAGGATGAAATCGACCGAGGCCTCCAGGAGCCGGCGCTTGTGCGTCAGCATCGTTTCCACGAAGGTCGCCTTCGTTTCGAGGTAGGCCGGCGGCGCCCCGGCATAGACCCTCACCTTCGCCAGATAAGCGCCCAGCATGAGCAGCACCCCGATGGCCAGCAGCCAGATTCCCACGATGGTGAGAGGGTTCTGGTCGACCAAGAAAAGACTCAAGAAGCCAAAGGCAGCCGCCAGGCCATACAGCGCAAAAACCACCTGGCGCGGGGTCAGGCCCAGCACGCCGAGGCGGTGGGAGAGGTGATCGGTCCCTCCCTGAAACGGATGCCGGCCGTGGAGCAGCCGCTGGATCGTGACAAAGAAAGTATCAAAGATCGGGACCGCCAGCAGGAGGGTCGGAAGGGCCAGGATGCCCAGCAGCCGGGCCGGCTGATGCCAGGTTCCCATCAGGGAGAGGGCGCCCAGGCCAAGGCCCACGGTCTGGCTGCCGGTGTCCCCCATGAAGATTTTTGCGGGAGGCAGGTTATAGCGGAGGAAGCCCACCATCGATCCGACCAGGCCGGCGGAGACAAGGGCGACCAAGCCCTGCCCTGTTTGGAGCGCGTGCCAAGTGAGAAAACCGGCCGCGATCACCCCGATCCCAGCCGATAGGCCGTCCATGTTGTCCATCAGGTTGAAGGCGTTCATCGTCAGAACCAACCAAGCGATGGTCACCGGGATCGTCAGCCACGAATTCGCCAAATCCACCTGAATGCCGGAGAGCAGGACCAGGCACCCGGCCAGGATTTGGGCCGTCAGTTTGACATGGGGAGGCAGGCGTTTGAAATCGTCAATCAGCCCCACGACCAGGATCAGGAGTCCCGCGGCGGCGAGTCCCGCCACGCGGATATCCTGCAAGGCGGCCCAGCCCAAAGTCGTCAGAAAGGCCAGGCCAATCGGCAGGCCGCCTAAGCGGGGCACCACGCGGCGTCCCCAACGGTCTTTCGCGGGTTTGGCAACGCAGCCGACCGAGAGCGCCCACCTGCGCACCAGCGGAGTCATAAAGTAGGCGAGCGCATAGGAGCCGGCGGCAGCCAGCCCAACAGGAAGAAGCTCAGAGAGCATCAGTGAGGGACGTGCTCCAGAGAAAGGCGCGGTTCATTCCGGTAGTAGCCAATGACGCTGCGCAGGATCTCCTGGAGAGGCATCGTGGGAGCGAATCCGACGGCGCGGCCCGCCTTCGTGATGTCCGGGACCCGCCGCAACATATCCTCAAACCCCTCTTCGTAGGCCTTGTCGTAAGGGATGTACTGGAGCTGAGACGCGCTTTGTGTCAGCTCGATGACCTGCCTAGCGAGAGCCTCAATGGTCACTTCTTCTTGGCTGCCAAGGTTGAACGCCTCACCGGACGCCTCCGGAAGCTCCATCAGCTTGATCAGGGCCCCGACCGCGTCCTGGACAAACAGGAAGCAGCGGCTTTGGTCGCCCTTGCCGTAGACCGTCAGGGGTTCTCCCCTGAGCGCCTGTTGAACGAACCGGGGGATCACCATGCCGTAGGCGCCGGACTGACGGGGACCGACCGTGTTGAAGAGCCGGACGATCACGCTGGGAAGCCCCTTCTCCTTCCAGTAGGTGTAGGCCAGTATTTCATCCACCGCCTTGGCGGTGGAATAGGACCAGCGGCTCTTGAGCGGGGACCCGAGGATCCGGTCGTCGTCTTCCTTGATCGGGCCGTTGGCGTTCTTTCCGTAAATCTCCGAGGTGGAGGTGATCAGCACCTTCCGTTGGTAGCGATGGGCCATCTCGAGGACAATCTCGCTGCCGCGGATGTTGGTGGTGAGCGATTCCAGGGGATGGTTGACGATCAGCTGCACGCCGACCGCGGCCGCCAGATGGAAAACGACATCGCAGCGCTCAACATACTTGTCGACCAAGCGTTCGTCCAAAATCGATCCGATCACAAACTGGAAAGCGGGGTTTGCCCGCAGGCCGACAAGGTTCTGGGTGCGGCCTGTGGAGAGGTTGTCCAGCGCGACAACCTCATGGCCCTCCTTCACCAGCGCTTCCGCCAGATGCGAGCCGATGAAACCGGCCCCGCCTGTAATCAGTGCTTTCATGATGACCTCTCTTGCATTAAGGGTTCTCGAGAAGAGGGATGGCGCAGTCTTTCCAAAAACATCGGCACAAGATCATGCCACCGCCGCAGCAGGATTCTCAAGCCGCGTGGCGTCAGCATCTGTATTCTATCCTGGAATAGCCCATCCCGGAAGTTGAAAAGCGTCCGCCAGAACTCCCACTCAGCGCCCAGAAGCTCCCGGCGGACCTTGACCGTCAGGCGATTGGACCCGTACAAATTCTCCCAATGGATCTCCCCGCGTACCGCGGCGTACAGCAGGGTCTGCGGCAGATGGATTTCGATGGGAGCCGGGGGGTCGGTCTCCTCGCCTCGCCGGACCCAGGCGGTGGACCGGCCAAAGTCGATGACCCATCGCTGCCCTCTGGGTTCCAGAATAAAAACGACGGGAACGCCGATCTGCCTGCGGATCAGCGGGTTGCGGCGGAGGATGGGATCGAAGTAGGCGCGGAACTCCTCGAACCAATCCTCAGGGGGCTGAGACTCTCCCTCCCGCGCGTCGCGGATTTCACCTCCGCGCTGCGCGGCCAGCCGCGGGATCAACTCCGCTTTCTTCGTCCAGTCAAAGAGGGGCCCTGTGCGCCGAAGGCCCTCGGTTGTGGAGAACTGATCACCGGGGTTGAGCAGGATCCCTTGAACACCCGGATCACGCTGTTCCAGAGCGGCCAGCGCTTGCAGGGGGGTTGGGACGAAGTCGTTCATCCACCATTGGTCCTCGGCAAGGAAGCCGTACTGCGTTGCGATCGGTATGACCGTTCGGGTGCCCAAGGCGGACATGTTCTCGGCGAACTGTTCCAGGTGCCGCTGAATGGATTTAGAAGCCAGTTCCTTTCGGTTCATCCCCGGGATCTCGTAGCAGAGAGGGTAGGCGCTGGCGTAGCTGAAGGTTCCCAGCGCGACGTCGGGCGCGGGATGGCTGCGGCGCCAGCGCCGGAGCCATTCGGTCGGCACGGCGCAGTCGTTCAAATTAAGGAGCGTCTGCTCTCCCGACCGCAGCCAATAGGCGCTGTCCAGCCGGCCGAAATGGAAGTTCTCGACCCAAAGGTTGTCGCGCAGTTTCGCGCCGGTTCTATGCTCCAACTCCACCACCTTGGAGAAGCCCATCTCCCTGACGGTCTGCGCCATCCAGCGGTCGAGCGTGTAGGGCAAGAGGACGGTCGCCGTCTTGGGCAATCGCTTGAGGGTGGGCAGATGGAAATGGTCGTCGTGAACGTGGGAAATCACGATCAGGTCGATGGGGAGCAGCTCCTCGGGCGTGGCGGTCACCGGAGGGACGTGCCACCAGGCGTGATAATAGGTGGAGCCCACGATCCAGGGATCCATCAGGATTCGGCACCCGCCGATCTCGACCAGGAAACAGGCGTGTCCGACGTAGAGGATCTTCATCCCGACTGCACGACCTGCAGGATGGAGCGCATCCGGTGGAGGTAGGTGTGCTGCGCCAGCGTCCGGGCGCGTCCCCGGGCGGTGATGGCGGCCCGTTCCTCGGGATGCTTCAAGTAATGCCGGACCCGGTCGGCCGCCTCCTCAGGCGAGCGATAGACGGCGACCTCCCGGCCGGGTTCCAGCAGTTCCTCCATCCCGGGCAAAGCGTCCACCAGTTGAAAGGTTCCGGAGGCGAGCAGATCGAAGGAACGGGCGTTCAGGCCGGCCTGATGGCTCTGGCCGGAATGGATGTTCAGTCCGATCTGAGTGGCGGCGAAGATCTTGACGGCCTCTTGGTCCGGCACGAACCGTTCCTGCTGGAGGATCTTCCGGTGTTTCCCGTTTAAGGTCTTCAACACTTCCGGCCGGCGCCATCCCCTGCCCCAAATGCGAAGGTCAAATCGCGACAGGGCGTTCACGGTCTCCAGGCGGGTGTCGCAATACCAGGCCACGAGTGCCACCTCGGATCGGTAGCGCCTGAGCTGGTGGGGCGGGAATCTCTGCGGCCGGTAGACGGTTTCATCGCAGGCGCACGGCAGGAACCGGACGTCGGCGGCCCCTTCGCGCCGCAGGCGCTCTTCATAGGAACGGTCGAAGATAAACAGTATGTCGAACAGGCCGAAGATCCGGTCCGTGGGGTACCGGAACGGGTCGTCCACCCACCAAGCGACCATCGGGCAGCGGGCGGTCTCCCGCAGCCAGCGCAGGAACGGCGCGGAGAAGGACAATCCCTCCAAGATCAGGATGAGGTCCGGTTTCAGGCGGGCAGCCGCCCGCAGCAGCCGCTCGTCCCGCCGGCGGTACCAGGCCGTTTGCCAATGGTCCAGGAGCGGGACCACCCCCGGCACCGCGGAAGCGATCCGGCGCCCCTTTCGCAGGGTCATCCCCTCCACGACCGGGTCATTCTCAAGGAATTCGTGCACCTCTTCCCCAAGCCGGCGGAGGGCCCGCGCCGTGTAGGCGGTCCAGGGGAAGAGGGTCTGCGGGCCGATCAGGAGGATGCGCATCGGGTCCCCCGCGCGGCCAGCAGAAGCAAGAGCGGTTCCACAGTCCAACGGTGCCTCCCTTCCACGTAGTAGAGGCATTGGAAAAAAGCGATGAAGAGGGGAAACAGCACCAGCAGCAGCAGCGGCGGGGAGGAGAGCTGCCGCCGCGCCAACCAGAGCCCCAGCAAGGCCAGCCCCAGCGCGGCCGCGTAGAAAATCCCATAGAGGAGGGCATAGGCCCGCGGGTAATAGCGGCCGGCGGTCGGGGAGAACCACCAGAAGTTCACCCATTTGCGCAGGTAAAGCCGGGCGGCGGCGCCGGGGTCCTGCCGGATGAAGTCCAGCGCCTCTTTCCGGAAGAGATCGCTCTGGCCGAGCTCATCCGCCCGCGCCAAGGCCGCTTCAAGACGCGGAGGAAACTGCTGCACGAGGGCCCGTCCGTCCCGCGTGTGGAGGGTCCCGACCGACAAGGGGTTGTTCCCCGCCCAAAGCGACTGGTTGGCGGAGGTGATGAAGAGGGGAAACCGATGGAAGAGTACGGCGTTTCGTATCAGCCATGGCAGGACCGCCAGCGCCGCCACCGCGGCGGCCAGCGCGGCCAGCCGCGCGGCCTTCCCCGGCCAACGTTCCCGCCCGGCCTTCCAGAGAAACAAGGCCGCGGCGAAGAGAAGAAAAAAGAGGATCGTCCCCCGCGAGAGGAGGGCCAGGCCGGCCGCGATCCCCAGGTGGAGGGCCACGCCCGTCGCCGGCCGCTGGAACAGGGCCAGGCAGGCCCAGAGCGCCCAGAGATAGGAGAAAAGGTCCAGCGTCAGCGGATGAAGCTGGATCGCGAAGAAGATGAGACCCGGATGGAACGCGGTCAGCCAAGCCGCGCCTGCTCCGACCCTTGATTTTGGGAAGACCCGCTCACCGATGGCGCGGACCTGGAGACAGCTGACGGCGGAAAGAAGGCATTGCAGAACCACCAGCGTGAGCTGGCTGTGACGCGTGAAGGAGTAGACGAAGGCGCAGAGGAGCGGATACGCCGGAAGCATGAAGGCCCGGTAGGAAGTTCCCAGGTGGTCGTCCAGCAGGAATCCCTTGCCCGCCAGCAGATTGTTCGCGATGACCTCCGGTTCCCAGACCACCGGGCTGGAAAGGTGCCCCAGCCACGCCCCGGCCAAGAGCCGGATCCCAAACGCGGCAAGGAACAAAAGGCTTTTAGACTCAAGGACTCTCATGCTGCAGCCTCCGGCGGCATACGAGGGCCGAGATTCCCAGCAGCAGATAGCCGTAAAAAGGGAGCCCCCACCAGGCGTAAAGGCGCGCGTACGAATTTTCCCAGAGCGGATGCGGAGGCAACCGGTTCAACAGCCCACCCGGTATGAGCATCGCGCTTAAGGCATAACCGGCGCCGAAGAGGATCTTCTCTAGTCTCTTCAGCCGCTGCCGGTGCTCCAGCATGATCAGCCCGGTGGTCACGAATGCGGGCAGCAGCAGGATCCCGTACTGAAGCCGAAAAGGTTTGAACAAGATGGGGATCATGGCCAGCGCCAGCGAGATCTCCAGCAGCACGACCGGCCAGGCCTGCCTGCGGTACAGCGGAGAATACCTTTCCCGGATCCAAAAAAGGAAGGCGCAGAAAAAGAGGAGCTTGAGGGCCATGGCGGTCCGCCAGGCGGCCTCGGGGGTGGTGACCCAGACCGATTGCGCGCGCTGCAACATCTCTTTGAAGGCGGCGGGGTCGACACGGGTGAAAAACCGATTGACGATCTGGGTCAGGCTTTGCAGCTCAAAAACCGAATTCATGTGGTTGGACTCCGCGGCCGGGGAGAAGCCGAGCCACAGGGTTTGGCGCACACCAAGGTTCCAGAAGGCCTCGGTTCCATGGAGCAGGATGAACGCCGTAACGCAAACAACAGCGGCCAGAAGAAAACCGGCCAAGACCCGCCATTCCCTTTTGAGCAGGAAGTAGATCACCAGGAAGCCGGGCAGGTACTTCAGCGCGGCCGCGAAAAAGATCACGGCGCCGCTGGGCAGATCCTTGCCCTTTTTGAACAGGAAGAGGGCAACGCAGATGAGGAAGAATTCCAGCCCCTCCACCTTGTGTTGGCTCAAGATTTCCAGGAACGGCTGGAAATTCACCGCGAGCATGAAAGCGACCCCGCACTCCATCAGCCGGGCGATCGAATCGGGGGCCGCCGTTCGGACCAGAAGGAGGAGCGCCCAAGCGAAAAGAAAAAACTGCGCCAGATACAGGCCGGAAGAGAGGGACGCGTAAGGCACCGCCGTCAGCGGGGAGATCCACCAGTAGAAGAAGATCGGGTACGGCATGTTGGTGGCTCCCATGAGCTTCAGCTCGCCGGTCTTCTTCCAATGGGCGGCTTCCTGGTAGGAGGCGTGGAAGTCGCTGCTGATCGAAGGGGTGGCAATGGGATTGTAGGTGGCCACCGAGTAGGCGAGGTGGAGCGCGCTGTAAAGAAGGGCCAGCGCGAAGAACCTCTTCTGCCAGCGGCCGAGACCCCGCCAGGTCAGCCTCGTGGACACGGGACCCGTTGCAGACGCATTTGGGCAAGGCCCTCCCGGACCCCGAGCGGCTCGATCCCGAACTCCGCCTTAAGGCGCGTCAGGTCGAAGGAGGTGTCTTTGGGGCGGGGCGCGAGGTGATTGAAGGCCCCGGCAGGGAGGATCTGCAGCAGCCGATCGTCTTGCCCAAAGCAGCGGCAGACCTCCCGCGCGAATTGAAGCATCGTGACGCGGTCGGCTCCGCCGACATGGAGGATCCCCCGCTTGTTCCGGAGCAGCCCCGTCCAGACGGCCCGCGCGCAATCGGCTACCCAGAGCGGCATGCTCACGATCTCCTCCGAGACCTGGACAGGTCTTCCCTGTTCCAACGTTTTCAGCCAGCGAGTCACCGCGTTCTCGCGGCCTCCCTCCGCGGGCCAACCGTACATCAGGATAGGCCTCACGATCAGGGTTGGGACATCGCCGGAGGCCAGCAGTTGTTCAGCTTCAATCTTGATCCGGCCGTATTGGTTGACCGCCCGCAGCGGCGCCTCTTCTTTGTAGGGCGGAGAGGTGCCGTCGAAGACGGCATTGGAAGAGATGAAGATGAGCGTCGCGCCGGTCCGTCGGCAGGCATCCCGGATGAAGCGGGTTCCTTCCACGTTGACGGCGCGCACCCGGTCCGGGTTCTTCTCGGCCTCGTCCACCTCCCCGATGGAGGCGGTGTGGATCACCGCGTCCGGCCGGACCGTCTCGAACAGGCGACCCACGGAAGCTTCCTGGGTCAGCTCCAACGGGAGGAAGCAATCCCGCGAAGCCGCGGGAGCGGGGCGCCGGTGGGTGGTGGCGACGGCCCGGACCTCCGCGGGGACCGTTTCCAGAAGGTTTTTCCCGAGCAGGCCGGTGCCGCCCGTGATCAATACCGTTTGATTCGGCATTCAGCGGGAGGAGGTGTTCGGCTCCAAGGCGGCCTGCATCTCTTCGAGGCAGTCGATCAGCCCCTGCCCCATATCGATGTAATAGTTGCTGACCAGCTTTTTCGCGATGCGGGGCCGGAAGGAGTAGGGCGTGATCGTGTAGTGGGGGGTCTTGCCCTCCTGGCGCAGGCCCAAGTCCACCGGCCTAAACTCGATCTGGACGTCGGAGCCGACGATCTCGCGGATCATCTCCGCCAGGTCCCGGAGCCGCAGCGGGTGGTGGCCCGTCAAAATCACATGCTGGTTGCGGAACTCCGGCTCGAGGATCTTGACGCTGGCCCGCGCGACATCCGCGACGTGCACGTACTCGCGCAGCTCCTCTCCCGTGCCGCGGATGACGATCCGCCGGTCCCGCAGCGCCTGGAGCAGGTACTGGGCCACGCCGGCGCCGTGGCCGGACCGCCGGCCGTAGATGGAGCCGTAGCGCAGGATCGTGAACTCCAGGCCGAACCAGCGCTGGTACTCCTCCACGTACCGCTCGCAGGCCTGCTTGCTGGCCCGGTAGAAGCCGCCGGCTTCCCCGGAGACGTAGATGGTGCTGGCAAAGACGTACCGGGAGATCTTCGCCCGGCGGGCTTCCTCCAGCACGGTGGCGTTGCCCAGCACGTTGACGCGGGCCGACTCCACCGGCTGCTCATGCGCCTCATCCAGGTTGGCCAGCCCCGCGAAGTTGTAAACGGTCTGCTGCCCGGCCATCGCCTTCCTCACCGACTCGGCATCCAGGATATCCCCCTGGATGAACCGCTGCTGAGGCGCCCGGTGAGGCGAGGATTTCAGGTCGTAGACCGTCACCTCGTGCCCCGCCTCGCTTAAGCTGTCGGTGACATGGCTTCCGATAAAGCCGGAACCTCCGAAGACAATCGTTTTCACTGCGCTCCTCCTGTTACAAGACCAGAAACGGTCCGAAAAATCTCCTGCCGCGCGACGGCGGCGTCCGGTTTTGTCCCGGCGACCATCCATCCCCGGTCGTTCCCGGTTACAATCCCTTCAAGTCCCGCTTGCCTCAAAAGATGCTCCGCCTCCGAACGGCTGTAGCGCCGCTCCACCGGCGCACCGAACCGGTCATAAAGGTCCCCGGCCAGTGAAAAGGGGCCGCTCCCGTTCCGGAACGGGATCTGCTCCGCCAGGCGGCGGCCGCCCGGCACGGAGCGCAGCAGCCGGTGCGGCACCGTGAAGAGCAGGACTACAACCGGCGACGCCACCCAGCAGAGCCCGTACAGCAACCGGTGAGGCATTCGCACCGTGAGCCGGCGCGGTGCGTTGGCCAGCTCCAGCAGCCCGCGCAACAGGGGGCTGCGCTCGCTGAAGTCCTCGTACAAGTAGAGGGCGGCCCGGGCGCCCCTCTTCAAGACCCGGACAATCTCCCGCATCCCCCGCGGCGGGTCGGACAGGTGATGCAGCACTCCGTACGAGTAAACGAAATCGAATGTCTCCGGCGCGAACGGCAACGATTTCAAGTCCGCCTGCACCACATGGGCACGGGGCAGGCCCAACGTCCTCTCGAAGCTGGCGCGGGAGCCGCCGTCGCTGAGCTCCAGGCCGATGATCTCGGCTTCCGAGTTCCGAGCCGCGTCGGCCATCTCGATTCCCTCCCCGCAGCCGGCGTCCAGCACGAGGCCCCGCAGGGCCCCAAGCGAGAGGGCCCGCTCCATCTTCCTGTAATGAGAAGGACGGGTCTCCTCGGCCCGGCCCAGCGCCCGGGACCAGAGATACCCGAAGGCGGAGCCGGTCTGCGTCCGCCGCTCAAGGAAACAGGGAACGCCGGAGCGGACCGGATAATCGCGGCCGCAGGCCGCGGCCGCGGCGCCCCCGCGCCGCGGCACTTCCTCGGCAGCGGGGACGGTACCGCCTCGGTCGCAGCGCAGCTCTCCCGAGACCGCCTCCTCCGGATGGGCCGGGTGCCAGCTTGGGCCCGCCAGCGCCAGCCGGCCGCCGCATTCCGGGCACCGGAGATGCTCCAGCAATTTCCGTTTCATCCCCGCGCCATCTCCGCGGCCGGTTGGACGCCGTGCGCCTTCAGCCAGAACTCCACCTGAGGGAGCTGCCACTCGTAGTCCACGTCCAGGCCGCCCCACTGCTTGAGCGGGAAGATCCTTCGCCCCATCCAACGCTGCGGCAGCAGGCCGTCCGCCAGGCGCTCCAGGCAGCGGGGCCGCACCACCGATACCGACATGTCCGCGAAGAGGACCTCCCCCTGGGAATCCCGGTCGCAGTTCAGGGTGGCCGGGTCCCCGAAGGCCTCAAACGGAACAAACGGATGCAGCAGGCCGTCGCTGCCGATCTTCCGGGCGCGAAGGGGGCTCCACATGTTGTAGGCGCAGACCGAAACCGCGGAATCCAGCGCCGGCCTTTCCCGAAGCGCCCGGATCCCTTCCTCGATCAGCTCCGCGGTCACGGTGGCCGCGTTGCAGAAGAGCAGCACAAGCAGCTCGAGCGACTCCCCTTCCCCCTCCAGCTCCCAACGGATGAACCGGCAGCCGTGGGCGAAGGCATCCTCTCCCAGTGCCTCTGCCGTGGCCAGCTCCGCCGGCCGCGGGATGTGCCGCGCCCCGAAAGAGGCGCCCACCTCGGCCATCTTCTTGGAATCGGTCGACAGGTAAACCCGCCCCACGCTTGGGGCGTGGCGGGCCGCCAGCAGCGGATAGGCCATCAGGGGCCTTCCCAATACGGGAACGAGGTTCTTTCCGGGGAACCCGCGGCTTCCCTCGCGGCCGATCGCCAGCGCGCAGATCATCGGGATCTCTCGCCCCTACGGGGCTCGAGATGACGCTTCGCGTCAAATTTTATCATGGAAGAGGGCCATCAGTTGCTCTCGATCGACCGGGGAGAAGTAGTTGGAGACCAGGCGGGCCGCCTCTTCCTGGTTACAGAGAGCGGGTTCTCCCCGGACGTGAGCCAGCAGCTGCTCCCGCAGGTCGGAATCGCTGACAACCGGGAGGAGACTCCCGTAGGAGTCGTCCAGATCGATCAGACGGGGCGAGCGGTAGCGCAGCACCACTTTCCCTTCCGCCAGCGCCTCCAGCCCGACGGTGCTTCCGGCGAACAAGACGACGCCGCAGGAGGCTAGGGTCTCCTTGAGGTTCGTGGAGGTGGTCCGCGCCAGATCGGCCGGGAACGGGACCCACGCCCGGGGGACCGGGTAGATCGGGTGCGGCCGTATCAGGAAGCGGATTCCTTCTGACGCGCCGCCGTCAGGGAAGGCGCGGGCCAAGGCCCCCAGCAGGTGGCGGATCAGGTCCGGGTCGATCGGCAGCACCACCAGGATCCTGGAGCGTTCCCCGTTTTGAGGAAGAGAGTGTTTCCGGTTGAGCAGGCGCTGCGCCAGATCGGGATATCGCAGCGCTCCGCAGAGCCTCAAGGAAGCGGGCGGGAAACCGCTTTCCACCCAGATCTTCCGCGCCGCCTCTCCCGAGCTGCCGAGCAGGTCCGGCAGCGGAAGCCGTTGTGCCTCTCCCTTGCCCAGCGCATGGGCGAGGTAGAAACGGGAGAAAAGACTGACCTGGATGCCGACCGTCTTGACGCCGCCGGCCCGGCCGGCCAGCACCTGCAGTTTTTCCCAGGGCTGGTTCTCGTAAAAGGAGATCAGGTGCCGCCAGATCCCCTTGGAAAGCATCCCCCGCAGGCATTCGTAATAGAGCCGGTAGCCGCAGAGGGAAGCCCGCCCGGCCTCCAGCCACGCTTCCCGGAGGCAGAGCCAGCGGACCGGATGCCCGCCCACCGACAGCTCCCGCGGCCAGCGGGGCCGCCAGAAGGCGCAGAGGGACCGGAGGACCCGAGCGCCGGTCGCCCAGAGGATCAGCGGGTAGACGAAAGAGGAGCGCTGCCCGATCTGGCGATGCCAGCCGCCGTATTCCGGGGCCGTGAAGCGGATCACCTGCAGGCCCTGCTCCACCAACAGCCGGTCCAACTCCGGAAGGTAGACATCTCGCCATCCCCCCGGTGATTCGAAAGCGCTTTGCGATGGGTAGGAAGCGATACCAGCCGCAGGGGCGGAGGGGGCCGGCAGCCCGGGGTGCGGCCACGCCCTTCTCTGCCGGAGGTAGTTCAGTGTCGTGACGGCCAGCCACTTTATCCGCCGGGCCAGCCCGAGGAGGATCTGTTTCGGAGGAGCCCAGGCCAGCGAAACCGGCTTCACCTGAAGATCGGCCGTGCTTGCCCCCAGGTTTTCCAGGAGCTGCCTCAGCAGCCAGGGATCCTCGACGATGACGAGCAGGTCGAAACCCTTTTGCCGCGCCTCCTCGATGCAGGAACAGGCCACCCCGAGATAGCAGGTCAGCAGGAAGAGGTCCGAGCCGGTCCAGCGTTTCCAGGAAAAGCGGGTGGACCACCAGACGAGAGGGTCGCTCTGCTCCTTTCCCACAGCGGCCACAAAGTCCAGGAAGGGCTGGCGAAGCTCCTCGGAAACCTCCAGCAGTTTCGAGTCGTACAGCCATTCGTTCTCCGCGCCCAGCCACTGTTTGGCCCGCCGGTAGGGTTCGGTCCCCTTCCCCAAATATATCCACCGGCTTCGGCTAGAGGAAGCCTCACCACGGGCCTCTGCCCAGCGGCCGGCGCCGCAGCTTTTTCGGACCCGGCTGGAGTGGAGGATCTGGATCACCCCGCCACCTCCACTTCCTGTCCGCGCGGCGTCTGCAGGAGAGATCCGGAGGGGCCTTCCGCCCGTATGCGGAGCAAAGTTTCAAGGGTCGAGGCCTCGTGGATCTTCACCCGCGGAGTGCCGCTGTGGGGGCCGTCCAGATAACGGCGCAGCGCCTCGGCGGCCTCGCGGGGCTCCTCGTACCAATCAACGCAGGACTCGAACTTGCCTATCGCCTCGGGCCTGAGCTGCAGCGTTGCGGGCAGGATCAGCCGCATCGGGACCCCCGCCAGCGCGGTCTCGTACATCGGTGTGGAGGGATGGTCCAGGACCACCCGGTTGGCCCAGGGGAGCCACAGCGGAAACGGCGACCGGGAGATGAGCAGGTGGCTTTTGCGTTTGCCGCGGACGATCCTTTCCACGGTGCTTTCCCCCGCCCCGGGCGCCAGGATCGGTTTGATGACGAAGAGATACCGGGTTTCCTCCGCGAGCAGGTCGATCCAGCCCTTGAGGAGCCGGTAGTACCAGGTTTCATCGTAATCGAAACGGTGGAGCCGCCGGATGTCCGGTTCCGGCTTGGCCAGAGGGAGCAGGACGACCGGCCGGGAGTCCGGCAGCGGCAGCGGCGGCCGGCGCCACCGGAAGGACCACGGGTTCTCCCACCGCTGAAGATAAAGCCGTGGTTTCTCGGCAAGCCGGCCGTAGGTCTTCCAGCGGTCGCCGCCGATGTGGACCCGCGCCGTCGTCCATCCGATCGAGCGGTTCTGTTTCTGGAAGCGGCCGGCGAATTCCTCGTCGGGAACGAAGTAATGCTCGGTCTGGGAGAGTTGGATCAAGTCCCAGGCCGGGCCTTCCTCCGGGCCGTCGCCGTCGGCAATCATCACCGATTGCGTCGCCTTGGAGGAACGGCAAGCCGCCACGGCCGAAAAGTGGATGGGCTCGGTCAGAAAGGGGGCCAGCACGAAGTCGATCTTCAAGGCGTTGTACCGCGCGGCGATCGCGGGCAGGGAGGCGGACAATACCCGGAGGTCCTGCGAAATCCAGCTCTTCAGGCAGCGGCCCAGCGGTATGGAGAGCGGCACGTCAAACCAGCGGCCGGGCCAGTTCCAGACCGGCGAGCCGGCCGCCGAAAGGGCGTCGGCGGAACAGGTCCAAGCGGAAGCACCGGCGGCGGAAACCTTCGGGAGCCAGCTTGCGTCCGCCGCGAGGCAGCGGTGGCCGGCCCGGAGGGATTGTTTCAGCAGATAAGCCAGGTAATCGGCCTCGAGGAAGAGCAGCGTGAGCCGCCGGGCGGGGTGCCGCGCCCCCGGCAGGATTCCCTGGGTCCACCAGCTCTTCTGGAGGAGCTGCCGGCGTATCCGCCCCGGAAGAGAGGGCCGGCCGGCCGGCGCGGCCTCCGGCGAAAAGGGGTTCCCTTCGAGAGTCCGCAGCGGGATTGAACGGAGCGAGCAGAGATGCCGCGCCCATTGGGCCCGCAGCCCTCCGGGATCCAGCGAGAAGGAGAGGAACCGGTCCGGGCGGCGGAGGGGTTCCCTCTCGGCCGCGAAAAGGACCTCTTCGGGACGGCCCTCCAGCAGCGTGTCGATCTCCAACCCACGTGTGAACAGGTTGTCCAGCAGCGTCTTCCAATGGTAGGCGTAGAGGACCGCGGGGCGAAGACCGCCGGCGCGAAAATAGGGGAAGGAATCCTGCAGCAGGCTGTCGAGCCGGCTCAACCAGGAGCGGGTCTCCGCCAGGAAGGCCGGCTCGGCCCGCCGCAGCCTCTCCTCGGCGCCGAAATCGCTCGGGATCCGGTAAGGGATGCCGGCCTGATCCAGCGCGTAGGCCGCTTGGGGCGTGAGGGCCACCACGGTGTCCCGCGGCGAGAGATGCAGGCCGGAAGGCAGCGTTTCGAGCAGAAAAAGCCGGCTCATCGGGTTTCTACTCCGTCCTCTCGACGACGTCCGGCCGGAGGGCCGGCTTGACGGGCGGTTCCCGCGTGGCGTAATCGGTGGGCAGCTCCCGGGCCTTGCCTTCCCGCTTGGCCTGCAGCGTCTCCAGGAATTCCCGTTCCGTCATGCCGGTGATCTTCAGGTAGTAGTCCAGCGCCTCCGGCCGTTCCAGGTCGGCCTTCTTGGCCAGCTCGAAGGCCTCTTCGCGAGTGAGCAGCCCCGCTCGCACGTCGGCGCTGGCATGATCCGTGCCGCGGCCGAAGCCGCGCTTCACGAACTTGGCGTAATCGTGCACGCCGGCCATGACGCACTCGACGCTCTTATAGCTCTTATAAGTTCCCTCCACCCGGTCATCCTTCCAGCCGTACTCCTTCTTGATGAACTCCATTTGGCGTTCCTCGTCCCAAAAGAGGTAGTCTCCCAGGTGGATGCCGACGACGCCGGCCCGCTCGACCTCCTCCACGGAAGGCAGGCGGAACGGCTGGACGTCGCGCGCGGAGATCTGCGAGTCCACCATGGCGTCCGCCTCCACGCGGGCGGAGATTCGCGTGAAGTAGTCCCGGTCGTAGCGGATGACCCCCTCCTTGTAAGTCGCCCGGCCGTCCCCTTCGGAGACCGACTCGCCCCAAACGAGCAGCGGGATTTTAAACCGGACCGCCACCTGGAGCGGGAAGGCGCCGACCCCCATGTGGCAGTGCCAGCAGGCGTCCCCGATCATCGGCAGCGACTTGCGCGCCAGCTTGTTGATGACCGATCGGCTGGGCGTGAACAATAAATGATCGACGTTGAATTTCTCCAGACAGTTTTGGAGGTTCTGCCAGCCGGTCTTCGTGTACCAGTTGTGATTGAAGGTGACCGCCAGCGGCTTCATGCCGTACACCTTGATCAGAACGTGCATCTGGAAGGTGCTGTCCTTGCCTCCGCTGATCGGGAGGATGCAGTCGTAGTTGTCGCCGGCTTTGGATTTGTGATATTCGAGCAGCCGGCGCAGCTCAACCTCGCGGGCGGCCCAGTCGATATGCATCTTTTCCTCCGAGGAGCGGCAGGCGGTGCAGATCCCCAGATCGTCGAAGGTGACCCCTTCCAGTGTTTCGGGGAAGCAGCACCGGGTGCAGTACCGGAGCAGCTTGTCGTAGAGCGGTTTGCCCGGTTTACTCATCGCACGCTCTCCAGCATCGCGGCGGCGGTCTTCTCGATGCCGCGGATCATGCCCGGGATCTCCTCGGCACCGTGCGGCGGGCGGATGATCTCGCTGATCAGCATCTGCTCGAAGTGCAGTTTCTCGGCGTTGGGGCAAATCCCGCGTTGGTATTCCATGCGCGCCCCCTGGTTCACCGGCGCCGCGAACGGATAGCCGTGCTTGAAGAGCTGCCGGCGCTGGTACAGCGGCTGAAGGTAAAGGGGCCGCACGTATCCCTCTTCGAACAAGGCCCCCTCCTTCCGTAGCAGGCGCACAAACTCCCCGCGGGAGGTCCCCGCCGCTTCCGGCAGGAATCGCAGCGGGTAAATGTAGTAGGCGGCCCCCTGGGGGGAAGGAGGCGGCACCAGGAATGGGAAACGGGAGATCTCCCGGTTCAGCCGCTGCACCAGCTCCCATCGGATGCGGTTGAACCGGTCCAGCTTCTTGAGCTGTTCCACCGCCATCGCGGCGGCGATTTCGGTCAACCGGAAGTTGAAGCCGATCAGGTTGGTCAGCGGCTCCGCGCCGGCCTGCTCGGCGACCGCCTCCGCGTGGTTGCGGATCAGGGCCAGCCGGTCCCGCAGCTTCGGATCGCGCGTGACGCAAACCCCTCCTTCCCCGACATGGATCATCTTGTTGACGTTCAGGCTGAAGATGCCGATGTCGCCGAAGGAGCCGACGAACCGCCCGTTGATCTTGGCGCCGTGCGCCTGCGCGCAATCCTCCACCACCTTGAGGCCATGCTTTCGGGCCAGCGCCATCAGCGGCTCCATGTCGGCCGGCAGGCCGAATTGGTGGACCACCACGATCCCGCGCGTCCGCGGAGTGATGCAGCGTTCGATCGAGGCCGGATCCAGGGAACCGGTCTCCAGCTTCACGTCGGCGAAAACCGGGATCGCGCCGTAGACCAGGACGCAGGAGGCCGCCGCCGACATCGTGTAGGGGGAGACGATCACCTCGTCGCCGTAGCCGAGCCCCAGCGCGCCGATCGCCGCGATGAGCCCCGAGGTGGCGCTGTTTACGCTGACCGCATGGGGGACGTTGTAATACTCTTCCCAGGCCCGCTCCAACTTTTGGATGGAAGGCCCGCCCCAGAAACTGAAGGGCGGCTCCGGGTTCCAGTTTCCCTCGAAGAGCGAAAGCTGGCCCCTCTGCAGCACCTCCAGCGCGGCTTGTTTCTCCTCTTCGCCGAACGTCTGTTTCTCCGGCGTCGCCATCGCTTGCGCCGCCCAGACCAGCTTCATGGTTTGCGCGGTTTCCTCCAATGGGAAACGCCCTTCCTCCAGCGCCTTGGCCGCCGCTTCGACGGCGCCGGGCATCGATCCCTCCAATCCGCGCCAGGGGGATCCCTCCACGGGCACGAGAACCCGCTCCCCGCGGGGGGTGAGGCGAACCTCCTCCGCCTCGATCCGCTTTCCGAAATCCAGGAAACGGATCCTTCCCTGCTCGAATTGGAACTCCCCCTCGAAGAGCAGATAGCCCCGTTCATCCACGGAACGCAGATGGACCGGCGCCTCTCCCACCTGAAGCTCCACGTGGAGGTCGGCGTCGCTTCCCCGCCCAAACCCGGCCTGCCGGGCGGAAAAGAGCTGGGGTTCCTGCGGGAAGAGCATCCGGAGCAGATCGATCCAGTGGGTGCCGTTGTTGATCCATCCTCCATAGGTGGTGCAGGACCCTTCCAGCAGCTTTCCGAACCGGTTGGAGCGGGTCCACTCCGCGAGCTTCCGGTGGGGCGGGTCGAACCGCCGCGTGTGGTTGACTATCACGGTTACGCCGGCCTCCTGGGCCCGCTGCCGGATCTCGGCCAGCTCCTCGGGTTTCAGGCAGATCGGTTTCTCGACGAAGAGCAGCCGCGGCCGGCGGTCTCCCGCGAAGATCTGCCGGATCTGCGGAAAGTGGAGCTCCGTCGGGCTGCAGAGGGCGATGACATCCGGAGGGCCTCCGGAGAGCAACTCGTCGAGGTGATGGAAACCCCGCGGGACGCTCCACTCCTTCCGGAAACTCTCCAGCCGGTCCCCCCCCGGATCCACGGCGGCGGTCAAGCGGAAACGGGGATGCTGTGAGAAGGCCTTGGCGTGCCGGCGGCCCATCCTTCCGCAGCCAACGATCCCAACGGACCATTTCATCGCACCGACTCCTGCCGGTAGGCCTTCCATCATTTAACGCACGCCATGATGGACCCCGTTGCAAAGAAATCCAAACCCGGTTTATCTTCGGCCCACGCCGCGATTCTTGAGGTAAACTTTGGCCACACCCTGGAGAAAGGATACGGAATGATCAGCTTGTTGTAACTGCACTGAGCCGTCACCCTGCAGCCAGCATCCAGAAGCAGACGCCGGAACTGCCCTTGGGTGTACGTGTTGCGCCGGATCCCGGCCGGTTTCCGGATGGTGAAGCGAACGAGGGCGCGCAGGGGCCCTGTGGTTCTCACGAGAAGGTCGTCGCAACTGAATTTTCTCGGTACATTAAATACCAGCCTCGCCCCCGGCCTGGCCACCCGAAGAGCTTCTCGGAGGACCTGTCGCGGATCCTCAAAATACTCCAGCAGCCCCAACCCGATGACCGCGTCGAACGCCTCATCGGGATACGGCAGCGACTCCGCATCCGCGACTTCAGCCGTAAACCGGGACGTCAGCCCCAAATCGCGAATGCACTTCTGAGCATGGCGAATCATTTCGGGAACGCTGTCCGCCCCGTGGTATTCGACCTCTCGCTCCTTGAGCAGCTCGATCAAGGCCCCTGACCCGCAGCCGGCGTCCAACAAACGCTGCCCCTTGAGATCGCCCAGCAGCTCCACCGCCTTGCGTCGCCTCACCAGAAAACTATAGCTGGCCGGATTCGATGGGTTATAGAGCTCGCCCCAGCGATTGCCCATGGCGTAGTCGTCGAAGTGCGCCCGAACCACCCTCCGCTGATTGCTGGGAAGAGTCACACGACACCCATCCGATGAATGAGCGGCGTCATCTTCGCCACCAAGATGCTCACTGGAGCGAAGTCATCGATCATGATGCGGGGCAGCCGATAGGGGCCGTCGCCGGATGAGACCATGCGGAGTTCTGTAGTCCAGGCCGACCGATAGCCGGCCATCCGGATTCCCTGAATCACCCGCTCATCGTAATTTCCGCTGGGAAAAGCAAAGTGGTGAACCGGCCGGCGGGTCCACTGTTCAAGCAGCTGTTTGGACGTCTGGAGCTCTGCGGCCAACTCCTCATCGCTGAGCTGGGTCAGTTGGGCATGGGTGTGGGAATGGCTCCCCAGCGTGACCAGATCCCAGTCCAAGCCGCGCAGATGCTCCCGCGATGCGAGCTGGAATCTCTGAAGGCGGGAAGCGGGAGGTTCCCCCAGCTGCTTTAGAAAGTCCGCCAGGAGCGGCTCTCCCCGCGCTGCATCCGTCTGTTTGAGCATCTTGCTCACCGAGGCGACGACATATCCCCGGTTCCAGGAGCGCAGGCTCCATCGCTGCCCATCGCAAACCAACTGGGTTTTTGGGCTGTACAGAATGGCCGCGCGCAGACGATCGAACCAGAAAATATCGCTGGAGCCAACGAACGCGGTCGGGACAAACCAGGTAGCGGGAAGCCGGTGAGCCTGGAGGGTGGGCAGGATCTCCTGGGCAAACGAAGCGTAGCCATCGTCAAAGGTCAGGGTGATCAGCGGTTTCCGGATGTTGGAAGACAGGCTCGCAAGAAATTCTTCGATCCCCACAACATCTGCGTGCTCTTTCAGGAACAGCGCGTGCTTCTTGAAAACGCGCGGGTCCACATTATGATAGCTCAAAGCGATCCGACGCTGGCCGGATTCCAAGCGGCCCGCCAAACGCAATAGGCCTGATCCGTGAAGAACCGGGATGGCCACCCTCTTTAGAACATGCCGGAGTCTGTGATGAGATGGTGGGGTCATCGCACCGACTCCTGCCGGTAGGCCTTCCAGCGCCGCTCCACGCCCCGGTTTCGATCGGCGAGCTCCGGGTGCTCCTTCATGAATTCAAGGATCTGCGCCAGCCCGAATTCGGGGCCGCGCGGATAGAGATGCTCGTAAACGGCGCTCACCACCTCAAAATCCTCGCGCGTATCCACCTCCAGGTAAAGCTCCGGCTGACGGAATCCCGGAGGGGCTTCCAGGTTGCAGATCCGGTACCGCTCCGGCCGGCCCAGGGTGCCTAAGCTCACATGTTCCCTCTGCTCGGGAGATCGGGCCGTTTGCTCGGCGTCAAACAGGAGGCGGGAGGGATAGACCGTCACCTCCATGCCGGGCGGATAGGTGGTCTTCAGGGCGCTCGTGACGACGTCGTAGCGGCCCGCGTGCTTGAGGGAGAAACCGATGAACTGGTCGATCAGCAAGGGATCCGGCAGAGGGCTGTCTCCGAGGAACTCCGCATGAAGATCGCCCGGAAAGGCGCGCAACGCGCCGGCGATACGAGACAGCACATCCTCCTCGCTGCCGCGGAAAACCCCTACCCCAAGCCGGCGGGCCAACTCTTCCAGCGGGTCATCCTGCGGGTTGGTGCTGGTGGCCAGGACGATTTGATCAATGAGCCGACTACGGCGCAGGCGCTCGATCTGCAACTCAATCATCGGTTTGCCCAGGATCGGCAGCAGCACCTTCCCGGGAAGCCGGGAGGAGCCGGTCCGGGCCTGGATCGTCGCCGTGACGGTCATCACCCCATCACCTCCGCCCTCAGATCCAAGAGGAGCTCTGCGATCCGGGCCGCCGCGTCGCCTGAGAGCAGCCGGCGCCGGAAGTCGGACTCCGAAACGGAAACGCCGGCGCCAGAAAAGAGGCCCTCCGACAGGTGGGCCGCGATCCCTTCCGGAGAGCGGGCGGAACGGACCAGGCCTGTCTCGGTCCCGATGAAGGGGACGGCGATCCCCTGGGCCGGCTGGTAGCTGACGGCCGGCCGGCCCAGCAGCGCCGCCTCCACCAGGAGCATCGAGGTCATCCCGACCACGCCATCGGCGGCCAGCAGACAGGCCCAGGGCGGCTCGGCCTGCGCGAGCAGGAACTCCCTGGCGCGCGCCAGCGGGCCGGGCCGAAAGCGATCCCGATCCTCTTTCGGATGCAGCTTCACCACCCCCTTCAGCCGCCGGCCGTCCCGGCCCTCAACGATCCGGAGCGCCTGCGCCAACCCTTCGAGGGCGTCCGTCTCGGTGTAGCCCCGGTCATGGGGCGTCCCGCGCCGGAAGTCCTCGGAAAAGAGCTCCGAGGCGAACAGGATCAACGTCGCCGGCTCCTCGCCCATCCAGGCCGCGCGCAGCTGCCGGGCCTGCTGCAGCAGGCCGGCGTCTCCCGCCATGGCGGCGAGAGACTGCAGATGCGGCTGGCCCGTGATTCTGAGGATCTCCCTGGGAAGCCCCTCCGCCACTGCCCGCTCCAGAGCGATTTCGTCCATCACGGAGATCTGATTGGGCAGCCTCAGACGGCCGGATCCCGGCTCCACGAACCGCTCCCGGTAGTTGGACCAATGATCCACCACCGACAACGCGGGAATGCCGTTTTCTTGGCCAAACCGCAGGATCTCTTTTTCGATGCTCCGTCCCCAGGAAGTCCCCAGCAAAAGGGCCTCAGGCGCAGCGTCGCGCCAGCGCTCGCGCAGGAACCGCTCTCGTTCGCCTCGATCGGCCGGCGCCTCTTCGGCCGCGACCCCTTGCTCCCGGAAGATCCGCAGCGCCGGTCCCTCAGCGACAACGCGCAGCTGCACTCCAGGGTTGGCCTCCAGCCTTCTTAAGACCGGCAGCAGGATGTTGGCTCCGCCGGCGTCGCGGGCGGCGACCCAGACTCTCATGGGGTCTCCCGACCGGCGGCGGTTTTCGGAAACCGGTTTCGGACCCTCTCGCGGATGGCCAGCTCCGCCTCCACCGGTTTCTTCAGCGCGGTTCCCAGCAGCCGTTCGGCCTGGCGGATCATCCCCACCAGCTCCCGCAGCTCCTCCGGGGTGACCGACAGGACGTGGTCGGTCCCCGGCAGCGTCTTATCCAGCGTGAAATGCTTCTCGATGACGGTTGCCCCGAGCGCCACCGCGATCACCGGAGCCAGCGCCCCGATCGTGTGGTCGGAATAGCCGATGGCGTGGTTCGGAAAGGCTTCGCGCAGGGCCTGGATGGCCCGGAGGTTGGCGTCGGAATCCCGGAGCGGATACTGGGTCACGCAGTGCAGGATAACGACCTGGGGAACCTTCCGGAGGAGGTTCGCCGCCTCCCGGACTTCCCCCAACTCCGCCATTCCGGTGGAAAGATAGACCCTCTGCGCATGGCCGGCGACGTATTCCAACAGAGGGCGGTTGAGCATCTCCGAGGAGGCGATCTTGATGGAGCGCAGGCCCACCTTCTCGCAGAGGAAGCGGGCCCGCTCCGGCGTGAAGGGGGCGCTCAAGAACTCCACGCCGTTGTCGCGGGCCAGGGCCGCCAGCTCGAAGTGCATCGCGTCGGGCAGCTCCACCTGATGGAACCATTCCTTTTCCGGGTCTTGGTCGGAGATGTCCCTGCCCCGGTAGGACTGGAACTTGACGACGTCCGCGCCGGCGCGAGCCGCCTCAATCACCATCTGCCGCGCCCGGCTCCAGTCCCCGACATGATTCTCGCCGATCTCGGCGATCACCGTCGTGCGTGGGTTCGTCATCGAAGGGCTTCCTCCAGCTCAGGGTTGGGCCCGGCCTCCCGCAGCGCCTGCATGCCCCAGGCCTGCGCGAGCTCGCGCCACCCCTCATGACGCGCCTGGCGCGAGTGAGTCATGCCCGCGGCGTGCCGATGGTACGTGTAGAGAGGGGCGGCGACGTGCAGGAACCTTCCCTGAACGCGCAGCCGAAGGTAGAGGTCGTATTCTTCCCAGTAGAAGGGGCGATACCCTCCGATCGCGCGGAGCAGCTCGGTTCGGAAGAGCGTTCCGCAGGCGATCAGGGAGTACAGGTTGTCAGGGTCCACCCGGACGTGCCGCTTCTCCTCCCCCTCCCATTCGGTGCGGTCCGGCACGGCGCAGCTGGCCTCGGGGGCCGCCTCCAGCGCGGTTGCCATCCGCTCCAGCCAGTCCGGCGCCGCCCGATCATCCGAGTCGATCCGGGCAAGGTACTTTCCTTGGGCCAGCCGAAGCCCGGCGTTGCAGCTGGCGGGCAGCCCCTGGTTCGGCTGGCGGATGACGCGGAGCCAGTCCGATTGATGCGAGAGGATCTCCTGAGTCTCATCGGTGGAACCGTCGTTGATGACGATCACCTCCCACCGATCAGGAGGAAGAGTCTGCGCGCGGAGACTCCGGAGCGCTTCGGAAAGCAGGGCGGCCTGGTTGAAGGTCGGCAGGACAGCGCTTACCAGGGGGCGGCTCATCGGGGCTTCTCGCAAAGGGCGCCCAGCCCCAACAAAAGGACGAACGTGATCCCACAGCCGGCCGTAAGCATTTGCAGCGGCACGGCCTCTGCCGCTGTCAAGAGCACAGAGGAACTCTCCGGCGGCACATCGGCTTCCCACCGAAACCCGGAGAATTGAAGCGCAAGCGGGACGGCGTGGCCACCCCGGTCGACTGCGCTTGCTTTCATTTTCCGGAGATCCACGTGAAGCGACAACCGTCCCCCTTTCGGATTTTGGAACCGGACGGCAATTCCCCACGGGATATGTTCCAGCGGCAATGGAACCCCGGGCTCATCAAGAAAGAAGGCAACCGGCTTGGCGCTTCTGTTTTCGAAGACCGCCGCGTACTCTCCCTGATACACCCGGCTGAACTTCTCTGGGTAAAGGCTTCGCAGGTCGAAATTACTCAGCCAATACCGCACCCCATACGCTTCAAAACTCTCCGGCCCGGGGTCGACAATCTCGGCGAGGCGACGATTCAGGAAGGCGCCCTCCGGGCTGTTCGGCCGGTGGAGGAACGGGTTGCCGTCCGCCCTTAAGTTTCTTTGGACCGGCGTGTAGAAATGCAAGCTGGGGAGCAGGAACGCGAGGCCCTGCCGAAGGGACTTGTCATCCGCCGAAAGATAGGAAAGGATGACGTTCTCCCGCTGCATGACGGTCGCCCAAAACTTCTTCAAATTCCCTTGGGCAAGGTGGACGTTCGAGGCGAGGATCAACCCGACCCGGTATTCGTAGCTCGGGACGCGATCCCGCAGGAACCGGAATTCCGATGGAGGAGACAAGGCCGCATCCAACCCCGGCTGCCGAACGTGCCATTCCTGCGAATACCCGACGCTCAACGTGGGCGTCGCGATCGTCAAAAACAACGCGCCAAAGCAAAGAACCGGCCGAGAAGAGGCCCGAAAGGCCCGGGCTCCGAAATAGCCCGCAAGCCCCAGCGCGACCCCGGCCGCCACGGCGCGTGTGCCGCGCAAAAACTGCGGGATCATGGCCCCGGAACCCAGCATCCCGAAGCGCGAAGCCCACTCGGTCAACTGCTGGGCGTTCAGCGCGCAGAGAGCAAAAAAGGTCGCGGCTGCGCCGATCAGGAGCGCCTGGTAGAACCGGTGCAAGATCCGATTCGGCCGGCCAAACTCCTCTCGTCCGACGCCTGCGGCGACCACGAAGCCGCTGAGCAATGGAAAAAGGAAGGTGCGATGGAACCCCAACCCCCTGATCAGCGGGGAGGGAATCCGGACCGCCTCCGCCACAGCCAAGGAGCCGATGTACAATCCCATCCCGATGGCCAAGGTTCGCATGCCCCTTTGCCTGGACCACCCAAGGGCCAGGAGACTCGGGAGAAAGAGGAACGACCCAAAAAGAAAATTATTGGGAGGTTGTATTTTGCCCAGCCACCCCAGCTTGCTCAGCACGTCTCCCGCCACGATCGGAGCGGGGAACAGCAGACCCAACAAGCCGGTAAAAACGGAGCCGTCCAAGCCCCAGGCAAGCTCTCTCGGAGTGTATCGGGCGACTAAACCGGAACCCAACGAGAAGAGGATCGGAGCCAGGATTGGCGTCCAGGCAAGGGCGGTGATCGGCCATACCCACAGGGTCCATGGAACAAGCGTTCGCCTCCAGCTCCCCTTGCGGTAGACGGCCATCAGAAGAATCGCGGCGAACAGGTAAGCTTGGCTTGCGATCAGGGATGACAGGCCGGCAACGTACGGCTGCAGGGCGTTGGCAACCGCGCAGGCAAGCAGGTGCCCGCGCCGCCCTGTCTTGAGAAAAAGCCAAAACTCCCCCAAGGAGACCGCCAGCAGAATGGCAGCGGGCACCCCGTAGGCCGTGACGACCCATTCCGACCACGAAGGCGAGAAGAACGCCACCACGGCTCCCGTAATCCCGGCGGTTCGAGTAACCCGGAAAACCGTTCGGCTGTAGCGATACACCACAAAGAAAAGAAGACTGTGCAGGCCCATCAGAAGGATCCCCCAGCCGGCCGCGCTGGCGCCCAGGGCGATGCTGGCCAGGCGAAGCAGGTGGAATGGATGGAAGACAATGTCCTGGCCCCAAAGCCGGGTATCCGCTGAGAGGTCGAAGTAGTGAAAGAACCGTCCCCCGGGCCGGTTGTCACCCAGCAAGGTCAGCATGTGCTCCACGGGATCATCCTCTGAGCTCGTGAGGACGGTCCGCGCGGAAAGCAGCATGGGCCCATAAAAGACAAGCAGGCATAAAGCCAGCGCAAGGAAAGGAAGGAACCGATCCTTCCCCGGAGAATCGTTCACGGAATCACCCTGAATAAAAGCACAAGGAGTAAGAGAAAGCTGGCAACGGACCCGGTCGTCAGCCGCCTGAGCCAAACAGATTCCTTCGCCGTAAAAACAACGGTGGAAGTGCCCGGCGGCAGTTCAACCACCCAGCGCAGGCCGGAGGGCTGCAGGACAAGTGGAGATGCGTGTCCATTCGCATCCATCGCCCGAGCGTCCATCCTTCTTAAATCCAGGTGGACCGAGAGCTTCCCGCCTTTTTGTCGGGGGAGTGCGATGGCGACTCCATAGGGTGCGTGTTGGAGCGGCAGCGGCACTTCCGGTTCATCCAGAAAGTGGGCGACCGGTTTGGCGCTCGGATTCTCGAACACCGCCCCGTACTCACCCTCTGCCACGCGGACAAACTTCTGGGGGTGGAGCCGCTGCAGATCGAAGTTGCTTAACCAGTACCGGACACCGTAGTCGTCGAAGCAGCCCGCCTCAGGACGGACAATCACGTCGCGTCGAGTGAGCATCTGCGTTTCTCTGCTGTCCAGGCGTTTCAGGAACGGGTTTCCCTCCCTCCGAAGCTCACGATGAACGGGCCCATAGAAATGCAAGTACGACAGCACAAAAGCCAGGCCCTGCCGCATCCACGGACCGTTTAGACGGATGGAGTACAAAACCCGATTCTGATACTCGCTCGACGCAGTCCAGTAGCCCTTCCAATCTCCTTCTGCGAGCAGCATCTCCGAGGCGCAGAGGACCCCTGCCCGGTAGGTGTAGTCTGGGATGCGCTCTTGGAGGAACCGAATCTCTCGCGGATGGAACAACGTCGCGTCCAATTCCGAATGCCTTGTGTACAATCCCCATCCATACCCGATACCGAGCGCCGGTGGCACGATCGCCACGAACAAGGCGATGACCCGAGCTCTCCCTTTCGCGTTCTTGGATCGAAAATAGCCCAGAAGCCCCAGCGCAATCCCTGCGCAGAAGAGGAGGGTGCCTCGGAAAAAACGAGGAATCTCTGTTCCAGACCCCCCTAGCCCAAGTCGGAAGACAACGTCGGTGAGTGCCTGTTCACCTACCATCCACAACGCGATCCCTCCAAGGAGTGCCACCCCCAGGATCAGCCCATAGAGACGGTGCAGCGTCCGCAGCCCTCTCGGGTTCACATTCGTCAGGAGTGCCTCCATCCCCCCCGCGACCACAAAACCGCTCAGCATTGGGAAGGCAAGCGGCAGCCAGAACGAGAGCGGCCGGAACAGGGGTGAAGGAACCAAGACCGATTCTACCGCGAGGAAGAAGATGCAGCACAGCGCAACCCCACGGCCAAGGATCCGAAAGGCGCTCCGCCGCGACTGCCAGAGCGCGAGAAAGCAGGGCGCGAAGAGGAACGATCCAAAAAACCAGGGGGCCGGAGGAGACAGCCTGCTGATTCCAAGTTTTGCCCAGAGGACAAAAGTCACGCTGGGGACTGGGAAGAGAAGCCCCAAGAGCTGCGTCGAGCGCGAAAGGTCGATCCCCCACCTTAATGGCGCAACTGCCTCCCGAACCGCTAACCCAGAGCCCACGGTGTAGAGGAGCGGCCCGAGGATCGGCATCCAGCCGAGAAGCGATCGGGGCCAAACGATCAGGAGCAGCGGCAACACGGAGCCCCAAGCATCCCTCTGCGCAGAGGTGCGTGGCGGCGCATCCTCTAGCGCCGGCCGCCGGCGGAAGAAAGCCATGAGACCCACTGCCCCTAGAAGATAGGCCTGCGAGGGAATGAGGGAGTGCGATTGAGACACGTACGGCTGAAGTACGTTGGCAAGGATGCACAGGATCAGGTGCCGGCGCTGCCTCGTTGTTAGAAAGAGCGCGTATTCACCGACGGACACGACCAGAAGAAGCAGGGCGGCCGTGGGATGAATCGCCGCTGTCCACATCGGCCAGGATGCCGCGAAGAAGGCTACCGTGGCCCCCGTCAGGGCGGCCGCCGCAGAGGTTTGCAGCACGCTGCGGCTATACGCGTAGAGGGTCAGGAAGACCAAGCTGTGCACCCCAACAATGAGCGCTCCCCATCCGGTTTGGTTTGAACCCAACACGATGCTGATCCATCGGATGAGATGAAGAGGGTTGTAAACCACGTCATCGCACCACAGCCGCGCGTTCACCGAAAGGTCAAAATAATTGAAAAACCGTCCCGCCGCTTGGTTGTCGCCGAGCAAGGTGAACATGTGGGCCGCCGGATCGAGAGTCGTGCCGGTCAGGACGCTTCCCGAAGAGAGGAGGATGGGCCCATAGAACACAAGCAGGCACAGCGCCAGCACGGCGAAAGGCAACACGCGACTTTTCTCGGTACTGGGAGCCAACACGGGGTCAGGCATGGGGACGGTAATAGATCGGCGCGCACCAGTGATTCTTAGAAACCCAGTCCGTATTCGGGAAGTCCCCTTCCCTCTTGAGGATCCGGTGGCAGGGCTGGTCGTACACCTTTCCGGTGGAGGGCTCCGCCGGCTCGAAGGTGATGAACTTGTAGTAGCCGGAGGTCATGCCCTCCGGCAGCGTCAGTCGGCGCGGGAACCGGGGATCCAGCACCCGCCGCGCGTAATCGTTCTTCCAGGCAACAATCTCCGGCAGCCGCTGGGTCTGCACACAGCCGATCGCGGCGGCGAACTCGCTCATTCGGAAGTTCATGCCCTCGACGTCGTAGGAGTTTTTGCCGTAGTTGCGGTGCTTCCGGGCGAAGGCCTCCAGCTCCTTATGCCGGGTGACCAGCATCCCCCCTTCCCCGGTGGAGACGGTCTTGGTGGCGTAGAAGGAATAGATGCCGGCATCGCCCCAGCTGCCCGGTTTCCGGCCGTTCCATTCCGCGCCGTGCGCGTGCGCGCAGTCTTCCAACAGCCAGATCCCGTTCTTCCGGCAGTAGTCGGCGATCAGTTCCACTTCGAAAGCGATGTGCCCGCCGATGTGAACCAGCCAGGCCGCCTTCGGTTTAAAGCGCTCCACCTTGCGGATGAAGTCCTCGTAGGAGAGGCAGAGATCGTTTCGGTTGCAGTCCACGAACTCCACCCGTCCGCCCGCCTTCAGGACGGAGAGCGGAGTGGCCATGAAGGTGTTCGAAGGGCAAAGGACCGTCTCGCCCCGGACGCCGATGAACTCGAGAGCCGCCATTGCCGCCCCCGCCCAGCTGGAAGTGGCCACAGCCGGCAGGCCGTTCCACCGGGACCAGAGCTGCTCGAACCGCTCGGTGAAGGGTCCTTCGCTCCACCGCTCGGAGGCGACGATCGAATCCCACATCTCGTGCAGCCGGGGAAGATCCCGCCGGTCGAAACCGATCGAGAAGGCCTGGGACTGAGCCTGATCAGGAACGGAGAGCGGCATCCACCTTGCTCCAGCTCTGCTGCTGTTGCCGCTGCAGGGCCTGAGTCCAGTCCAGGTAGCGCCGCAGGCCCTCTTCAAAGGGGGTCGAGGCGCGCCAGCCCAGCTCCTGCTGGGCGCGAAGGGAGCAGGCCACCTTTCCCGAGAAGTCCCCCGGCCGGCCCGGCGTGTGCACGATCTCTCCCCGGCCGACGACCCGCTGGACCGCCTGCGCGATCTGAAGGATCGAGACCCGGTCTTGGCCGTCCAGGTTGTAGACCCGGTTGGCGGCCGCGGGCTTAAGGGCCAGCACGATCCCCTCGGCCAGGTCCTCGACATAGATGAACTGGCGGAATTGCTGCCCGTCGCCCGCCACGGTGATCGGTTCCCCCTTGAGGGCCTTCGACACGAACAGCGGGACGACGGCGCCGCTGCGGGCCCGGGGCCCGTAGGGGATCCCGAAGCGGAGGATGGTGTACGGCAGATGGTAGAGAGCCCCGTAGGAACGGCAATAGAACTCCGAAGCGATCTTGGTGGCGGTGTATAGGTGGGAGGGAGGCGGTATCGGTGTCTCCTCGTCCACCTCCGTTTCCGGGCAATCGCTGTAGACCCAGGTGGTGCTTCCGTAGATCACGCGCGGGGCGGAGCCGCGGCGGGCCGCCTCCAGGACGCAGATTGTTCCGCGCGTGTTCACCGTCTCGGCATAGGAAGGGTCCTCAAAAACCTCCTTCACGTCGGCGACGGCCGCCAGGTGGATGACGGCGTGGATCCCCGTCATCGCCAGGCGGAGCGCCTCGATGTCCAGGACCGAACCGATGAAATGCTCCACCCCCGCGTGGTAAGGCGAGCGCTGCTGGTCGAAGATGCACGGCTCCACGCCGTGCGCGGAAAGACGATCCACCACGTGCGAGCCGATGAATCCCGAACCGCCGGTGACGAGGACTCTCATCTTTCTCCTTGTTGGTTCAGGTGACGTTGCAGAAGCCCTAAGGCCAACCGGGCGGCTTGGGTCTGAGACTCGACCGTGGCACCGGCAATGTGGGGGGTAATCACGATCTGGCCCGAACGGTGAAAGCGAAGCAGCGGCGACCGGTCTTGGGTTCCCAGGGTTTCCCCCTCCAGAACGTCCAGGCCGACCCGAAGGTCGGGCCGCCGATCGAGAACGGTTGCCAGGTCCCTTTCCACCAGGACCTCGCCACGGGAGGTGTTCACCAGGCACGCCCCGGCTTTAAGCCGGCCCAACAACGCGGCGGTGACCATTCCGGTTGTTTCCCGGCTCAAGGAACAGCAAATGCAGACCGCGTCGGATCGGCTGAACAGATCTTCCAAGGAAACGGCCGGAGCGGCGGCGGAAACAACGAGCGGATCGTGGTAAACAACCTGGGCGTCGAAGGCCGCGCAGTACCGGGCGACCCGCCGTCCGATCCGGCCGAAACCGACCAGGCCGACCTGTTTCCCCTGCAGCTCATACCCCCGCAGCAGCTCCTCGCGGTCCCGCCAGCGGCCTTCCGAGACTTCTCGGATCGCCGTGTCCAGGCGCCGCAGCGTGTTGAGCAACAGCAGGAACGTGAACTCCGCGCTGGCCGAGATCTCGTTCAACCCCTCCCGGTCATCCAGCAGGCTGTAGACGGCGACGCCCCGTTCCCGGCAGGCCTTGAGATCCAAGTGATTGCTTCCGGTGGAGGGAGTCACGATCACCGACAGGGCCGGGAGATCCCGAAGCACGGCGCCGTCCACGTGGAATTGCTGGCCCGGATTGACCACCCAAGCCGTGAGCCCGGGGTCCGGCAGGAGCTCTTCCCGCTTCCAGATCTCACGGAAGGCGGTCGGCATCAGGCGCCGGAACTCCCCCTGGAGATCCCCCAGGAAAGAGAACGGCGCGCTAAAAAGGCAGGAAGCGGTCTGGGTTTTAATCATCATCGGACCACCTCCCTGACTCGGTCCGAAAGCCTCCGGAACTCCTCCGGGGTCGCGCTGAGCGCGTGGTCCCGGATCACGGTCGAGCTCTTGTCCATCGTGAAATGCTTTTCCAGGTAGCGGGCGCCCCGGTCGATCGCCAGGAAGCAGGCGGAGAGATCGAGGCAGTGGTCGCTGTAGCCGTAGTAGCCCGATTCTTCGAACCGCTCCGGAAACCCCGCAAGGTCCGACCCGAAGGCCGGATATTTGGAGCGGCAATAGATGTAGAAAAGGGTTTTTCCGTCCGGCGGCCCGAACGGGAACCGGGGTTCATCCCACATCCCCAGGGAGACGAAGGTCGGCTTCCCCTCCGCCAGGATCTTGCGGACGAGCTCCGGGCGATCCACCACGGTGCGGGAGGCCACCTTGTAGCGCGGAAGCTCCAATTCCCGCGCCCACTCCAGCGCCTCCTCCGTGAAGAGTGAGGCCATCAGCTCGATACCGGTTTCCACGCACCAGTCTTTCAGCCGGCGTACCCGCCCGAGGTCCATCGCGTTGATCTCCCCCGGCCCGGATCTCCAGCCGAACTGGAACTTGGCGGCGTCCGCCCCGGCGAGCTTCGCCTGGCGGATCATCTCCCGGGCGCGATCCCAATCTCCGTCGTGGTTCAGCCCGATCTCAGCAACAAGCAGCATGGAGGGGCTCCAGGCATTTTTCAAAAGGGGCGGTGAACTCCACCATGTTCCGCCTCAGGTGAAACGGGGAGGTCTCATCGGTGTTGAAGCCGAAGAGGGCCGTGCAGGAAAGGGAGAAGCCGGCCGACCGCAGCAGGGCGACCGTCTCCTCATCGAAATGCCCCTCCTGCCCCTCCGGGTAGGAGAAAAGATCTACCGGCTCTCCCAGCTGGCGTTCGATGGCCTGCCGGCTGCCTTGGATCTGGGACTCTTTCCCTTCCCGGCTCAGATGGGTGAGGATCGCATGGTCCACCGTATGCGCGCCGAACTCGCAGAGACCGGAGCGCCGCATCTGCCGGACCTGATCCCAGGAAAGGGTGCGGTAATCGGGATAATCGTATCGGGGGTCCACACCCAGCCGCTGCTGCATCTGCGCCAGAACGGGCTCGATCAGACCCGGGGTCTGCTTCAAGGCGGCCTTGATCTGGCACAGCGCCGCCCTGCGGTCGTCCGGTGTCCGAAGGAGAAACCCAAGCTGCAGGGCGGGCAGGAAAAAATCCGCCTGAGCGGTTTCGTTGAGGAGGTACTCCACCTTGTCCACCCAGAAAACCCTCTCGGTTCCGATGTGGCCGGAGGAGAGAAAGAAGGTGGCCGGGATGCGCAGCCGTTCCAGGATGGGAAACGCCACGTTGTAGTTGTTCTCAAACCCGTCGTCGAAGGTCACGGCGACCGAGCTCTCCGGCAGGGCCCGCCGGGAACTCAGGCGGACCAGCTCGCGCAGAGACAGGACTTGGTATTCCGCCGCAAGCCGCTCCATCTGACGCTTAAATTCCCCCGCGGGGATCTGCTTGCGGGACGAGTTCTCGATCCCGCGGTGATTCTGCTCCGTGACGCCGTGGTAAAGGAGGATGACGAATCGACTCATGGGGCCATCCCATCCAGGTGTCGCTGCAGGCGCCGGCCGGCCAGCCACCGCTTGAGGGGCCCGATGGCGGAGAGGGTGGTGCCCCGGGTCAGGTCCTGGGGCACGGCGGCAGGGAGATTCCCGAGCTGAAGCTCGCTCAGGATCTGCTCCGCCATCTCGGCGGCCAGGAGTGTGGTGTGATAACGCAGGTGGTGTGCTCTCATGCCGGACCGCAGCTGCAGCCGGCGCTGGAGGAGCACTGGGCCGGTGTCCAGCTTCTCCTCGAGGAGGTGGAGGGTCGTCCCGACGTTGCCGAAATCCCGCTGGTACACGGCCCAGAGGTCGGAATCCAGGCCCCGGTAATCGGGCAGGATTCCCCGATGGACGTTGAGGCTGAGACGTCCCAGCCGGTAGACCGCCGGGAGGATCCGGCCGGTCCCGAAGGTAACGAGCAGATCCGGTTGGACCCGGCGGATCAGGGCTTCGCATTCCGGCTGATTCCCGCTGCGGAACCGATGGAGGCCTCCCGGCGCCTCGAACCGCTCCGAAGCGCCGTTGAACGACTGCTGCTCAAACCGGTCCTGGAGGCGCCCGAAAGGCGAGTGGGCCGGACGCGCCGGGCCTTTTTCCTCCAGCACGACGGTTAACTCCGCGCAGCGGGCGATGCGGCCCGCGAAGTACCGGTGGTGACGGGTGTCCGTCGTCAGCAGCAGGCAGCGGATCACGGGGCCACCTTCTCCGGTGCTCCGGTTCTCGGGACCGGGGTCTGCGCAGCTGACGCCTGATGTGCCTGCCGCTGCCGCAGCAGGAACTCGATCAGCTGCAGATCGAAGGGGGTTTTGATCTGGAGACTTTCCTCCCGCGTCATCGTGATGTGGCCAACCCTGCGGCCGACGAGATCCTGTTCGGTCAGGATGTCCCGCCAGAGGGCCCGGATCGCCCCGTTGCTCTCGTACAGGCCCTCCCGTTCGAGGCGGATCTGCCGGTGCATCGCCGGGTTGAGCGGCGTCAGCCCGTTCGGGCCGTGCACGAAATGGAGGTCGGTGTCTTCGCAGACGCTCACCACGCTGTCGGCCTCATACAGGATCAGGGTGTTCACCGCTTCGCGGATGTGCGCGGCGGTGCGCAGAGGCGCGTGCACGCTCAGCAGCACCAGGATGTCCGGCCTGCTCCCAAGCTTTTGTTCCAGGTGGGTCACCGCGTCCAGCGCCACTTCGGCTTCCGAGGTCCTCTCCCCGGAGAGCCCCGGAGAGCGCAGCATCGCGGAGATCCCCTGGACGCCCTGGCAGTGCCGCGCCACCTCGGGGTCATCGGTGCTGACCAGGATCTGCTCGAACAGCTCGGCCTGCAGCGCAGCCTCCAGCGTGTAGTCGATGAGCCGGGCCCCGGAGAGCTCTTTCAGCACGACGTTGGGCAGATGGGCGTAGCTGTTTTTCGCCTGCACGATCGCGGCGATCTTCAAGCCCGCCGTGCTGTTTCGGCTATCCACCATCGCCTGCTTGATTTGGCGGCGGGCCTCCAACAGACGCTCCTGCTTGCTGGACTGGGAATCGGCATGCTGACGGTAGAAAAAGAGGGGCGTCGCCACATTGGCGATCTCGTGCTGGGGGAGCAGCTTCAGCCACAACTCGTATCCGTCCTGGGCGCTGTGGCGCTCGTCATAGCCGCCCAGCTTTTTCAGCACCTCCCTGCGGACCAGCGTGCCGGCCCCGTGAGCGGGCAGGTCCAGGAACTGGGCCTCCTTCCCGATCCGTTTGCGGTGCTCCACGCCGAGGTAGTTGCCGGCTTCGTCCACGTAGATGTAGTTCGGGTAAACGAGTGCCACCTCCGGATGCCGATCCAAATAAGAGGTCAACACGAGCAGCGCGTTCTCATCCAGGAAATCGTCGGCGTCCAGCCGCAGGATAGTGTCGCCCCGCGCCGCTTGCAGCGCGGCATTGGCGCCAAACTGCAATCCGCGCGGCGGCGAATGCCGGATCACCCGGATCCGGTCCGGATGCTCCTTCTGGAAGCCCTCCGCCACCCGCGCCGTCTCATCCTCGGAGCCGTCGTCCACGATGATCAGCTCCCAATCCGCGCGGCTCTGGCTCAAGACCGACTCGATGGCCTGCGCGAGATACCGCCCGTAATGGCGGCACGGGATGTAAACCGTCACCTTGGGGATCGAGCTCATGGAAGCTCCTTGGCCTTTCCGGTCCGTTGGGATTTGAGCGCCCGCATGAACTCTTCCTCGCTCAGGCCCGTGATCTGAAGGTAGTAATCCAGCTGCCCCGGCCGCTGGGGATCGAACTTCTTGATCAGCTCGAATCCCTCCTCGCGGGTGAGCAGCCCGGCCCGCACATCCTGGCTGACGTGATCGGTGGCCCGCCCGAAACCCCGTTTCACGAACTTGGCGTAGTCGTGCACGCCGGCCATCCTGCACTCCACGCTCTTGTACCCCTTGTAGGTCCCCTCGACGTTGTCTTCCCGCCAGCCGTAAGCGGATTTAAGAAACTCCACTTGCCGCTCGCCGTCCCAGAAGAGGTAGTCGCCGAGAAAGATCCCGCGGACGCCGGCGGCCTGGAGCTCCTCCGGGGTCGGAAACCGGAACGGGTAGAGGTCCCGGCCCGAGAGCCCCTCCCCCTCCATCCCTTCCACCCCCACCTTCATCGAGACCTTGGGATAGTAGCCCTCGTCGAACCGGACGGCGTCCTGGTAGCTTGCCTTGTTTCCCGCCTCGGCGACCGATTCCCCCCAGATGATCAAGGGGACGTTGAACTTGACAGCCACCTGCAGAGGGAAGGAGCCCACGCCCGCGTGGCAATGCCAGCAGGGATCCCCGATCCGGTAGAGGGATTTTTGGGCGATCCGGTTCACCAGGTCGCGGGCCGGGCTGAACAGCAGGTGGTCCACCCCCATCTTCTCCAGGATGTTCCAGAGATTGTATTCGCCGGTCTCGGTGAACCACCGGTGGCTGAAGGTGCAGGCCAGCGGCTTCATCCCGTATTGTTTCACCAGCACGTGAAGCTGGAAGGCGCTGTCCTTGCCTCCGCTGATCGGAACCAGGCAGTCGTAGTTGTCTCCGCTGGAGCGCTTGGCCTCTTCCAGGATCCCGCGCAGCTGCCGTTCTCGTTCGGCCCAATCGATACGCATCTTCTGTTCCGAGCTCTGGCACGCGCGGCAGACCCCCATCTCATCAAAGAGGGTTCCTTCGGAAGTCTCCGGCATGCAGCAGCGGACGCAGGTGCGCAGGTTCGCGAACAGAGGCCGGCCCGGCGCGCTCATCAGTTCATCTTCGCGGCGGCCGCGAGGAACCGGCGCGCTTCCATCTCGGCCCGTTGCACCGCCTCTTCCGGAGGGCCATCCAGGATCGTAAAGGGGTTCTTCTCTTTGCGGATCGTCTTCAGGATCCGACCGGTGTCACCCGAGCAGGCTTCCACCAAAGACAAGAATCCACGGGCCTTGTCCTCAAACCGGCGCTCGTAGGTCCGGAGCCGATGGGAGAGGTCAGCCGCGCTGTCCCGGGTCCCGCCGTCGATCGCGTCGAGGAGCTCCGCGCGGGAAAGCGGCCGGGCCGCGCGGGCCAGCGTGTAGTACGCGCCCGGGATCCCCTCGAGGGGCTCGGAGGTGAACCGGATCGGCTTGAAGCCGAAGCGCAGCAGCGCCAGCTTCAGCGTCCGGTTCGAGAAATAGCGGTAATGGTTGTGGTTGTAATATTCCAGCGGGGAGCCCCACATCGCGTGGCTGCGGGTGCGCATCAGCAGCAGCCCGCCCTCCTCCAACACGAAGCGGCAGCGGCGCATCGCGCGGGAGAAATCGTAGACGTGCTCGAACGTGCCGAGGCTGACCGCCAGCGAGAACTCCCCTTTCCGGAACGGCAGGTTCTCGGCGTCGCCGATCCGCACTGGCAGCCGCAGGCCCCGGCCCGTCTTCACCGAGCCGACGTCCGGGTCCACGCCGGCGCACCGCCAGCCGGCTTTCAGGAACGGGACCATCGTGGCGCCCGCCGAGCAGCCGATGTCCAGCATCTTGCCGGCGGAGCTGGCCGCCTTTTCGATGAAGCGAAGGATTTGTTCCCCCCGGTGTGTTTGCCGCCTCAGGTATTCTGCCGTGGGGGCGGAGCGGCCGGTGGCGACGTGCCGGTAGGTCTTACGGTAATAATCGATGTAGAACCGGCGCTCGTACCGCGGGTTGATCATCACGAACCCGCAGCGCCCGCAGACCCGCACCGGCAGCGGGCCGTAGACGCCCGGCCCGCCGACGCGGCCCTTGGACTGCAGCAGGCTGAACCGCCTGCTGTCGCAGATCTCGCAGGGGATCGTCCGCGGACGGTAGCGGCCGTTCATGCCGATGATTTCCAGATATTTTTTCATGGTTTCAGCGCGATGAACGAGGCGAAGTTATACCAGCGGAAATACAGCTCCGGCGCGGCAAAACCGTTTCGCTGGAGCAGCTCGGCGTTCTCTTTTACCTTGTACGGGACCAGCACATTCTCCAGAGCTTCCCTTTTTTGCGCAATCTCCATTTCTGAATAGCCTTTCTTGCGCTTGAACTCGTAGTAGAGGTCGATATACATGCTGTTCAGCGTGGGGTCTTCCGCGAGCACCTTTTCCGACAGCAGCAGGCAGCCCCGCGGCCGCAAGGCCTGGAAGATGTTCCGGATCAGCGTGTCCCGGTACAGGGGGCGAACGAACTGCAGCGTGTAGTTCATGATCACCACGCTGACGGGCCCAAGATCGAATTCCTGGTGGAGGTCCTGCTGGCGCAGGTCGCAGCGTTGAAGCAAGCCCAGCCGGCCCAGGTTCTCCCGGCTCTTGTCCAGCATCGCCTTCGAAAGGTCGAAGCCCACAATGCGGACCGTGGGGTCCGGAATGCCCTGACAGAGCAGGGCCATCGTGGTTCCGGTTGAACAGCCCAGATCGGCCACCCCGCTGCCCGGCTGCGCGAAATTCCGGGCCAGCTCGACCGTCATGCGCTGCGCCTCCCTGTAGAGCGGCACGCTGCGCTCCAGCATATCGTCGAACACGTTGGCCACCGTCTCGTCGAACTGGAAGCCGGACGCCCTCTGCACCGGGGAATCGAAAATCTTGTCCCGGCCGCTCATGAACGGCTCTCCGCCATCGCCGGGTCTCTCTGGGCCATTTCCACGGGGCTCCTCTCTTGCAGAAACCCTTCCTGCGTCAGCAGGCGGGCGAATTGGAGCAGCGGGTAATCCCCGTATTTTCGCCCCACCAGTTGCGCGCCGAACGGGAGCCCGGAGGGAGCGGTGAAAACCGGTATGCTCAGGGCCGGAACACCGCAGAAGGTCCAGATCAGGCAGTTGTCCGGCAGGTCCCTTCCCTCGAGGCCGAGCGGGGCCTCTGAGCCGGTGGAGAGCGTAAGCAGCAGGTCTACTGCTTTCTCCTCAAACAGGCGATCCAAATCCTGGGTGGCCCTTGCCTGAAAATCCAGGCAGTCCCGGTACTCGGCCGGGCCGACCTTCGCCCCTTCCTCCAGCATGGAGCGGAACAACCCGCTTAAGGCGTCCGGGGTCCGGTTCTCCGCCTTGAAGTAGTAGGCCAGCATGCGGCAATAGATCCGCTGGTGGACGTCGTGGATCCTTGCAAAATCGGGCGGCAGGTTCACATCGACAACCGAAACACCCCGCACCGCCGCAAGCCGGCCGACGAACCGCTCGAGCGCTTCTCTCGCGTAGGGCTTCGCCTGCTCCCACTTGGGCCCCCGCACGAAACCGACCCGCCAGCCGGAGGGGTCCGGCGCCTCAGCCGTGGGATCCACACGCTGCTGGACCACTGGGTGGTTGCTCCCTCGAACGCGCGTCCGGTCGAAAATCAGCCGGAGATCGTCGATGTTCCGAGCCAAAAAGGAAACGTGATCCAACGTGTCCGTTGTCTTGAGCATGCCCGTCCTGGGAAGCAACCCGAAGCTGGGCTTGAAGCCATAGATGCCGCAGTAGCTGGCCGGCCGGATCGTGGAGCCGGCGGTCTGGCTGCCCAAGGCGAGGGGGACCATTCCCGTGGCGACCGCCACGGCCGAGCCGCTGGAAGAGGTGCCCGGTGAGCGGGCGAGATCGTGGGGGTTCCGTGTGGGCCCCGGCGCGTGGACCGCGAACTCACTGGTGACCGTCTTGCCCAGCACAATCCCGCCGCTGCGTTTCAACGCGGCCACCACCCGGGCGTCGTTTCCTGGGGTGAAGCCCTTCCAGAGGGGGCTCCCCATCTCGGTCGGCATCTCGGTTGTGTTGAAGATGTCCTTCACCCCGATTGGGGCTCCCTCCAGTGGGCCGGCGGTTCCGCCCCGTGCCCTGGAGTGGTCCGCTTCCTCCGCGTGCCGCAACGGGATCTCCGGATTCAGGAAGGCCCAGGCGCGGAGCTGCGGTTCCAGCGAATCGGCGCGAGATAAACAGGAGCGCGCCCATTCCGCGGAGCGGAGTTTCCCCGCCCGGATCTCCGGAATCGCCCTAGAGGCCGACATCTGCCAGGGGTTCACGCGGCGCACGCCTCTTTCTGCGACATCCATTCCAGCGGAAGCCGACCGGCCGCAGCGGCTTGCATCACCGCGTGAAGATCAAAGTCCGGATCCCACGGATGGCAGGCCGTGAAGACCTCCCGGACCCCATCGAGGTTGTGAGGGTAATTAACGGCAAACGTCCACTCCGGTTTGTGGAGCTGAGCCCAGGGGCCTTCGGCCGCCAGGTAGCCGATCGAAAATTCTTCGGGATGTTCCGTGAAATAGCGTGTCGAATGCTCCCGGTCCATCGGATCGGTGGTCCGCGCAGCCACCCGGTCAAGCGCGTCGGCCGAGTAGACCTGGGCCCGGATCCCAATGGGGAATCGGGGCAGCCCCGCAGGGGCGTGCGGGTATTCCCGGGTCACATTGACGGCATAGTCAAAACGGCCGGACTGATAGAGCCCCACCACGGCCTCGATCAGCGCCGAGTGGACCAGCGGGTTGTCGCCCAAGAGCTCCACGATGGCGTCCCCTCCGAAACGTTTCCATGCCTGATGGACGCGCCCGAGCACATCCTCGGCGGGGCCGCGGTGACAGAGAACGCCCAGGCGCTCTGCCCACAAGCTGAGGGGGGCGTCCTCCGGGCAGTCCGTCGTGGCCAGGACGATCCGGTCCAGACAGCGCGCCTTGGAAACCCGCTCCAGCATCCGTTCGATCATCGGTTTGCCCAGGATCAGCTGCATTGTTTTGCCTGGAAACCGGCTGGAGCCCATCCGCGCCACTAGGATCGCCGTCGTCATGAGCCGTTTCCGAAGCGCCGCAGGAACTCGTTTTTGAGAACGCCGTATTCGATCACGTCCAGGTATCGGTTCTGTTTGAACGCCGCTTGGCGCCGGCACCCCTCTTCCCTCATCCCGAGGGAGCGGGCAAGCCGCCTCATCGGCGCGTTGGTTTCGAAGGTTCCGCAGTAAACCCGGTTCAGATTCAGCGTGAAAAAGGCGTGCCGGAGCAGCAAGGCCGCCGCCTCCTTCGAATACCCCTTACCCCAGCAGGACCGGTCGCCGATGAGGATGGCGAACTCCCCGGAACGGGAGACCGGATCGATGCTCTTTAAGGCCACGTTCCCGATGTGCTGCCTGTCGCTCCGGCGGGCCACGGCCAGGATGAGCTCGCTCGCGTTGGAATGGGCCCGCTCGACGTACCGGAGCGCCTGCTCTCTCGAGTAAGGGAACCGGTGGTGCCCGTTCCCGGCGCAGACCACCTCATCGTTGAACCACTCCGCGTAGGGGCCGAAGGCGTCCTGGCGGCGGAGGGGCCTTAAAAAAACCTTTTTTCCTTGGAGGAAAGGAACCCCCTGGGAATGGACAGATTTCATCATGTAACTTGTTATGATAGCACGAATTCTGTTACCGGGGAGCGGATTCGAGGAGTGCGGGGGCGTTCTCGAGGACCTTGTGAAAAGCGGCACTAACCTGGTCCATATGCGTCTGCGTGAGGGGCCAGCGGCAGAACCGCCCGAAGAGGAGCTCCCGCTCAAACAGAGCTTCCGCGGCGGGACAGAGGCCGCGTGGATAGCGGTAGGGAGCTCCACCCGGCCCGTTCCGGAACGGGAAGCCCTCTTTCCCGATGGCGATCCCCTTCTGGAAGAGCGGCTCCCAGTAGACGGGTCGGGCGTAGTCGCTCCTCAAGGGGATCCCCTCCGCCTGGACGGCCCGCAGGAACAGCTCACGCGGCAGTCCGCAGCGCTTCTCGTCGTAGCGCATGGCGTAGAAGTAATAGACGTGCCGGCTGTCCGGGTCGAGCGCCCGCTGAGGCCGCAGGCCGGGCAGCGAGGCCAGCTCTTTGTCCAGCGAGGCGGCCAGCCGCAGGCGATGCTGCGTCAGCTCTTCCAGCCGGCGCAGTTGCACGGAGGCGATGGCCGCTTCAATTTCGGTCATGCGGGTGTTTCCGCCGAAGGTGTTCTCCAGGCGCTCCACCCCCAGGGCTTCCACCGCGGTTTCGCCGTGATTCCGGATCAGCCGCAGGCGCAGGGCCAGCTCCTCGTCCTCCGTCACCATCACCCCGCCCTCCCCGGTCTGGATCGTCTTGTGGACGTTGAGGCTGAACCCCCCGATCCGACCCAGCGTGCCCACCGGCTTGCCCCGGTACGCCGCCCCCGGGGCCTGCGCGCAGTCCTCGAGGACGGCCAGGCCGTGGCGGCGGGCGACCTCCAGCAGCGGCTCCATCGGGGCGGGATGCCCGAACAGGTGGACCACCACCAGGGCCCGTGTCCGCTCGGAGATCCGTTCCTCCACTGAAACGGGGTCGATGCAGAAGGTCTGCGGGTCCACGTCCGCAAAGATCGGGACCGCCCCGTAGGCCAGCGGGCAGACGGCGGAGGCGGACATGGTCAGCGGCGGGACGATCACTTCATCGCCGGGACCGATTCCCAGCGCTCCGATGGCGGCGTACAGACCGGAGGTCAGGGAGTTGAAAGCGATCGCGTGGCGCACCCCAAAATGGCCCGCCCACTCCTGTTCCAGCTTGCGCACCCGTGGGCCACCCAGGAAACCGGGCCCGGGTCCCGCTTGGAATCCGGAGAGGGTCCCCGAATCCAGAACCTCGAGGACGGCCTGCTTCTCCTCCTTCCCGATGGTGGAGGCCTCGGGCCACCTCTCTCGGCAAACGGGGACGCCTCCCAGGAGGGCTAGCTGTTCAGGCATGCCGCGCCATCTCTTGAACCTCCGCCGGTTCCGGAGGGGGCGTCACGGATCCGTGTTGCCGCCCGACATCCTCGACGGCGGAGAGGATCACCCGGCGGAATCGCTCGAGGCATTCCCCGTCGGAATAGCGGCTGAAGTCGCGCGCCAAAGAGTCCCAGTGGCAGTCGAATCCCCGGAATCCGGACGCTATGCCCCGGAAAGCGCGTACCAAATCCTTCCGATTCCGGAGGACTAAATCCCGGCCGTACTGAGCAAAGACTTTTTCCGCCAGGAACCGGTAGTCGAACGTGAAGGTGGGCTTGCCGGCCGCCGTCGTCTCGATGAGGCCTGTCGTGGTTGTGGCCGCGATCACCAGATCTGCGAGCGCAAACCACTCGTACGTAGTGAAATGGCTTAAGTCCAGCACGATCCGTGAATCCTCTCGCAGCACCGCTTCAAGCCCAAGGGCCCGAGTGCGGGCAGCAAGCTCCACGGAACGGAATCGACAGACCACCGTGAGGTCACCGGGCACCTCGGCGCGCAGGAGGCGCAACCCCTCAATCGCCTCCCGGATGCGGCGGAGGTCTTGGTGCCCGCCCAGCGTCGGAAAGAGCATGACCACCAGCGGCCTGCGGCCGCCGGTGAGGCCCCGGAAGCGCTCCTGCAGCTCTTGTAAGCGCTCCTGCCGCTGGGCGGCCTTCACAAAATCGCTCCTCCAGGAGCCGACAAGTATATTCTGCATGTGGTTCCAGTGCGGCTCGAAGGCCCTCAGGAACGCCTCTCCCCACACGGCGTGCCGGTGGATGTGGGTGTATCGGAGCACCGGGAATCCGGCGGGCCCATCCGGGGCTCCGTGGTGGTCCCCGACGGTGATTCGCCCCAACTTCTCGGATAGGATCGTGCGGACCACGTGGGAGGAGGAATAATCCTGGGCCTCCAAGAGCACCTTGTATTCCACCCACGTGGTAAAGAGCTGGATTTTCAAGAAATTGTGCAGCAGGGCGGCGGAGGCCCAGGTGATCCGCGGATCTTCGGAGAGGGCCTCTCCGAAACGCCGGAGGAGTCCTGCCAGAAAATGCAAGTAATAGCCGAGCGCCTCCCGCGTGAATCCAAGAGTCAGGGGGAACCGTTTCGGATCGAAGTAGCGGATCCCCCGGCGGTTCATCCGTTCCTCCTGATTCCGCCTCTCCTCCGGGGTGAAGAGCCATTCCGAAAAATAGAAGGCCATGCGCGACGGGTCCAAGTCGCCGCCGAGAAGATAGGAATCGTCCAACCCGGTTTTCAAACCGCGGTTCGTGCCGTCCTCGCTGAATCCCCAGATCAACGGCGCCACCACATCGGCCCGGATCGGAGCCGCTCGCCGGCGAAACCCGGCGCGCCACGCGGTCCTCAGCAGGAAGAGGGCGGGCGTCCCGAGAAGGAAGAGCAGGTTGAACCCCAAGAGGCGGCGGACCCAATGGCCGAGGCGGTCCTTCATCCATAAGGCCGAGCGGACGGCTGAAGGAACCGCGTCATGGAGCTCCTGCTCCGTGAGGAAGGACTGATGGAACGCGTACCGGTCGTATGCGGCCGGGATGATGCCTAACGTTTCCCCGGAGCTCTTGAGGTGGCGTGCCGTCCGGTAGAACTGGGTCTCATAGAGGACCCAGGGAAGCAGCCGGATTTTATAGAAGCGGTCCAGATGCGGGTCCGCGATCAGGCCCTGAAGAACCGAGGGGCTGGCGGAGCCCGCGACGCGGGGAAAGAGCGCCTCCAGGGCGCGGTCTGAGGCGAGGTTGTTCTCATAGGCCAGCGGGAAGGCCTCCTCGGGTTCCTGCTCCCCGACAACCGCCCGCCGGTTGATCCAGCGGATAAGACGCTCCGCCCACCGGCCGCGCCTGGCCTTGCGCCCTAACCGACCCAGCCAGTAAGGGCGATAAAAAACCACTCGGTCCGCCCGCAGGAGCTGAGGCAATGCCAGCAAGACCAGCCCGATCGACGGGTTTTGAAAAAAGAGGGTCATGGGTTCAAGAGGAGAGGTGTTCCCTGCTCGACCGGTCCTCCCCGGCTCAGCGTCAAGACCTGGTCAAACCGAAGCACGCTGGAGAGGTGATGGGCGACGACGAGGATGGTCCGCCGGCCTCTCTGCTCCTCCAACGTCCGGTGGATGTACTGCTCGGAGGCCGGGTCCAGGGCGCTGGTGGCCTCATCGAGGATCAGGATCTCCGGGTCGCGCACGATAGCCCTGGCCAGCGCGATCCTCTGCCGCTGGCCGCCGGAGAGGCGGCAGCCGCGATCACCGATAAGGGTGTCATACCCTTCATGCAGCCGCTCCACAAACTCCTCGACGCGCGCGGCGCGAGCGGCGGCCAGGATCTTCTCCGGCGTGGCCCGGGGGTCGCCGAAAGCGATGTTCTCCCGTATGCTGGCGTGAAAAAGAAAGGGGTCCTGGGCGACAACACCCAGCCGGTCGCGCCAGGAGTCCAGCGAGAAGGCCTGGATCGGCTCTCCATCCACAAGGATCTGCCCGGCGGTGGGCTCATAAAGCCGGACCAGGAGATCCAGCGCGGAGGATTTCCCGGATCCGGAAGGCCCGACGAACGCTGTAAAACTGCCGCGAGGGATCCGGCAGGAGAAGTTCTCCAGGGCGGGCGGCTCATCCGGACGGTAGCGCAGCGCCACCTCCCGGAATTCGATCTCACGCCGCAGGCCGGCGAACCGGCGTCCCACGGAGGGGGAACCGCCGCCGGCCGCTTCCGCCGCCCGGAGGAAGTCCACGATCCTCTTCAGGTGGGGCTGGGAGCTGGCGATCGCGGAGAGACTCGTGTGGATCGCCCCGATCCGGGGCGACATCCGGTGCAGCGCGATCACGAATGCCAGAAGGGAGGGCAGCATCTGTTTGGCCTCGGAGCCGAGCCAAACATATCCGCTGAGCAGAAAAAAGCCGGCCCCCAGCACCATCAGCGAGTCCACCACCGGCTCCAACACGGAGCCCCAGATGGCGGTGTCACGGGAGGCGGAGGCGCCCCGGCGTGAGATCTCCTGCAACGAACGCATCGCCTCCTCCTGGCGGCTGAACGTGTGGATCAGGCGGATCCCCTGCACGAATTCGGTGCTGCGCTCATGGAGCCGCTGGGTCGCCTCCGTGAGGGAGCTTGCGTGGCGCTTGACCTCCACGATCACGCGCTGCAAAAGACGGGAGATCAGCCCATAAACGATAAATGCGAGCAGGCTGAGCTGCCAGGAGATCGTCAGCAGGATCCCTGCATACACGGCAGCCAGCAGGCAACTTCGCACGAGGAGGTTTATCTGCGCCAGGAACTGGTGCAGCCACTGGGATTCCTGGAGCAGATGGGTCAAATCTCCCAGGCGGTAGGCGGAAACCCGCTGGAACGGAAGCTCCATGATCCGACGGAAAATCCGCTGAAAGCCCTCCATCTGCACCCTGACCTGCAGATGGGCGGTGGCCCAACAGCCCGCGAACTGCAGCAGCGATCTGGAAAGCTGGGCTCCGACGGCCAGCAGGACCAGCACCAGGAACAGTTTTCCCTGCCCCAGTTCTGCCAACATCCCGGGAAGCGCCTGTCCCGCGGAGGGAAAGTTGCCCACAAGGGTGTGAATGGCCAGGACGAGACAACCGATCGTGGCCCCCTCAAAGAAGGCGGCCAAGAGGTTGGCGACACCGGCGGCCAGGGCCCACCGCCACCCTGCCCGCGTCACATCCCAAAGGAGATGCCTGGCTTTCATCGGAATTCACCCCGCCAGTAGAGGAACGTGAACCAGATTCGAGAAAGAACGTAGGCCAACGGGAGAAGGAAGGGATACAAAATCTTGCGGAGCATATCCCGCCACGAGGTGAACCGGGCGTACCACCTAAGGGGCGGCACCTCTCCGGAGAACGGGAGGAGAACGTTGAGCAGGGCGCGGGGCCTGGATCGGCTCCGGCCGAGGACCATGAACGGGTACTCCAGCTCACGCATCTCCCGCTCGTAGATCACTTCCAGGAACGCGATTTCCCGCGGGAGCAGCCGTTTCTTCCAGCGCTCGGTGACCTCTCTGTTCGGCCTGAAGAAACGGTCTTGCCCTGGAGGATCGTTGGCCAGCGGGCCCTGCGTGAAGGGCTGGTACGCGGTGCTGAAGGCGCTCATCCCTTGCCAGGGGACCCCGTTGGAGGTTGGGACGTAGTCGGGCGAAGACCAGGGATCAAACCAGCTTACGCCAAGCCAGCGCGTGAGCCGTTCCAGCGTGGCCGCAAACCGGAGATTGAGATCCTCGTTCCGCACCGTGAAAACTTGGGCCTGATCCACGCCGGATTTCCAGAAACGGACCGCCCGCGCGCCGCGCGTGGTGGTCAGCAGGATCCAAACCCATGTGAAGCCGTTCTCGCCCCGGAGGAACCGCTCCAGCGGGTACATGCTCCGCCACTGGTTGACATACTGGTGGCGCAGGGAGGCGAAGTTGGCGCGGGGATCCCGCACCAGATGGATCACCCGGGCGGGAGGGGACTCTCTTCGGACGGCCTCCAGGAAAGCTCCGTCGTTGGACTCGACCGACTCGGTCAGCAGCAGGTACCGGATGGAGCGCAGGGACCTGCCGGTGGCCAGCGCGTAGCCCAGGTAGAGGGCCCGGACTACATCGGACGGGCTGACCTCCGCTTGGTCTCGCACGAGCGCGCGAAGGACCCGCCGCACCGCCTCTCGGTCGATCGGCGCGTTCGGGTCGTTTCCCATCCGGAGAAACAAGCGGCGGATCTCCGGGGTCGGGTCGTTCACCAGAAGGGAGACATTGGTTTCGGTCATCAGATGCTCAAAGGCCTCCCTGCCGGGGAGGGCGCTCCGGCCTCGAGCGAGCTCCGTGAGGCCCTGGTAGAGATAGGAGACATAAGGCAGGGTCAGGACCTCCGGGTGCCGGTCGAACAGCCGGGTGAAGAAATTTCCGCCCGCCCGGGCATGATCCACCGCGAGGAGAAGAGGCGCTTGCCGTATCCCCGCGAAGGCCTCCCCGAGGTCGGCCGGGGCGGCCTGCAGAGGGGCGGAGGAGATCGTCATAGCTGAAGAGAGGGAGGCGCCGGTTCCTTGAACACCGCCGGATCTACCTCGCGCCCCCCGTGAGCCTGATAGCGGCGGACCAGCCCCATCGTCATGCGCACGCACTCCACCGGGTACTTTCCGATCGCCGTCTCCGCCGCCAGGACCAGGCCGTTGGCCCCATCCAGCAGCGTGTTGGCGATGTCATTGACCTCCGCCCGCGTCGGGTAGGGCCGCTCCACCATGCTCTCAAGCAGGTTGGTCGCCACATAAACGGGGATCGGCCGCCGGACCGCCTTCGAGATGATCCACTTTTGGATCGCCGGGATCTCCTCCAACGGAACGCTGCGCGAGAGATCCCCCCGGTCAATCAGCAGGGCGTTGGACTCTCCGATGATCTCATCCAGATGAACCAGCGAGGGGCGGTTCTCAATCTTCGAGAGGATGCTCGACTCCGGGCCGACCAGCTCCCGGAGCATCCGCACCGCCTCCGCGCTTGAGCAGAAGGAGTAGGAGTAGAAGCGGATCCCCAGCCGGCGCGCCAGGGCCACCGCCCGTCTGTCCTTTGGGGTCAGCGGTGGAAGCGACAGCTCCCGATCCGGCGCCACCCCCTTGTTGCTGCCGATCCGTCCCCTGCTTAAGACCCGCGCCTTGAACCCCTCCCCTTCTCGTTCTCCGACGCGCAGCACGCAGGTGTCAAAATCGACCCGCAAGGTCATGCCCGGCTCCAGAAAGGGAAACGCCTCAGTCGGATAGAGCGCCAGGCGCTGTGGGTTCCCTTCGGCTGTTCCCGGCACCAGATGGACCGTTTGCCCTGAGCTCAAATCCACCCGCCCCCCCTGCATCGGCCCGGTCCGGATCTGCGCTCCCTCCGTATCCAAGCAGATGGGGACCTCCGTCGCCGCCCGGATCTCCCGAACCAGCGACTCTAACTCCTCTAACGGCGTGTGGGAAAGGTTGATCCGAAAAAGGTTCGCCCCAAACCCTTCCATCTGCCGGAGAATGGCTGGGTTTCGGGAGGCCGGCCCGACGGTGCAGATCAGCTTAAACATAGGGACATGATACTATAACCCGCGTGGAGCGTCCAAGGGGCGCTCGAGGGAACGAAGCCACACTTCAAACGTCAGCAGCAGCCACAACCTCTGGCCGGCATCCTCCCGCCCGCTGTCATGATGATGAAGGAAGGCCTGCAGCCCTTCCGGCTTGAGGTACCGAAGCACTCTCGGGCGCCCCGCCGCAAGGAGGTCGTGCAGCGGTTCCTTCCAGGGACCCCGGAACCAGGTTTCAAGCGGAACGCCAAACCCCATCTTCCTGCGGGTCAAGATCGGTTGCGGGAGGTCATCCCGGAACGCTCTCCGCAAGATCCATTTCGTGACCCCTTTTCTCCACTTGAAGCGGTCCGGCAGAGAAAAGCTCCATTCGATCAAGCGCGTATCCAGGAAAGGAGAGCGGGTTTCCAGGCCGTGGGCCATGCTGCATCGATCCAACTTCACGTTTAAATCATTCGGCAGGTAATCGTGAAAATTGAGCCGGAGGAGTTGTTGCAGCGGGGTCGCCCCCTGCTCCACGGCCACGGCCGGATCCGGCTGGCGGTATTCCGGTCGCAGGATGGAGTCCAGGTCCGGGAAGTAGCGCATCCAGGAGGAAAACCGTTCCGGTAGCCCTAAGTGGGCGGACGCGAAGAAACGGCGCAGCCGCGTCCAAGAGGATTTCTGAGAAGCCCCGGCCGGCAGCCGGTTCGCGAGATGAGAAGCGAGCAAGCGGATGGGACGCGGAATCCTCTCGGCAAAGAGGCCCGCCGAAAAGCGGTCGTAACCGGCAAAGAGCTCATCCCCGCCGTCCCCGGTGAGGGCCACGGTCACCTGGGACCGGGCCCACTGGGACAGCAGGTAGGTGGGAACCGCGGAAGAATCTCCGAAGGGCTGGTCATGGTGCCAGACGAGTTTTTCCAGAAGATCGAAGGACTGGGCGGTTACGGTGAACAGATGATGCCGGGTTCCAAACCGGGCCGCCGCTTGGTTCGCGAAGGAGGCCTCGTTGTAGCGCTCATCCCCTTCAAACCGGATGCTGAAGGTGCGAAGCGGTTCCCCCGTGATCAGCTTCGACAACAGAGAGACCACGATGCTCGAGTCCAACCCACCGCTTAGGAAAGCGCCCAGAGGCACGTCGGAAATGAGCCGGCGGCGGACAGACTGGGTCAAGAGGTCCCGCAGCTGGTCGACGGCTTCCTGATCGGACCGAGGCGCCGGAACGGCGCCGGGGACCGGGTTTGGGGCTGGGAGAGACCAGTAGACGCGGGGCTGGGGATCCGGATCATCGGCGCGGAAACGGAGCAAGGCGGCCGGAGGGACTTGGCGTATTTCTCGATAGCAAGTCAAGCCGGCGGGAGGGGCGCCGAAGGCCAGCAGAACTCCCAAGGCCTTCTCGTTGACCTCCCGGGGAACGTGGGGATGGGCCAAGAGGGCCTTGATCTCTGAGGCGAAGGTGACACAGCGGCCGTCGGTCCAGTAATAAAGCGGCTTCTTGCCCGTGCGATCGCGCGCCAGCAGGAGCTCTTGACGGCGGGAGTCCCACAAAGCGATGGCAAACATCCCGTCCAGGCGCGGGATCGCTTCCGCTCCCCAGACCTCGTAGGCGCGAAGGATGACCTCGGTGTCCGACCGGCTCCGGAATCGGCAGCCGCGCGCAGTCAGCTCCTCCCGGAGCTCCTTGAAATTATAGATCTCGCCGTTGAAGCAAATCCAGAGGGATCCGCTTTCATTCGACATGGGTTGGTCGGCCGCTTCCGACAGGTCGATCACCCTCAGGCGGGCGTGGGCCAGCGCGATTCCCGGTTCCGGAAGGAGATGGGCAAGCCGGTCGGGCCCCCGGTGCTTCAACCGGTCGGCCATGGAAGCGGCTTCTTGCTCCGCCACCGGCCGGCGATCCCAATGGACAATCCCCCCGAATCCGCACATGCTATAGCCAACCCTTCAGCCGGTAGTAGAGGATGCTGAACATTTCGTGAAGAATCCCCCGCAGCTGCTTGTACGTGATGGCGCCGTGCGGCGCGTAATAACCGCTTTCGTGGGCCGGCGTGTGAACGACCTGAAGCCCAGGGGCGTTGCGTCGGAAGGTCAGGTCGGCCCGGCGGCCATGGTAAGGGGAGGTGACCAGCAGGATCCGTTTCCAACCCCTTTGCCGAGCGGTCTCCTTGACCTGCAGCACGTAATCCTTCGTGGAGCCGACCCGGGTCTCCTTCCGGATGGCCGCATCAGGCACGCCCAAGCTTTCCGTGAGGAGGGCCATCACATCCGCCTCGCGAAAGATCCGGGTAAAACCGGAGATCAGGAGGATCTCCGGAGCATATCCCTGTTGATAAAGCTGCACCGCCTGTTTTACCCGTTCCTCATAACCCTCCCCCGCTTGACCGGATTCACCGACTCCCCCCGCGAAGACGACAACGGCATCCGCCTTTCTCGGCGGGTCGGAGATGCGCAGCGGACTTGCCGCCCACCAGAGCAAGGGCGTCTGGAAGAACAGCAGGTAAACGCACAGAACCCCCGCCGGAAGAAGGAGCGCGCGCCACATCAACCTCTGGGAGGTCCTGCGAAGGATCCCGCTCCAGCCCTCAGATCGGGCCCGGCGCTTGGTCCGAAGCGCCTCCTCCAGGATCCCACTCATTGAATCGATCCGGTCGGGCCAAGAATGCGTGCGGGCGACCGCCTTGCGCAGCTCCTTGTAGCGCGGATCCTTTTCGTCGAGGGCCTCCCGTACGTGGGCTTCGAACTGGCCGGCGTTTTCTCCGATGCGGACGAGAGCGCTGTTCCCTCGCGCGATCTCCAACACCTCCGGCAGGGCGGTGGAGACGACCGGTTTCCCCAGGCTCAGGTACTCGTAGAGCTTGGTGGGATACACCGTTTGGGTGTAGGGGTTGAGGCAATAGGGAATCAGGCAGACGTCGAAGTGGGCCATGTGCTGGGGGATTTTCTCATGCGGCTGAGACCCGAGCCAAAAGACATTGCGCTTTTGGCGGAGATTCTGCGCCGGTTCCTGGGACGGCCCCACCAAGACGATCGACCAGTCCGGATGCCGGTCGGCGAGGGTGCCCAACAGCTCGAAGTCCACGTGGCGCTGCAGCGCCCCCACGTAGCCGATCCGGGGCCGCGGGATTTTGGCCAGCTCCTCCGGAATCTCCATCAACTCCGGCCGCTCAAAAAGCTCCGGGCGGACCCCGAACGGAAAGATAGAGACATTCGAGACGAATGGGCGGCAGCGCTGGGCCAGCAGCTCTCCCTGGGCGAACACCACATCGGTGCGGCGCAGCAGCGCCTGCTGGGCTTTCCGGACCTTCCGAGAAGGGCCGACCTTCTCGAAATCGGCGATGCAGTAATAGACCACCAGCTCCGGGTCCAGCACATCCATCAGGTCCAGCGTGATGCGGGTCGGCAAGAAGGTCCAGAGGATGGGATTCTTGGAGCCTACCAGCCGCAGCCATTCGCGAATCGTGCGGTACAAAAGGAACCGGTTGATGGTGCCGGCCAGCCGGGAATACGGGAAGGGAAAGATCACCGGGGAGCAGACCCAGAGGCGCTCCCGGATTTTCCGGATGCCTCCGACGTTCCTTCTCCAGTTGGCCAGGCGGGCCCCCAGCCGGGAGAGATCCTTCAGGCCAGGCACGCGAATCCCGGTATTTTCGATGAAGAGGACCGTGTTCCCTTGATCGGCAAAGGCGGACATGACCTCCTGGTGTCCCTGCCAGTTGAAATCCCAATCAATGGAAGAGACGCAGACAACGGTCTCGGAATTGAGCCGCGGGGCCGGCGCGTGTCCTGGCTCAGAGGTCCCGTTCTGTCCGACCCTCAAGACCGGCGCGTGCCGTTTGGACGCCGGGAGGATCTCCTCCAGCGCCTGGAGAAATTTCGGAGCGAACTGGGACAGCGCGTACTGCTCTTCGACGGAGCGCCGCCCGGCGTCCCCGAGCCGGCGCCGGAGTTCGGAACCGTCCAGCAGCCTCTCCAGGGCGGGCAACCACTCCTCCGGAGAGCGGGCCAGCAGTCCATCCGTGCCGTGGCGGATGATTTGGTTGTTCATTCCAATGGCGGATGCGACGACAGGCACGCCGGAGGCCATGAACTGGAGTGCCTTGTAGCCGCATTTTCCTCTTGACCACTCGTCATCCCAGAGCGGATAAACCCCGATGTCGCAGTTCCGGAACTCTTCCGCCTCCGTTTGCAGGTCCCACCCCTTGCAGTCCACCTCCACGCCCGGAATCCGGACCGGCTGGCCCGCCCCCACCACCTTCAGCCGAAACCGATGGGTGCGGGCCAATTGCTGGAAGACCGGGGTCAGACTCAGCAGATACTTCGCCGTGCTGGGGGATCCGATCCAACCCACCGTGAGGAGAGACCCGCCGGGATTGTTGGATCTTGGAACGTAGCGATCCGTGTCCACCGGCGTGGGGAGGCAAACCACATCGGGGTTCAACTTCGCCGCGTATTCGGCCAGAAATGAATTGCCGGCAATGACGCGCCGGCTCAAGGCGATCAGGTGCCGGACGCTGTGGGTGTTTTCCAGTTTTCCCACGAGGCCTCGGTTACGCCGGTGAGGCAAAAAGATGGCGTCGTCGAAATCGTAGATCACGGGCGCTCCATGCCGCCGGAGTTCCCCCTCTAGAAGTGCCATGCCGGGCAGGAGCCCCAGCGGAAACAGCTCCCGGTGGATGAAGACCAGGTCGTATCGGGTGCCGCGCAAGACCTCCAACCTTTTTCGAGCTCCCTTCAGCAGCCAACCGGTCTTGCTCCCCGCCTTGCCGGGCGCGTAGAGCTCCTCCAAGGATTCCGAAGGGAAGAAGGGATGGAACTGGATTTCATAACCGGCTTCGCGCAGGGCCGGTTCGTAGGCCAGCACCCGGTACCGGGTGGAAGCCACCTCGAGGGGGTGTGTCGCCAGGAAGAGGAGGCGGACGTTATTCATCGGATTCCAGCGGCCGGCCCAACAGCCGTTTCCCCGCCCTCTTAAGCTCATGGAGGATTCTTGGGCCCGGCATCTGCATCCGCGCCCGGAGGGTTTGGGGGACGGAGAACCGGCCTAGACCCGCCTGCTGAACGCTCATGAGCCGGCCGGCCGCGTCCCGGAGGGCAACGCCCTGCGCGACATCCCAAACGGTCCAGTGGTCCCCCAGGCGCACAAAGGAGAACACCCGGTCTGGAGAGCCGTCGCGGCCCCGGATCACCCTCCAGAAGGAGGGGATGCCCGCGTAGGTCGCCAGCGTCGTGAAGACGTCGGCCGCTTGATCCTTGGTTCCGTAGCCGCGGATGATGATGTGGGTGATGTGATCATCCACAATCGGCCATCCGGGAGGCACCGGGCGGATCTGCTCACGGGTCCACCTGAACAACGTCTCCGCCTTCGCCTCTTCCGGCACCACGCCCCGGGTGACCTCGGCGGCCAGGCGCCGGTACTCGTAGTCACGCACCAGAAAGCCCATCCCTTTGACGCCGACCGGGATCTGCTTCTCGGTAACCTTGAAATTGACGCCCTGCCGGGTGGTGGCCGGCCAAGCCAGCAGGCCCAGCAGCAAGAGGCCCGCCAGGGACCCAAAGAAAACTTTTTTCGGAAAACGCATGAGGATGGCCCTATTTAACGCTGGCTGGCCGCGTCGCCACCGCGACGCGGCATTTCCTCGGCAGCAAGGAGGGTGCCGCCTCGGTCAGAGACGGCCGGGACGGTCGGTTTACTTTGGAAGTAGGAACAGACCCGCTGTTGGTCATCCAGCGAATGGATCTCCGACCAGCCGTGATCGATCTCCATGCCGAACATGGGGACCTGCTGCTCAAGCAGGTCCAGCAGGAGATCGGTGAAATCGGCCTTTTCCACCGTGGGGGATTCGTGATAGGGGCGGTCCTGGGTCCGGCCCAGGGCTTGGCGCCAGGCGGCCTGGAGTTTCGCGAAGCCCTCCGCCCGGAGATAGGCCAAGCCGATGAACTCATGCCCCGCCTTCTCGCGCGGGACCCGTTTACCGATGGAGCGGATCCTCTTGAAGCCCGAAAGCCGCAGGTCCCTGGAGCCCTCGGCGGCGGAAGGGGTCTCCTCCACCCAGACGAGATCCAACGGCTTGTCCCGCGGGGGGAGGGTCCGGTACGCGCGGTCCATCACCAGCGTGATCTCATGGGGGCTGCGCAGAAGCCGCTCGAGGATTTGCGGATCGAACAGGATATCCGAATAAAGGATCAGCACGTCCCGGTTCGACGGGTTCTGCACCTGCAGAATGGATTGGGCGCACCCGCAGCGCTCGTAATCAGGGTTGTAGAGCACGGTGACCGACTCCGCCTGTATCTTGTCATGCAGATGCCCACCCACCACGGTGACCTCCTGGACCCCGGCCGAGCGCAAAAGGTCGACCTGCCTCTCCAGCAGCGTCCTGCCGGCGATGTCCACCATGCAGAGCGGCTTGTCCTTGAGCAGGTCCAGAAGGTCCGCCTGGAAGCGGTGGTCCCGCGCGGCCGGGATGACCGCCCTGACCTTGCCCCGGTCCAGGAACCTCTTTTCCTCTTCCTTCATCCGCGTGAGCCCCTGCAGCTCGAATACCTCCTGTAAGGAAGCGATCTCCTTCTCCACCGCCGCCGTCGACCCGCTCGCGGCGATCGTCTGGAACACGCGGTCCAGCGCGCGGATGGAGGCCCGCAGGCCCTGGTTGGCGTAGATCACCATCGAGAAGCCTTCCCGCTCCAGTTCCGAGGCCGTCACCTTGAAGTAGGTGGTCGGGATCGCCACCAGCGGGGCCCGGCGCCGCCACCTTCGGGCGAAGGCAAAGATCTCATCAGGGGTGGAGGCCTTCGAATGGATGACGATGCCGTCCGCGCCCGCCTCGGCGTACGCCTGGGCCCGCCGGAGCGCCTCCTCCAGCCCAAAGCCGGCAATCAGCGCCTCCACCCTGGCAAAGACCATAAAATCAGCGCCGCGCTGGGCCTCTTTGGCCGCCCGGATTTTTCCGGAAAACTCTTCCAGTGAAACCAATTCCTGCCGGCCCTGCACCAAGCTGTTGAGCTTCGGAAAACGCTGGTCCTCGATGACGACGGCGGCTAGGCCCACCGCCTCATAACGCCGCACCATGTGCATCACATTGGAGGCGTTCCCGTAGCCGGTATCACAGTCGCAGACGACCGGAAGCTGGGTCGCGTCGTTCATCGCCCGGGCGGCTTCCAAGTTCTCGGTCATTGTCAGGAGGTTGGCGTCGGGCAGCCCGTACGCGGTGGAGACCTCCAACCCGCTCGCCCAAACCCCATCGAACCGGTGCCGCTCAACCAAGCGGGCTCCCAGCCCGTTGTGCGCCCCCATGATCCGGACGATCCCGCCTGATGCCAGCCGTTCCCGAAGGACCGATGACTTATCCGTCATTAGCAGTTCCCTCCAAAAGTCGGTGATGCATCAGCAGCGCGCAAAACCCGAGCAGCAGCAGGCCATAAAACGGTAGGGACCACCAGAGGTACATCAGGGAATGCTGTTGGCCCCAGACCGGATGCGGCGGCAGCTTGTTCAGGGCGCCCCCGGGAATCACCATGCCAGTCAGGCCGTAGGCCAGACCGAACAGGCCGACGTGCACGGCCGAGAAAGAGTCCCGGCGCTGGATCAGCAGCAGGCCCACCGCCACGAACCCGGGCAGCACGAGGATCGAGTAATGGACCCGGGAAGCTTGGGAGATGACCAGGATCATCACGAGGGAGAGGGTCGCCTCGAGCAGGTGCAGCGGCCAGCGGTCTTCCCGCTCCCGCCGGCTCCACCGGCCGCGCAGCAGGAAGAGGAGCCACCCGACCACCGCAAGCCCCTTCAAGGCCTTCGCAAGTCCAAGCGCCAGTGCCGGATTGGGCACCGGCATGTAGGTTCCGCGCCGGATGTATTCGAAAAAGGAGGTTCGAGGCTCCGGCCGGGCGAACCAGCGATTGATGGTGCCGCTCAAGGTTTGCATCTCCACGCTGGCTTCCGGCCGGTTCCCCTCATGCTGGTGGTCCAACATCAGGGCGGTCGCACGGCCGAAAAACCCGGAGGAGAGAATCTTCGGGCCGAACGAGGCGAAAACGGCCCCCAGCACCACGGCTGCCCCGAGCAGTGAACCCAGCAGGACCTTCCATTCCCGCTTGGCTCCGAAATGGACCAGCAGCAGCGCCGGAAGGTACTTCAGGTTCGCGGCCGCCATCAGCAGGCCCCCGCACAGCAGATCCCTGTGCCGCCGGAACGCCCGCAAGGCGAAGCAAATCAGCAGGAACTCGATCCCTTCCACCTTGTGCTGCGCGAGCGTCTCCAGAAAAGGTTGGGAGTTGACCACCAGCGCCGCCGTGACCCCGTACGCAATCCACGGCGGACGGGAGGGGCCGGTCCAGACGGCCTGTGTCAGGCAAAGAATGGCGGCCGGGTAAAACAAGAACTGGAGGAAATAGAAGATGAAAGCGCAGCGGCGCTGACCGCCGGCCAGCGCGTCGACCCACAGCAGCAGCGCGTAATAGAATGGCGGGTGGAGGTGCCACGAGGTGCCGCTTGGCGCGGGGGAGTCCAGGGAAACTTTCCATTCCATCGCTTCCTGATAGACCCGGTTGAAATCGCCGCTGGCGGCCCCTCGAAAAACGCTGTACTGCGTCACCGAGAAAGCCAGGTGCAGCGCCGTGTAAGCGAGCAATAAGGCCCAAAGGATCTTCTTAAGCGACATCGCCTTCCCCCTTTGACGCGACGACCGCCACATAGGTGAACAGGTCTCCGGGTCCGAAGTCCGACCGAAGCAGTGTGAGCCGGTTGCGTCCCATCATCTCCCGGATCCACCGGAAAGAATGGATGCGGGAGAACTCGTCTGGATGCAGCTTGAGCGGTTGCCGGCGGAAACGGTTCGCAATCCCCGTGAACAGCCCCAGCGCGATCACCGACAGGCCGAAATCCGGGGGCCAGAAAAGGACCATGCGCCCCCCGTCTTTCAACACCCGCTTGAACTCCGATAGGATTGAGCCGATCTGTTCCTCCGTGAAGTGCTCCATCACGCCGAAATTGAAGATGCCGTCCATTGAGCCCGAAGCGTACGGCAGCCTAAAAATGTCCCCGCAAGCGTAATTGCGCCTTAAATTCATCGGTTGACGCTGATGCAGTTTCATCGCCACCGGCGACAAATCCAAGAAGTGGAACCGGGACCGCGAGAGCGGGATCCGCTGGTCCGAGCCACCGCTGCCGCAACCGGCATGCAGGTAATTCCGCTCAGGTCCGTCCGGAAAATGCCGGTTTAAGACCCGGGCCGCCGATCGGGAGATGATCTGGTCCCGGTAAAATTGTGCAATCACCTGATAAGGGTTTTGTCGGCGCGGTTCGGCTGCCCGGGTCCAGTAAAGATCCCACTCCATGGTCTGGGTCATGGCTTCCTGAAGATCGCAAACATCTCGCCGGGAAGGGCCAGCGTGACCTTCAAGCCCGAGATGGCCGGATGTGCCGTCAGCCGCCGGGCGGCCGAGCCGATGGCCGGATAACGGCTCAGCGATTTCGCCACCGATCCCAACGTGGTCACGTGAGGGTAGCGACCGACCCAGACCTCCTGGAATCCGGCCTGAACGAAGGCGCAGCGCAGCGAGTGGTGGCTGAAGACCTGAAGATGTTGCCCCTGGATGTACCACCACTGTCTGCCGAATAAACGCGCCGGCAAGCTTGCGATGTCGCCGGTCCACAGGCAAACGAGTCCCCCGCCGCGGAGCAGCCCGTGCATTCTGCGGATCTCTTCGACCGGTTGCTCGAAATGTTCTATGACGCCCCAGAGCGTCAGCAGATCGTAGGGTTCGCTTGGGCGGAAATCGGCCAGCTTGGACCGGTGGACCGTGAGCCCTCGCGAGCGGGCGATGTCGGCCGCCCAGCCGGAAAGCTCCAGTCCTTCCGTTTGGAAATGGCGGCGGGCCTCTGACAGGAAGTCTCCCGTCGCGCAGCCGATGTCCAGCAGCCGCCCCGATGGCCGGTAGCCGGTGATCCTGCGCAGCACGCGGCGGGCGCTCACCAGCCGCTCCGGTTGGCGCTTCAGGTAAGCCGGGTCCTCCACCTCCTCGTACTGTTGCCAGAGCTGGGCCGGCCGCGGCGAGGCATAGCCATGCCGACAATCCCGGCAGAAAACCACGCGGTAGGTCTTCATGTGATCCGGCGTGAAGTCATAGCCGAACCGAGGCAGCTGGGTCTCCAGCGTGTCGGGGTAAAGCTGCGCGTGGCCATCCTGGCCGCATAGGGGACAAGGAAAATGGATCATGAGGGATGGGACCCGTTTCGGGCCATCCGCTGAAGACTCAGTCTACAGAGCGTCTTGACCGCTCGCAGGATCTCGGCCCGGGAGATCTTGGATTTCCCCTGGTGGCGGGAGCTGATGACGATGGGGACCTCGCCGACCGTGTGCCCTTTCTTCCGGATGTGGAACAGCATCTCGATCAAGAAGGCGTAACCTTCCGCCTGGATCTCATCCAGATTGATCTCCTTGAGGAGCGCCACCGGGTATAGGCGAAACCCGCCGGTGCAGTCGTACGGAATCCGCAGGAAGGAGGTCGTCAGCCCGTGAGCAATATGGGTCAAGATCCTCCTGGGGAGGCTCCAGCCCGCCAGCCCGCCTCCGGGCAGGTAGCGGGAACCCACCACCACGTCGGCGAAGTTCGAGCCCGCGATCAGCTGTTTCAGGTACCGGGGGGAATGCGCGAAATCCGCGTCCATCGTGAGGACCCAACGGTAACCGCGTTGCATGGCGTACCGGAAGCCGGCCTTGTGGGCCCCGCCTATCCCTAACTTCCCCGCCCGGTGAAGAACCGTCACCGGCGCCTCCGATTTCAAAGCCTCCGCCACTTGGCCGGTGCCATCCGGCGAATGGTCGTCAATGACCAGGATATCCAGCGGCAGTTTCTCCTGAACAATCTCCCGGATCAGGCGAGGCAGATTCTCCGCTTCATTGTACGTGGGGATCACCACCAGCGTTTCGGCCCAAGGAGCCATCAAACAACCCTGGGCTCGGGGAACGCAACAACAAACCGGGTGCCGCCGGCGCGGAGCACTTTTTCCCGCTCGAGAAAACCCTCCAGGAAATGCCATGGAAGGACCAGCAAAAGGTCCGGTTTCGCGCGGCGCATCTCTTCCTCCGAACAGATGGGAATGGAAGTGCCGGGGGTGCGCCTGCCCCATTTCGCCGGATTTCGGTCGGCGATCGCGGCCAGGTCTTCCGGCCCGAAACCGCAGTACTGCAGCAGGACATTGCCTTTGGTGGAGGCCCCGTAGCCATAGACCGACTTCCCTTCCCGCGCGGCCTGCCTCACCAGCTCCTGAGTGGCCGACCGGATCCGGACCGCGTTGGCTTGGAAACGAGCGAAGCGTTCAGGGCTGTACACGGCGGCCCGTTCCTCATCCGCCAACGCCCGATCGATCCTGCGCTGAGCTTCCGGATCCGGCCCCGGCTGGCCGGAGGTCTTTCGAAACGAGCAGCGCATGCTCCCGCCGTTGGAGGAATTGAAGGCCACATCCTCCAAACGGAAACCGCAGGTCTGGGCGAGACGGTTCATGCAGTTCAAGCTGTAATAGCCCAGGTGCTCATGGCAGATGGCGTCGAACGCGTTGGTCTCCAGCATGGACCCCCAGTAGTGCAGCTCCACGACCCACAGCCCATCTTCCGCGAGGATCCGGTGGATCTGGCGGCAGAACCCGGCGGGGTCCTCAATGTCGTAGAACATCGCGACGGTGGTCACGGCCCTGGCCTTCCGGCCCGGGCACTCCTTTTGAAGGTCCTGGGCGCCGGTTTGGCTGCTGAAGAAGCTCCGGAGGACGCGGACACCCCGCCGCTCGGCGACCGCCGCGGCATCGGAGGGCTCGAACCCAAACCGGACCAGGCCCGGTTCACGATAGGCCAGCAACGTGGTCCCGTCATTGGCGCCGATGTCCACCACGAGGTCGCCGGCTTTCAGATCGAGCCGGGACTCGATCTCCGCGGACAGCTGTTCCAGGTGCCGGCGCATGGTTTCATTGAGGCCGGAGCGGTAGCCGTAATCTTGGAACATCAGATCCGGAGGCACAGAATGCCGAAGCTGAATGAAACCGCATCCTTTCGAAGAAGGATCGCAGCAGACGACTTCCAGGGGGACTGCAGCCCTCAATTGGTTCTGGGGTCTGCCGTCATCGAACAGGCCGGCCAAGAACTGGGAGCCAAGGTCAATGACCGGGCGCAGCAGGCGGCCGCCGCAGACGCGGCAGGCCTGAATCACCCGCACCCGTTTTTCCCAGCCCTGGAGGGACTGATCAACGGTGGGCATCGGATCTTCCCATCAGCCGCATCAAAAAGCTGGACTCCCAGACCGAGCGCCAATCCTCCGGCCCGAAGAGGCCGACCCCAGCGGCCACCAACCCCACGCCCCGCAGCGGAATGCCCCACGCGGCAACCTCCCGATGGAGCAGGAACAGAGCGAGCGCATTGGAAAGGATGGCCGCAGTAAGAAAAGCGGACAGGGCCCGCGGAGAAAGCCCCCACCCGAGGAGTTTACCGAGGAGGTCCTCGCTCTTCCGAAAGAACCCTTGCGCGAAGCGAGAACACGAGGAGATCAGAAGGCTGCCCGCGAGGTAATCGCGAGTCGCGCGATTTTCCTCTCCCATCTTACTTGATCCTTTTGTTCTCAAAATAATCATCTGAAAAGACCGCGAACGGCTTGGAAATGACGATTCCGGAGTGTTCCTGACCGTTGATCTTAAACCAGATGCGCGCCCCCTGGTGCAACGGGCGTGCCCAGACGGATGAAACGAGCTTCCCCTCCTCCATCGTGATTTGAGCGGGCAGAAGCACTTCCGCGATGGGATAGGGGCCCATGTTGTAGTTCCTGTGCACGCCCGCAGCCCGCACCTGACCCAGTGGACGCCTGAGTTTCCACTCCAGGGAGTCCTGAAACTCCTGCATCGCGCGCGCGCTCGGTTCGTCCAGCAGGACGGTGGCGACCATGAACGCCTGAAACCCAGAGCTGATATAGACGAGACCCTCGCCGATCCTGATCTTCGGTGCATCTTGGAGCTCAAAGCTCACGTCAGCTGCCCTTCCCGCTATCTTGGGGGTTGTTTTCAGTTGAATCTTCAAACACTCGGGGCTCACCAGGGTCGCCTCGCCGATCCGCTCTTCGTTGAGCCACACGGTGGTCCCATTGAGAAAGTGCTTTCCATAGAGGACTAAATCGACGGTATCTCCGAGAACAATCCGATCCGGCGCCACGGAAGTGATCTCGGGTGCCGGCGCCACGGTGACGGCCTCTTCCCAGGTGGCGGATTGGCCTCCGGCGTTGGTCACGGTCAACCGTTGTTGGCCCAGCGGCAGCGGAGGGCCTTTGCTGAAATCCGCGGAGAGCTTCCGAGTGGGGGCTGAGCTGTGCCTGTCCGCTGGAATTTCACGCTCTCCGAGGCGGATGGTGCACGAGCGAGAAAAGAAGTTTCCGGAGATATCCAGACGCGCGCCCTCCCCCGTGCTGTAGAGGATCTTCGGCTTGACCTCCGAGATCTTCGGTTCCCAAACGACTTCCAGAGGATCCGGGACGGTCGCGGTCCGGCCGTGACTGTCCCGCACCCACAATGCATAGACCCCGGGCTCAACCTCCTCGTTGATCTCGACCCCAAGGACCGAATCCTCCCAATAGACGCCCTTCCGCGAGATATGCTCGCCCAATCGGACGGTGGTGGGTGGATCAAAACCGGTTCCTCTCACAACCACAAATTGGCGGGGCCCCGCGACGATCCGCTTGGGCTCCACGTCGGCGATCTCGAGGGCCCGGTAGTGGGAAACGCCCACGGCGTAGGCAACCACACCCCCCATGCTTAAAAGAAAAAGTGAAACCAGCAGATCTAAAAGATTGAGCTTCCCGAAAAGGCGGCCCCGGCTATCCAGCCACACGGTTGGGCGCCTCCCCGGAAAACCCTTGCTTGCCGCGCGCGAAGATCCAGAAGCCGGCGGCGGAAAAGAGTAGAACCATAGGGGTTGTCATGTCCCGCATACGAACCAGGATCCCCACATTGCCGATGGACAGAGCGCCCATCAGGACCCAGAGGAGGAGAGGCGCGGCAAGGAAGGCGCAGTTCCAGGTGTTCCGGCGAATCCCCGCGGCAACGCCGATCAGCGCGAAGGGCAGCAGGAAATACCAGAGCACCATCTGGGGGATCATGAAAAAGGGGCTTCCGCTGACGGTGCGGCTCGGCAAGGGCTGAAAGAAATAGTGCGCCAACGCGGTGGGAGTTCTCCTAATCACCACCCCCACCAGGTCGGCTCTCCGGGTTTCGCTTTCCAGGTTATAGAACGGATCGGGAAGATACCGGTAGGTCATGCTGTCCGTCTGATATCCCATATGCCGGTAGACGGCGTAACCGATCGCGCCCTGAATCCTCTTCGTTGGGTTGAAAACCATCAGGACAATGACCGCAAGCAGCAGAGCCGCGTACCACCGTTTCCGGATGCACCATTCCAACCCCCCTACGCCGAGCAAACAAACCATTAAAGCCAAGATCCACTCCTCTCTCCCGAGACTCTGCGCGACCCAGAAGATCGCCCCGAAGGCGCCTAAAATGGCGATCCGGCGCTTGAGGCCAGGAGCGGTCCGAAGCGCGGCGAAAAGCAGCAGCAACAGCGTGATCAGAAGGAACAGCAACGGATCCTTCAGATTGCTCGCGGACCAGACGAGAAGCGTGGGAAAGCAGGCGGCTAACCCACCCGCCCATCGGGCGATGCTGGATTGAAAACAGACCTTGGCGAGGTGGAAGAGGGCGATCACCTGCAGGGCGCCGAACCAGCAGTTCAGCCACTTCACGGAGAAGGGGCTGAAGCCGAAGGTATAGTAAAACCAGCCGACGACGAAGAGGTAGCCGTGGTGGCCGTACCTCGTGATGCGTTGAAGCACCGTGGGCGCCCGATTCCCGCTCGCGTAATGCGCCAGGGAGTACCCCCGTCCGGAGTAGTAGTCGCTGTCCCCCAGCCGAAGGAAAGCCCGGGACTGGTCGCTCATGCCGAGATCCCAAACGTGGGGAGGCCCCCATCGCGTAGGCAGGCGCCCCTCCACCTTCCATGAAATCGCATCGAAGCAAACAGAGAGGCCCATGCGCAGGAAGAAGGCGACCAGGAACAGCCGGACCAGGAACACGCGGTCCCCCGGCGCGGTGAAGCGGCGGAGCGCCGCGCAGACGCTCGCCGCCAGAAACAGGACAAACACCCCCCCCGGCGAGAACGCCGCGGCGCCGCCCAGAAACGCCCCCAGCAACAACGGTTTTTTACTCATCAGGCCACCGGGGCGGCCACAGGAGCCGCCGAGCGATCCGAACCGGGAAACCGGAAACATACGGGAGGATCCGCGGAGAGGTCCGCACCGCCTTGGCTGCCCAGGCGACCGCCTGTTTCCACTCCCCATTTCGAGAATAGCCGCCCGCCAGCATGGCATAGAACCGGGCCCAAACCTGCGGGGCTTGCGCACGGAGCGCGGGTTCCAGTAAGGGGTTCGAGAAGAACCGCTCCAGCGAGCGAACCCCCGGTTCCAAGTGGATCCCCACGTCCCGGCTCTGGTTCTTGGGATACTGCCTGTACAAAACCAGGATTTCCGGAACCGACCGGAGGGTTCCCGCGCGCGCCAGCCGGCAAGCCATATCCCAGTCGGAGAGGATGACCAGGTCTTCCCCGAAGCCCCCGACCATTTCAAAGGCGCGCTTGCGCACGACCAGGGTGGAGGAGAAGGCCGGCAGGTTCTCGAAGAGCAGAAAATTCATCAGGCTGTCCCGCGCGGGGTCACAGCGCCGGACCTCCAGGACCTCCTTCAGTTGAGCGTCCACGCAGCAGGCGCCGCATTGGACGGCCAGGATGCCGGGCTCCCGCTGGAAGGCCGCCATCTGGGTTTCCAGTTTCCGGGGAAGCCACAGGTCGTCTCCGTCCAGAAAGGCCACAAATTCACCTTTTGCCCGGGCGATTCCCAGGTTTCGCGCCGAGCCGGTCCCGCCATTGGGTTTCGGAAGGTAGCGGACCTTGTCCCCGTAAGGCCGCACTCGGGCGGCCGTGTCGTCTGTGGAGCCGTCATCCACCACGAGGACCTCGATCTCCCGGTACGACTGGCGCAGCACCGAGTCGATCGCCTCCGGGAGGGTGTCCGCCTTGTTGTACGTGATGATGCACACGGAAACGTTAGGCACGGAAAAACTCCACGATGTTGCGCGCGCAGCGAAGCTCCATCTCACCCCGCGAGCGGGCGGTGAGAGAGGCCACGTGCGGCGTGCAGAGCACTTGAGGGAATCGGCACAGCTTCCCGGCGGTGGTCGGCTCGCTCTCAAAGACATCCAGGGCCGCCGCGGAGAGATGGCCCGACTCCAGGGCCTCGATCAGCGCGGCCTCGTCCACGAGGCGGCCCCGGGCCGTGTTGATGAGGCGGCTTCCCTTCCGCATGAAGGCGAACTCTCGCCGGCTCAACAGAGGTGGGGCGTCCGGCGGCAAGGCCGCGTGAAGCGAGACGACATCCGACTCCCGCAGCAGGGATTCAAGCTCCGCGCAGCGGGTCTCCTGGGGGAAGCGCTGCGCGGGGAGGTTGGGATCGTAGACCCGGATCGCGCACCCAAAAGGTTGAAGGTACTCGTGAAACGCTCTTCCAACCCTTCCCAAGCCGACGACCCCCACCGTCCACTCCGAAAGAAGATGGCCCGTGCGCTTCCTCCACTCTCCCCGACGGAAGTCGTCCCAATGCAAGGGCAAGTTTCGAGCAAGGGCCAGCAGCATCGCCAGGGCCATCTGCGCCACCGGCTCGACTACCTCATCGGGCGTGGTAAGCACAGCAACCCCCCTTTTCCGTGCGGTTTCCAGATCAATGCTGTCGGTCCCGGTCCCGCAGCGGCTGATGCACCGCAAACGGGGCAGGCGTTGCAGGATCCCCGCGTCGTAGGGCTCGATTCCGGCCAGCACCGCGTCCGCCTCATTTAGAAAATCCGGCATCTCTTCCCGGCGGAGGCGCCGCCCCAGCGGATTCTCCCGCACGCGCAGGCCGGCCCGCAGCAGCTCCCGCCGGGGCCGGTCATTCCCCTCGCAGAAGGTTTGCAGCGCGACAAAAACACTTTCTCCACTCACGTGTTGAGGATCTCCTTCAATACAGCTTGCTGGCGCGGATCGGAGGCCAGGATCTTCTTCGCCTGGGCAAGCTCCCGGGGGTGATTGACGCCCGCGTACGCCTTCCGGAAAGGGACGCTCTGAAGCCAGTGGTCGTGCTCGATGATACGGGATTGGTCCACCGATTCGGCCCTCTCCAGGGGTGTGCGCTTCAGCCGGCCGTAGCGCTCCAAAAAGTCCACCCGATAGCCGAGGATCCCGAGCAGGCTCCGGACCGGCTCCATTCCGCCAGGCGCTTGGGCCAGCCACGAGGCGTCCCGGGTGCAGAGCAGGATCCGACCGCTGGCCGAAAGGATACATTTTACAACGGAACGGTCGTGGAATGTCGCCTCATGCTCGATGGGTCCCACCGCGTTCCAGGCCGGTATTTCAGGACGCCGGAGGATTGCCGAAACCATCCTCTTGAGGTCGCGCGGGAGGACCAGAAGCTCATCTCCCTGCACGTTGACGACATGGGAACATCGAATCCCCCGGGCGGCTTCCCGCACGCGGTCCGTCGCGGCCGGATGCTTGGCGGAGGTCATCCGGACCTTCCCGCCGTAACGCCGCACGCAGCGGGCGATCTCCCTGTCGCAGGTGGCCACCCAGACCTCGCTGAAGGCGCCCGACAGCAGCGCCCGCCTGCGCACATGCTCCACCATCGGCAACCCGCGGATCTCCTTCAGCGGTTTTCCGGGGAATCGTGTGGAGGCCATTCGCGCGGGGATGATCGCTACGATTCTCATCGCGGGGCTACTGAGGGAGGGTGCCGCAATCCACGTTGATGCATTGCCCGGTGATCGCCGAGGAGGCCAGGCCGGCCAGGAAGAGGACCACCTCCGCCACCTCCTGAACCGTGGGCAGCCGCCCCAGCGCGGTCTGGGAGGCGGCGAACTGCTCCAGGTAGCGCTCCACCCCGCCCTGCCCCTGGGCGGGGGAGCCCGGCTCGGAAAGGGACTCCAGGATTGTCTCGGTCCGGACGTAGACGGGGCAAACGGCGTTGACCCGGATGCCGCGGGGGCCCAGTTCCTTGGCCAGCGATTGGGTGATCCCGTTGACGGCGAACTTGGCCGCGCAGTAGACGCTGTTATTGGCGCTGCCTCGCTTGCCGGCCAGGCTCGAGACGTTCACGATGACGCCGCCCTCCTTCATCACCGCAGCCGCCGCAGCGCAGCCCCAGAGGGTCCCCAGCACGTTGGTCTCGATCAACTCGGAGGAGAAATCGGCGTCGATCTTCTCGATCGGGCGCCACCGAGAGATGCCCGCGCAGTTGACGAACAGGTCCAGCCCTCCGTAGGCGCCGAGCACCGATCTCACGAATTGGTCCACCTGCTCCTTCCGCCGGATGTCGGCCGGGTGAACCAGGATGCCCGCCGGAAGTGCAGAATCCTGGGGGGAACGGGCGCAGACCGCGACCGAATAGCCGCGGGCCAGGCAGAGATCGGCCACCGCTCGGCCGATCCCGCGCGTCCCGCCCGTCACCGCCGCGACCAACTTGTGATCTTCCATGGCTAAACCGTCATGGCGGTGAACCCGCCGTCCACAGTGACCATGGAGCCGGTCACAAAGACGGCCTCATCCGAGCAGAGCCAGAGCGCGGCGCCCACCAGCTCCTCGGGCCGGCCGAACCGGGCCATCGGCGTGTGGCCGAGGATCTTCCTCTTGCGGGAGGGATCGATAAAATGTTTCATGCTCCAATCGGTTGGGAAGAAGCCGGGCTTCAAGGCGTTGACCCGCACGCCGAACGGCGCCCATTCCCTGGCCAGGTTCTGCGTCAGGTTGGCCACGCCCGCCTTGGCCGCCGAATAGAGGAAGGCCTTTGACAGCGGCGGGCCGGAGGAGACCGAGGCGAAGTTGATGATGCTGCCGGAGCGCTGCCGGACCATCACCTCCCCGAACACCTGGCAGCCGGTGAGGGTCCCCACCAGGTTGACCCCCAAGATCCGCCGGATCTCGGCATCGGTGATCTTCAGGAAGGGAGTCGGCGCGTTCGCGCCGGCCCCGTTGAGCAGGACGTCCACGCGGCGGTGTTTCCGGATGACCGCCCCCCTGCAGCGGACCCAATCCGCCTTCGAGGTCACGTCGCAGCTGAACCAGTCTGCCGCTTTGGCCAGATCGGCGGGCAGGCTCTTCCTCTGCCCCGGCAGGTCCAGGATCGCCACGCGCATGCCGGACTCCAGGAACGCCCGGGCCAGCACGGAACAGAGATGCCCCGCCCCGCCGGCCACGACGGCGACTTTCCCCGCAAGGTTGAACTGACTCTCTATTGTACGCTTCGCCCAGACCATAGTTTTTACGGCCCTTTTCTCTTCCCATGATAAAAACCGTCAGGATAGACCGCCGCGTAGTCAATGAGCACCGTTCCCTTCCGAGGGATCTTCCCCTTTCCGGAGGAATGGGCCCGGAAATCAGGGAAGAAATCAAAGGTCAACATCTCTCCTTCAGATTGAACAGGAGACCGCGCTAGATGTACACCATCCCACAAAATCTTTCGGGGGTACCCGGCGCGCTGAGGGATCGTTCTCCCTATCATCCAGCTAAGTTGGGTCTCAAATCCTTTACCCAACAACCCCTCGACCCCCCAATAGTAGTCGAGCTGATTGGCGGGATCTTTGACCCACGTGTAGGGGATCCTTTGGGCAAAACTGTACTGATCATAGAGCACCCGATCCGCCTGCAGGATGGATCCCATCTTCTCTTTAATGGTCTCCTCGATCGCGTTATTCATCCGGCATGAAACCACTTGGTTCCAGGCAATGCCTTGGGACATGATCAGACCCATTCCAAATAAAAACACCGGGAACAGCGGCCGCCATCTGATGAAGAAACGAACGGCGGCAACGACCAGGACAGAAAAGCCAATTGAAGCCAAAGCGGTGTGGCGGCTTTCCATATAAGGAATAAATGTAAAGGGAGCCAAGAAGAAGACCCCCATGGCGGCTGAGAGAAGGATCGCTCGAAGCGGAACCCAGGGGAGGGACTGCCTCCTCAACCACCGGAAGAATCCCCAAAGAGCCAACCCGTCCATTGCCAATAAAATGAAAACCCAAGGAGACTCCATGGTAGGAAATCGCGCCAGGCCATACGCGATCCACTTGATCATTTGCCTGCCGAAATAAAGATTCGGTACCGTCACGAACAGCTGGTGCTTAAAATACATCAGCGGCTGGCTGAATCCCATGGAGGGGTAGCCCTGGCTGAGAAGATGCCCCCTCCACAACAAGCTGAGGCCCGCGGGAAGGAGAAAGAGGAGAGAATCTCCCAGTTTCTTTCTTTCGTAAAACCATGCCGCAACAATTAAAAGCAACGGAAGAAAGAAACCCGCTTCATACCAAAAAATCACAACGGTATAACACATGAGCGAAACCCAAAGAGTAACGCGATTCGAATTTCTCAAATAGATTAAAAACAAAGCCGCGCTGGCGACGGTCACCGCATAGGCCGCGTTCATGGTCGAATAGAGTAGATGATGGTAAAGTTGAACCTTATTCGGTAAAAGGACGAAGACGCCGCCGCAAATCAAACCCAGCGCGCGGTTTCCAACCATCTCCACAGTCAAGTAATAAACAGATACGGCAAGAAGAGTGCTCGTTAAGAAAACGGTGGTGATCCACAGAGCCGGCACGTCTCCAATAAGCCAATCCAGGAGCATCGTGGAAAACACGAGCGGACGCGGCCCTGGCTGGGCCAGCCAAGACCGGATGGATTCCCCATAGGACCAACCCGGCTGCAGACGGACGCTCATATTCGTGAGATCATCCAATGTCAAAGAAACCCGTTCAAAGGGAAGAAAATGAGCCAAGAGATTTAAACCTACAATGACCAAGACGGGAAGGGCGGCGGGCACCCATCTTAGGCAGGATTCCTGGATGCTCATCGGAGGAGGGACCTGAAGTCCGGCACGGTGAGGGTGCTGCCCGGCAGAGAGGTTTCGCCCAGGGTGACAAAGGGGCATCCCGCCCTCTCCGCTGCGCGCGCGTCCTCCGGGGTGTCGCCGAAAAAGAGGATCCGGTCCGCCGGGTATCCCAGCCCCTGCAGCCCCTTGAGCCAATCCGCCTTCACAACCGGGGCCCCGCGCTGCAGATCAAAAAGCCCAAGCCATCCGCGGGCTTCCAGGATCTCCCGGAGGATCGGATGGGGAGTGCTGGAGAGGACGGCCGTGTGGGCCTTGTGCCGGACCGACTCCAGGAAACCGGAAGCGCCCGGGACTTCAGGGGCCCCGATGATCGCCTGCGTGGTCTCCCGCTCGAAGCGCCGGTGCAGCTGCTGTTCGGCGTCGGCCGTGTAAGGCAGGCCCAGGATCCGCTCGTAGACGTGGCGGAATTTCTCGCTGCGGGTCGTGTGGTTGTTGCCGCGGCAATAGGCGAGGATCTCCCCCCGGCGGGCCGCAAACTCCGGCCCCGAGAAGCAGTTCTCAAAAGCCCGCCACTTGATCGGATTGGAGTCCACGAGGGTGCCGTCGAAATCAAAGACATAGAGGTCGGCCTCCGGGGCATGGGTCTTAACCATTTCGCCGGAAGATCGTGAACTCACCGATCCGGGTCTCCACGCGATAGCCCAGGCCGTCCGCCGGCCCGGCCCAGCCGGCTTTGGCGGTCGGGACCACCAGGTAGTCCGGCGGCCCAAACTCCTCCAGGCGGTGGGACACCGCCGCGGGGTCCTGCGCTTCCCAAGCGGCCACGAATTCGTTCATCCGGCGATTCTTTTCCTCCCACCATTGAAGTTTTGGGTAGTCCAGGTAGAAGGCCGCTGGATGGCCCATCGGCATGGTCCGTCCGGCCCGGGTTCGCAGCGAAGCGTCAAAATGAAGCGCCGAGGGTTGGCGATGGGTGTCTTCCATCGAAAGGGCCAGCACAGTGGCCGAGGGAGGCGTTCGCTCTAAAAAGTACTCGTTGACGCCGACCCATTTCGCGCAGAGGTTGTCCCCGATGATCCCGTGCCGGACCAGGTAGACCAGCGCCTCCCGGCGCTGGTGGAGGGCGCCGATCGTGTAAAGGGCCAGCGTCCCGATCAGGACCGGGACGGCCGCCAACCGAAGCCGCTCACCCGGCTGCAGCCGTTCCAGCGCGAGCGTCCGGCAGCGCATCAGCCCCACCGCCAGGAGGAACCCGGCCAGGATCAACAGCTTGACCCGCGGCTCCTCGTGCAGAAGGTACAAGCCGAAGAAGGCGGCCAGGGAGAGCCACGCGGCCCGGCAGGAGGAGGCCTGCCCGATCCGTTTCAGCAGTCCAACCGCCAGCGCGGCCATCACGATGTAGGAGGGCCAGCGCAGAGCCCGACGGGGATCGAACGGGACCAGATAGGGAATCTTCATGAAATCAGGGGCGAAGGTCAGGTAGAGCCCGCTGAGCAGCCAGGTGGCCAGGCCGATCATGACGATGACCCGGACGCGGCGAAGCGCCTGCGCCGGCAGATCTAACGGGAGGAAGGCCAGCAACGAGAAGGCCGCGAAACAGAGGTTGGCCCAGGCGGGGTACAGGAACGGGTTTGCCTCGGCGTCGTCGATCTTGGCCAGAATGTAATCGAACAGCTTCACGTCGCTGCCGTCCGGCGGGCGGATAGCCAGCGCGTAGAAGGCCAGCCCGCCGCTTACGGCGAGGCACGCTCCGAGCAGCGTCCATCGCTTGGCCGCTGGGCCCAGCCGGTCTTTCCAAAGCAGCACGGAGGCGGCGATCACCGGGATCCAGGTGTTCTTGAGGGAGATCGCCAGGCAGAGCGCGATCAGGGGCACCTGGCGGGCAGCCCCCCACCCCGCCAACACCCCATAGAGAAGCCAGAGGGCCGCCACCGCCCCCAGGCCGGTGCCGCTGAAACCGTAGTTGTCGACCAGCACCGAATGAATGATGAAGAAGCGGTGCTCCAAAAGGAGGAAGGCCAAGATCGCCGCCCGTTCCAGCCGGCCTTTCAGGCCCAGCAGCCGGACCGTCTTATCCAAAGCGGCCAAGGAGAGGATCGCCATCCCCATAAAGAAGAAAAAGGTGAAGCGGTCATCCAGCCAGATCGGGCCGGCCAGTTTCACGATCCCGTAATAGAGAGAAAGAAGCACCGGGCGGGTTGCTGGAGCGAAGGCGTCCCCCGGGAAAGATCCGGGGTAGAGCACTTGAAACACGCACCCCGAATAGCCGCTGTGGCCTTCCAGCCCCCGGAACATGGCCGCTGTGTAGGCCAGACTTAAACCGAGGATCAGCAGCACCCAACGGAAGTGATGTCCGTTCAACGGCGCTCCCGGATCAGTTTTTTCATCCGTTCTCCCCATTTCCAGAGCAGGAAGACGTCGGAGGCCAACACCACGAAGGTGTAGCCGGCCCTCAGGGCCGCCGCCACGCTTTGAGCGTCCGGGTCCACGACCTGGGTCCCGCAGGCCTTGCCCAGTTTCCGGCAGACCTCCACCACCCGGCTGCAGGCCTTGGTGACGCGCGGGTGCGTGAGCTTCCCCGGGATCCCCAAAGAACCCGAGATGTCATAGGGCCCCACCATCGCGCCGTCCACCTCCGGATGGGAGAGCAGCTCCTCGGCCGCCTCCACGCCGGCGATCGATTCAATCTGGATCATCAGCACCGACCGGCGGTTCCAGCCGGAGACATAAGAATTGAATTCGAAGCCGTATCCCTGGGCCCGGGCGACACCAAACCCCCGCTTGCCCACCGGCGGGTACTTCACCCACTCCACGATTTGCTCCACCTCTTCGCCGGTGGAAACGTTCGGCACCAGCACGCCATCGGCGCCTGAGTCCAGCAGGCGCCGGATCTGCTCGCCGTTGTGAGAAGAGACGCGGGCGAGGCAGGCGGTTTTGTTCGCCTGGGCGGCCGCGATAATCCTCTGCGCCTGCCCGAGGCTGATCGTGCTGTGCTCCAGGTCGATCCCGACGAAATCCACGCCGATCCGGCAGAAGGCCTCGGTGATGGAGGGGTGCCCCAGCGACGTCCAGGCTCCGAAAACGGTTTGACGATCACGCAGCTTCTTGCGCATAGATCTCCCTCAAAAAATCGAGCAGCTTCGCGGAGCTGCGTTCGGTGCTGAATTCTCCAGCCGTTTCAAGTCCGCCGGCTCGGACCCGCCGGCGGAGGGGTTCCTCCCGGAGCAATCGCAGCGTCTGATCCCGCAGCGCGGCGGGGTCGCCCGGCGGGCAAAGGAGGCAGTTCTCCTCTTCCTTGGCGTACTCCACGACCCCCTCGACGGCGGTCGTGACCAGTGCGGCCCCGCAGGCCATCGCCTGCAGAGGCGGCGCCGGAAAACCGTCAAACAGACTAGGATAAACGAAAACATCCGTTTCCTGGAGCGCCGCGATGTAATCCTGCCCGCGCAGGTAGCCGTGATTCACGTCGAAGAGATTTTTCTGCTCTCCGGCCACCTGCCCGATCGAGCAGAGCCGGATCTCCGGCGCGCGGGCCCTCAGGCCGGCCATCGCCTCCACCCCGGTCTCCATCCCCTTGTGCTTGTTCGGATCGCAGTAGAGCGAAACCGTCAGCCGCTCCCCAGCCGGCCGCTGCTTCACCTTGAAGAGGTTCAGATCAATCCCGCCGGGGATCATCCTTTGGACCGGGATCCCGAGCCGCTCGGCGGCCTGCTGGGAATCCCGGCTGGTGGCGTAGCGCGGGATCTTCAAACCGCGCTCCAACTCCACCCAGTGCCGGAACCAAGCCGATCCCTCTGGAGAGGCGCTGCAGGCCGCCTTTTCCAGGTTGACGTGGAGCGCCCCCACCAGCTTCGGCATCCGACGCGGCCTGCTCTCCAGCAGGCGGCGGGCAACCACGTAGGTGTGCGGCGCCACCGTGATCCCCCCTTCCAGGGAGCTCAGCGGGGGGATGGCCCCGAAACGGCTGACCCGGACGCGCGGGTCCACATGGAAGTCGGAGAACCCGCACCACGGTTTCGGAAAAAGGGCCGCGCGGGCCGACTCCGCGGCCAGCTTCAGGGCCTCTTTCAGCCGGGGCAAGGGTGCCAGGCGGCCGAGCATGAAACGCCGGTACTCCCACCAATCCACCGAGGGGAACATCACCGTCGCCGGGATCCCGTTGCGCACCAGGTAGTTGGCCGTGTCCGCCGTGATGCGGGTGACGCTAACCGGAAGGTTCGTGGCCAGCAGGAACCGGACGTGGAACCCATTCGGCTTGCTCATCCCCGCTCCAGTAATGATTTCGGTGGCTGCGATAGTAGGCGACCGTCCGCAGGCCGCTCATGGCTTGCTCCTCCAGCGGGCGTACCAGGGCAATGGGAAGCGCATGTCCGGCTTGTCTTCGACGCGGACCTCGCCGGGCCGGCCGCTCTTGAGCAGCACCGCCATCGCGGTCTCGGCGGTCCCGGTCTCCAGGAGATAACACTCCTTCGGCAAATAACGGTTCTCCTTCCCGCCCAGCACCATCCGGTGGCGCTGCACGGTCACCTCAGCTTTCGGGCGGCGGCGGCGCACGAAGTCCACTGTTTCCTGCAGGTTCAGGACCAGGTAGGGCATCCAGCCGTCGTAGTGGTATTGGCAGGAGAGCTCCGGGTCCATCACGGTTTCGCCGGAATCCCGCGTCCGCAGCCGGACCACCACCGCCTCGGTGGCCCGGTCCAGAAGCTGCCCGAGGAAACCGAATGGATCGGTCTGATGATGGACCACGTCCTTGGAGTAGACCACCTCGGCGCTCTCTGGCTGCCCGCCGGAAAGCAGCGTCTCGGCAACCGGCCTTTCCGGCGAATGAAGAAGGAAAAGACCCTTCGGGTATTTCTGGCGCGCCCTCTCCAGCGCCACGCGGGAAACGTCGATGCCGCAGTACCGCACCGAGGGAAATTGAAGGCGCAGGTACCGATGGAATTCTCCGGTGGCGCAACCCACCTCCACCAGCGAGGCACCCGGGTTCCGGGAAAGTATCCCCCCCAGCATCCGCACGTCGTTGAATGCCCCATAGTGGCCGGCCAGCGCCCGATCGGACAAGGCGCTGCGCGCGTCGAACACCCGGACGTGGCCGGTGTTCTGCCAGTCCTGATGCCACTTCGAATCCGGTTTGGTCGTGGCTCTAACCGACGTAGGTCAGCATCCGGTCCGCTTCGTCCACTCCGTAGACCATCTCGTAAAATTCCTTGGAGAGTTTTTCGAACAGAGCGTTCCCCTCCTCATCGAACGTTTCGGCCCTCTGGATTTCCGGGTAGCGCTCCTTCGGCAGGCGGACGTAGAGCGGGAACACGCGCTGAAGGCTGAGGATCTCCTTTCCGGAGAGATAGGGCGGCGGCATATTCAAAATGGATTCCGCGATCACCGAGGTGGTCTGCCGCTCAGGGTCCAGCCAGCCCTCCTTGAGGGCCATCTCCCTTAAGACCGTGCCGTGGTAGGGCACAAAGACGTTGACGCTCAGCGCGTCGAACGTGCCGATCTCCCGGTTGAACATCATCGACTCAAACATCAACTCCCGCGTCTCGTAGGGGAAGCCCACGATGTTGTTTAGCGTGTACGGGATGCCCACCTTGTGAACGATCTGGGACTGCTGCAGCATCTTCTCGTTGGAGATGTTCCGCCGCAGGATCTCCTTGCGGTACTTTTCATTGCCGTGCTCGAGCCCGAAGGAGATCCGGTAGCAGCCGACCGATTTGAGCCAGGCCAGCTTCTCCTCGTCGATGTCCTCGAACCGGGTCTGGAACCAGAAGGGGATCTTGAACTCCTTGTACATCTCGGTGAAGTCGGCGATCTCCTGCTTGGGCCTCGCCATGAAGGCGTCGTCGTTGATGTAGAAGAATTCCGGCGAGTAGCGCTTGATCAGCGACAGGATCTCCGTGCGGAGTGCCTCGATGCTCTTGCGCCGCAGGAAATAGCCCTGTCCGCTCTCCTTCGCGATGGTAACCTGGGCCGGCGAGTTGCAGAAGGTGCAGGTGTAGGGACAGCCCCGGTAGGTCTCCAGCGGGATCGTCTTCCAGATCTTGGCCCCCAGCGGGCGGTAGAAGCGCCGCTCGTCGAACAGCGAGAAGTCGGCCATCACGTCGTTGATGTTGACCAGCGGCCGCTTGGGGTTGCGGGTCACGTTGCCTTCGGAACCCCTAGCCCACGTGCCTTGGATGTTGGCCGTGGAGGCCCCGTTCCTCACCGCCTCGCAGAAATCCACGACCGTCTCCTCTCCCTCGCCCAGGCCGATCGACTGGATGTAGGGGGATTGGATCACCATCTCGGGCGCCATCGTCGTGAAGACCCCGCCGACCAGCGTCCGAATCTCCGGGAAGCCCTCGGCCAGCACCTTCAGCATGTCCCTGGCCTGCGGCCAGGTGTCCTCCACCAGCGTCGAGAAGATCACCGCCTGCGGCTTGAACTGCTCCACCTTTTTGACGAAATCGCCCAGCAGATCCTCGCGGGCGTCACCGAACAGGGCCTTGGCGTCGAATCTCCGGCTGTTCAGCAGGCTGTTGGCCCGTGTGACCGGCAGCGGCTCCTTCATGAACTCGTAGGAGGCCAGGTAGGGGGTGCAGTCAAAGAGGTCGATCTCGTAGCCTTGGGCTTTCAGGAGGGTCGTGAAGAGCCCCACCGCGTAGGAAGGGGTGAGCATCATGCTCAGGTTCGGGTAGGCGATCAGAACCCGAAATTTAGATTTCTCGATCACTTGGCCAGTTTAGCACGGACGATCCCTATCGTCAATCGCTGCAGCCGGTTACCTGCTCAACGAGGAGACCGGTTACGCCCGAGCGGGGGTCTTGGGACCGGTGAAGCGGGCGCCGTCCTTGAGGAACATCTGCACCGTTTCCTTGCTGTAGGGGTGCACCAGCATCCCCTCGATCAGCGAAGGGGCCGCCGTGACGATGTGGGCCCCCGCCTCAAACCACTCGATGATGTTGAGCACCTCGCGTGTCGAGCCGACGATGATCTTGGCCGGACTGCCGAAGGCGTCGAGCAGCCCGCGCAGGCGGCGGATCTCCAGCCGGGAATCGTAGCCCATGTTGTTGACGCGCCCGCCGAACAGCGAGACGTAAGTGGCCCCTGCTTGCGCCGCCAGCAGGCACTGCTGGGCACTCATCATCGCGGTCACATTGACCCGGATGTCCAGGTCCGTTTCCAACTCATGCACCAGCTTCAGGTTCTCGGTCCCCCCTTCCGGCCCGTGGATGGGGATCTTGACGTTGATGTTCTTCGCCCAGCCAGAAAATTGCCGGGCCTGCCAGAGCATCTCCTCGGGTTCGTTGGTGGTGACCTCGACCGAAACCGGCAGCGGGTCCACTAGACTGGAGATCTGCCGGATCTGCTTCTCGATGCCGGGCCACCCGCCGGAGACCCCCTCCTTGGCCAGGATCGTTGGGTTGGTGGTGACCCCCCGGATGATCCCCATCTCGTGCAGCTTCTGGATCTCCTCCAGCTTGGCCGTATCGAGGAAGATGCCGATCAGATCATTGCTCATGTCCGCTGAACCTCCTTCAAGCCCGTTGAGCCTTCCCATTTGTTTTGGCGCAGCATGAGGCGCGGGTCCGACACGATCGCGTGCCAGACCACTCCCTGAAAGGCCTCCGTATGCGGCGTCACTTGGTTTTCGTTCACCGTCGGGATCACCAACACCAGATCCCCTTTTTTCTTCGTGTAGCCGCCGTCCCGGCCGACGAGGCCCAGCACGTCCATGCCGCGCCGCTTCGCCTCATCCACGGCGCAAACCAGATTGGGGCTGATGTTTTTCTCGCGGCTGCCGCCGCCGACAGAGAAGATCATCAGCGCGTCCTTGGAGGCCGCCTGGCTCACCTTCATCCACTCGGAGAAGACGGTCTCCCACCCCTCGTCGTTCGTGCGGGCGGTCAGCTCCGAGACATTATCCGTGGGGGCGTAGGCCTCAATGCCGGCCAGTTTCCTAAAATCGTTCACCGCGTGGCTGCAGTTGCCTGCGCTGCCTCCGACGCCGCACAAGAACAGCCGGCCCCGCTCCTCCCGAAGCCGGACCAGTCGCTGGACCATCCGGTCCAGCAGGTCGAGGTCCAACCCGGCCGCGATCTGCCGCGATTCCTCAAAAAACCCCCGCAGGAACTCCTTGCTCATCGCTTCTTCGCCACCACGCGCGCGAAGGAGCTCAAACCCCGGCGCTGCAGGAAACTCTGGAACTCCGCCCGCGTCTCCGCGTCCGCTTCCACGACCTGCCGCTCAAAACGGGACAAGGCGACTGACGGGTCGGCCCGCAGATGGGCCTGCACGATCTCCACGTCCAGCACGCCCGGCGTGGAAACCTCGAGCAACTTGAAGCCCTCGTTTTCGATCAGCCGCCGGAGTCCCTTCAGGCTGAAGCAGTTGGTCCGGTCCGGCGGGTAGAGGTACCGGCTCTTGAGCCCCAGAACCTCCAGGTCGAACCCGGAAGCGACGAGGGCCGTCGCGAAGAGCAGCCCGCCGTCGGTCAGCCGGTTCGAAGCCCCTTTCAGCAGGCCGCGCGGGTCATCCACCCTGTCCAGCGACTCCAGCATCACGATCGCCTCCGCGCTGCCCTGCTCCCGCGCGGCGCCGTCGTGGGCCAGATCCATCTCGTTGACGGCGCGGATCTCGGCGAAGGAGCGGCACTCCTTGAGCAGCGCGCTCATCTCGCTCGGCGGGGTAACCGCTTCCAAGATGCGGGCCTTCCGGATCCCTTGCAGCGCCAAGGTCTCGCGGATCCAGTCCAGCTTCGGGGCATAGACGTTGTCGGTCCGCGATTGGGAAAGGTCCCCGTTCAAGCCGCCCGGCGCGTGGCGGGAGCGGCTGATTTCAGCCAGCAGGGCCTCCCATTCCTTCGGGCCGGAAAGGCGCATCAGGAAGAGGGAGCCGGTCTCGGCGCAGAGGCCGTACGGCAACCCCTCCACCTCTCCGAGCGGCTGCAGCCCTTTCCCCGTGATCGGGGAAACCGCGCGGGCACGGCCGGCCTTCTCCAGCAGCCGGCGCGTGGCCGACAGGCAGAGCTCCCTCAGCGAGGAGATCCTCTCCAGCGGCTTCACGGAAGAGAGCGGGAACGTCTGCCCTGTTTGGATGGATCTCACCGGACCTCCTGCTTGGAAAGAGCGTAGATCTCCTGGACAAGCCGCATCACCTGCCGGGCATCCTCCAGCTGGCCGTGCGTGGCCGGTCGCTTTTGCTGGATCGCGGCGATAAATTCGTTGACCTCCCGGTCCCACGACTCGTCCCGGTCAAAATGGATGATCTCTTCCCGCGGGTTCCCCAGCGCGAGGGCTTCATCCTCGAACTGCCTTTTGCCGATCACCAGCTGCTCCCGGCCGTAGCTTCCGGTCTGGGAGAGGAAACCGCTGGCGATCAGGTAGCCGTTCTCGCAGCCGATCTCGACGCGGAAGGTGTGCTTCCAAAGGGTCGCCGAGGAATGGAGGAAGGCGGGGACCCCCCGCTCCGACTTCAGCAGCACAAACGCGTTGTCCTCGACGCCGCACTTCCAGAAGGAATCGGCCAGCACGGCGTCCACCACCCGGAACGGACCGCCGAAGAACTGGAAAAGATCCAGCATGTGGATCCCCTGGTCGAGCAGGATCCCGCCGCCGGAGACCTCGGGGTCGTTGCGCCAGCTTTCCCGGTAGCGGGCTCCGCCGGACTTCCCGTAGGTCCCCTTGATGTAGAGGACTTCACCCAAGGTCCCTTCATCCAAGAGGGCCTTGGCCGACTGCACCGACGGGTGGAGCCGGTGGTTAAACCCGAAGACCAGCGTCTGGCCCGGCGCCTGCTCCGCGGCGGCGGCGATGCGGCTCAAATCCTCCCAGTTTCTTCCGGGCGGCTTCTCGCAGAAGACATGCCTGCACCGCTGGAGCGCCTCCACGCAGAGATCAGCCGTCACGTTGTTGGGCGTGCAGATGAAGGCGGCGTCGTGCTCCTTCCATGGCACCGGCGCTTGAGCGGGCAGCAAAGAGCCGTTCAGCTCCGAGGCCGAAGCCGGGGAGGGAGCAGGGTCCACCACGGTGATCCTCTCCACGGCGGGGTGTTTCCGCAGCGATTGATAACGGATCTTTCCCATGTAGCCGTAGCCGAAGATCAGGCAGTTCACGCGAGAACCTCCAGAAACGCCCTGAGAGAAGTGTCGTCCACAGGAATAGCATAAGATCTCACAAACTCACTTGCAACAGTCCATTCCTTTTTGGAGGAGGCCTCCCCCGCCACTGCGTACCGGCTGAGGATCCCCTCCAGCTCTTCGAGCCCCTCCGCGGTCTCTTTCCACTGCGAAAGGGCCGAGAGGGAGTCCAAATCCGGCAGCGACCGTTCCCTCAGATAGACGGGCTTCAGGCCCGTGCGAACCGCGTACAGGACCGAAGAGGACCCCCGATAGAGCAGCACCGAGGAGCGGGCAAAATCCTCCTCCACCGCCTTGGCCGTGGAAACCTCGAGATTCGGGATCTCCGCCGGGTCGCGCCCCAAGCTGGAGCGGATCTGAGTTTTGGGGGACGGCAAGATCGGATGACACCGCAGGATGAAGTGGTGGTCCGGCAGCCGCTCGGCGATGCGCGCCGCCGTCTGGAACAGGAGCGACATCTCCTCGGCGTGGGCCTCCGGCAACACCAGCACGGTCTTGCGCCCGGGAACCGGCATGCTGCCGTTTGTCGCGGCGGTCCTCAGGCCGGCGCTAGAGGAAGCGCCGCCACGCGCCTCAGCGCAGCGAAAGGTTCCGAAGGGGATCAAGCGGGCGCCCGGATGGGCCGGCCGCAGCATTTCGGCGGAGTGGGGCCCCAGGCAAAGGACCGCGTCGGGTTTCGCGGAGAAGCGGTCCCGGCCCGGGAGACGAAGCATCGAAAGCTGGTGTGGGTGCAGGATCGTATGTTGATAACCGATGGTTTTGCAGGAGGGATGCGCCTCCTTGGCGGCGGCCCAGGCGAACTGTTCCCATGGGTGCCCCTCGTAGAGTGTGAGCATCCCTCTCGGCTTCCAGATCTCAGCGGCCCGTTTAAACATCGGATAGGTCAGCCCCTGGAGCAGGTGCCGGAAGGAAAGGCAGTCCAGCATCGCCCGCTTGGCCACTTCGGCCGTGAGCCCCGTGGTCTTGGAGCCCAAGCGGCTCAAATACCGGGAGGTGGCCCATTGAGAAAAGACCAGCCGGAGCGGAGCGGAAAGAGGCAAGAGGACCATCTCATGCAAATTCCAGGTTTCTGGGTCGGACGCAAGGCGCGGACCTCGCCACGCGGCACCCCTCGGGTAGCTGTAGAGGGTGAGCATTCGCAGCCCCTTCTCCTGCAGCCGTCGCCGCAGATCCCCGTAGTAAAAATCCCCCTCCGCGCCCTCGCCCGTCTCAAACCGCCAGCTCTTTGCCACGAGGTCGAAGCGCTGCGAGGCGAGCGCCCGCAGCGCCGTCGAGTGCCGCGCCCGAATTTGCAAGAGCCGCGCGGTGAGAGTGAGCGCGTAAAGGAGCGAGAAGAGGGCGGAAGCCGCGCGTCGAAGATCTCCAGGCCCGCGCCGCGGCGGGCCCAGCAGCTCTCGGTGCGCCGGGTGGATGGGGTGCTTCATCTGCATCCAGGGGATGGCCAGCAATGGAACCTCCGGGCACCTTTCCCGGACGGCCTGGATCGCTTCGTGCAGGGAGTTTAGGCTCATTTTACGAGTTTCCCCACCAAAGTGCGGACGGCCCGGACCGGGCGAGTGCGGAAAGACCGGGCGATCTCTCGGAGCCATTCCCGGTACCGGCCGTGGGCCAGGAACCAATCCGCCCGGAAGATGTACGAGTAGGAGAGACCGTCCCGGAGGATCTCCCGCTCCTCGCCAGCATAGTCGTCTCCCTCCAGCAACCGCTGGAAAACCTCGATGTACTCATCGGCGGCCTTCAGGCTGTAGGAATCTTGGGCAGGGTACCGGCGGCAACCCACCAGCGCCTCGGGCAGGTTGATCGCGCGGTACCTCCTGAGGAACCGGATGAAGAGCTCCCTGTCCGACGCGTACCGGTAGCGCTCATCGTACCCGCCGGCATCCAGCAGCGCTTGCCGTTCGATCACAATGCTGCCGTGGATGATTCCCTGCCCCAACAGCGCGGCCCGGCGGATCTGGGCTTCCCCTTCCGGACGGCGGACAATGTGGTCAACCACTTTCGGGTCGTCGCCGAATTCCCACGCGGCCGTACCGACGCAATGAATGCCGGGAGAGCGCTCCAGGGCCTTCATCTGCTCTTCCAGCCGCGCCGGGGCGGAATAGTCATCAGCGTCCATCCGGGCGATCCAGCGGGTGGAGGCCTGCTTGAGTCCCAGGTTCAGCGCCGCGGTCTGCCCAATGTTTTTGGGCAGCCGCATCACCTCGATCCTCGGATCCCGGTATGATTCCGCCAGCCGGGCGGACTGGTCCGTGGAGCAGTCGTCAACGATCAGGAACCGGAAGTTCGGGTAGGTCTGGGCCAAGACGCTCTCGATCGCCGTGCGCAGGAAGCGCTCCCCGTTGTAAACGGCGAGCAGCATCGTCACCGGAGGGGGTGGGGTCATTCCGGGACCTTTCCGACCGCCGAACGGGGAAGGAAACGTCGGCTTAAAGGCGTTTCCAGGTCCAGGAGGAAACGGCCGACCCCTTCATCGCAGCCGGGCAGATCCAAACCGGTAACCCGCCGGAACAGCCCGCTGTCGAGCGACATGTCGGCCGGCCGGTCCGCCAATAGGCCGGCCGTCCGGATCGAACCGCGCCGGATGCCCGACTGGGGAAACCCGGCCATCTCCGCCATCCGGATCCCGAATTCCAGCTTCGAGACCCGGTCCCGGCCGCAAATGTGGAAGGTCCCCTTCACGCGCGTCTCGAGCAGGGCCTCCAGCCGCTCGATGAAGTCCGCCACGTAGATCGGCGTGAAATAGAAATCATCGAAGAGGGTAATCGGCGCCGCCTCCTTCAGGGCCTGGTAGAGCCATTCCCCCGCCGTCTTCTTTCGACCGGAGGACCAGCCGTAGAAGTTGGTCCGCAAGATCAGGTGGTTCTCCGTCGCCAGCCGAACCTCCCGTTCCCCCGCCAGCTTGGAGCGGCCGTAGACGGTGCGCGGGCAGGGCGGCGTCTCCTCGGTGGTGAACGAAGAATCCCCTTTGAAGAGCCCATCGGTTGAGATGTAAACGAACTGGCAATGAGGAGAAACCGACCTCGCGAGATGCCGGGTCATCCGCGCGTTGCAGAGGTCCGCCCGGGCGGGATCCCGCTCGCACCCGTCCACGTCGGCCATCGCCGCGCAGTGGACCAGGAGATCGGGCTCGAAGCGCCGGACGACCCCCTGCGCGAAACCGGGGTCTGTCAGCTCCCCCTGTTCCACGCGGGTCGGCCGGTCTCCCCAGCCAGGGTTCCGGTCGACCCCCAGCGCCTCGTGCCTTCCGGAAAAGAAGGCCAGCGCGTGGGCACCCAGCAAACCGGAAGCGCCCGTCACGAGAACCCTCACCCCGTCACCCCCACGGAAAATCCTCCCGAAGAGAAAAGCTCGAAATACCGTCCCTTCCCCCGCAACAGCTCCGCGTGGCTTCCCTGCTCCACCACCTTCCCCCCCTCCAGCACGATGATCCGGTCCGCCCGGCAGATGGTGGAGAGCCGGTGCGCGATCAGGATCACCGTGCGGCCCGCGGAGACCTTCTCGATGGCTTGCTGGACCAGCTTCTCGGACTCTGCGTCCAGGAAGCTGGTCGCCTCGTCGAACAGGAGGATCTCTGGGTCATGCAGGATCGCCCGGGCGATCGCCAGCCGCTGCTGCTGTCCACCGGAGAGTTTCATCCCCCGCTCGCCGACAACGGTTCGGTATCCCTCGGGCAGCTGGGTGATGAACCGATCCGCCCGGGCCACCTGAGCCGCCCGCTCAATCTGCTGCTGCGTGAAGCCAGTCCGCCCGAAGGTGATGTTTTCCACGACGGTGCCATGGAAGATGAACAGCTCCTGGCTCACGAAGCCGATCCGGTCCCGCCAGCTCTTCAAATCCAGCTCGCGCAGATCCGTCCCGTCCACCCGGATCCGCCCCGCCGCCGGCTGCAGCAACCCCAACAGAAGGGAGGCCAGCGTCGTCTTGCCCGACCCGGAAGAGCCGACCAGCGCCGTCACGGTCCCTTGAGGAAACTCCAGGTTCAGCTCTTCGAACAGGGGCGGCCGGTCGGGATGGGAGAACCCCAAGCGTTCCACGGAGATCCCCTGCCGGAGCCCCGTGAAGGGCCGCCCGCCGGAGGAGACCGGCGGGACCGGGTTCCGGAAAACCCGTTCGAGAAGCTCGGCGTCCGCCGTCAACCCAACGATCTCCATCCGCAGCTGGCCCAGCAGGGTCAAGGAAGGAAGGACCCTCAAGAGCCCGACGGAGAACATTCCCAGCAGCGCCAACCCGGTCCCTGAACCGGCCGGTCCGGCCCGGAAGACCCAAAGGGCGCCTGCCAGGAACAGGAGGGCCGACAGCTCCAGCAGCACCTTCGGGACGCTGAGCCAAACGGCGTCCTTCACGGCGAGATCCCGATAGGTCCGGCTTTGCTCGGAGAACCGCTTCAGCCAATGGCGCTGCGTGCCGAAGGAGAGGATCTGCCGGATGCCGGTCAGGAACTCATTCGCAATCGAGCTCTGCTCCGCCCCGGCGACCACCCTTCCCTTACCGGTGTGGTAAGAGACCTTCCTCGACAGGAACTGGGTCAGCCGATGATAAAGGAAGCCGATCAAGAGCAGCAGGAGGGTCGCCCGAGGCAGCGAGAGGAACAGCAGCAGCAGGATCGCGGCCACCTTCAACGCCTCGGAGACCCACTGCGGGATCTTCTGGGCCAGCACACCGGCCCGGGCGCAGGCGGTCGAGAGGTTGTAGAGCAACTGGCCTTGCCGGCTGTCCAGGAAAAACCGCAGCGGTGATTGAGCGTACTGCAGCAGCAACCTCTCCTTGAGGTTGTGCTGTATGGCTCCGCTGGCGTGAGCCACCCACCGGTCCCGCAGCAGGACGGCCACCGACTTGAGCAGCGTCAGCCCGATCAGCAGCAGCAAAGAGGCCTGAAGCGGGTCGGAGGAGAGCCGGGCCAGCCACCGTGCGGCGGGGGTTGGAGCGCCGGAGAGGGCGCTCAGGAACGGGAAGAAGGCGGCTACGGTCAAACTCTCCAGCACGGAGGTGGCCAACGCCGCCGCCAGGATCAGCAGCGAAAGCCGGCGGTAAGGCCTGAGCAGAAACCAGATCGATGAGAACCCGTCCGGCATCGGCTAGAGCCTCAGCAGGGACATGAGGTAGTAGGCCTCCTGCAGATACTGGTTGGGCGCCCGGAAGAATTTGATCCGGTGCCCGGAGTCGAGCATGTTGAAATCCTCGAATCCCAGCAGCCACTCCAGCAGCGTGTCCTGGTCCAGGGTCATCCGAAGGTACGGCTCCCGAAGGGCGGAATCCCGGGGGAGATCACGGACGGTCTCCTGGTCCAAGAGAATCTCCCAGAGGGCCGGTTCCCCCTCCACATCCAGGTAAACCCGATAGGCGGGCGTCATGGAGCGCTCACCTTGCCGCCGCCAGAGGTTGGCGCGGGCTTGCCGGACCAGCCGGAACAGGTTCGGCATCCGCCGGGTGGTGGTGATGGCCTTGGCCGCCGGCGTGCTCCCCATCTGCTGGAAATAACGCTCCAATTCCTGCTGGGACCAGGGGCGGTAACTGCCTTTGAGCACGCGGGCCGCCTCGGCATCGAGCTCCATGCCCGGCTGCATCGGGAAGATCCGGCTCTTGAATTGCCCGCGGCGCTCATGGTATTCCGCGATCTCCATCAGGTTGAGCTCGCGGATCTGCTGCCAATTGACCTTCGCCGGATGGAGGCCGCGGACCGTGTAGCCCCCCGCCACCGGCACCACGACGGCCGGCTTCATCAAGTCCACCGCCCGAGTGAAGAGGGAGAACTTCTTCTCCAGGGCCTGCCGGATGATTCGCTCCTTCTCCGTGTCGGAGAGGTTCCCGTACATGGCCGGATAGCTGCCGCCGCCTGAGCAGGGGAGAAACGCCAGATCAATCTTGGGGTAGCGGTGGGCGACATCCTGGCAAAACTCCTCCCCAGGAGAGTTGTCGTTGCAGTTGACCACCACGCATCCGGAGAAGTTGAAGATGACGGAGCTGTCGATCACCGCGGAAACCACGTGGTCAAACGTCGCCCCGAAGGTCTCCACCGTCAGGCCGGGCGCCACCTCGGTTGGCTTCCCCTCGGGAACCAGCAGCAGGTTCTTGAAACCGGCCTGGCGAAGCAACTTCTCCAGGTAAGCCGGTTCGCGGGAGAGCCCGATCACCGGGATTTCCTTGTCGAGCGCCTTCAAGGTCTCCGGTTCGCAGTGGTCGCTGTGGATGTGCGAGATGTAGAGGTAATCCGGCTTCGGGATGTCCTTGACCCGGACGGGAGAGGGGGGGAATTTTTCCCATCCACCGGCCACCGCGGGGGCTTCGAGCCAGGGGTCGCAGAGAACATGGACCCCATTGTGAAAGAGGGAAAAGCAGGCGTTGCCGTAATGGACGACCTTCACCGCCGCCTCCGGGCCAGAACCAGGCAGTTCCTGCCCAGTCCCGCGGCCCCAAGGCTGTGGTAGAGCTTTCGGCGGAGCTCGGGGCGCAAGGAGGTCTCAAACCGGATCCGGCGTTGATGGCAGATGTTCCCGATCTCCGGGTTGCCGACGTAATCGGTCTCCCGACCCATCAGCAGGAAGATCTCCATCGGGAAATCCCCCTGGGCGTGCAGCACCTCGAAGTCGAGCCCCCGGAGGACCCGCCGCAGCGCCTCGAAATCGAAGTAGTTGATGTGGTCCGGCGAAACGACCCACCAGGGTTTCCGGCCGGATTTCTCGGTGACGGTCAATTGAAGCGCGTTGAAATCGTTGGGCACCTGCACCACCAGGATCCCTCCGGGGGCCAGCAGTTTCTTCGCGGTCCGGAGGAGGCCCACCGGGTCCGGCAGGTGCTCGAGCACATGGAACAGCGTGACCGCCTGGAAGCGCCCCCGGCGCGCCGGGTCCCGCGCCAGGAAGCGATCCGCCGTCAGGCCGTGCACTTCAAGCCCCCTTTCCCGCGCCAGGGCCCGGGCATCGGAGGAGAGCTCCAATCCTTCCGTCTTCCATCCTTTACCGGCCATGAACTTCAGAAATTCTCCGGTGCCGCTGCCGATGTCCAGAAGGAAGCAGGGCCCCTTCTTCCGGCGCCCCTTCTCCTCCAGCAGCGCGGCGACATCCGAGTAGAGGGTCGAGCAGAGCCATGCCCGCTCCGAATCTCCTTCCGGCCCCCCCTTCATCAGCCGGCAGAGGTCCTGACCCCGCTGCCCCTTCCGGAGGGAGGCGTAATATTTGCTCTCGTAAAATTCCTTCAGCCGGGCTTCCTCCGGCACCGGGTCCAGCCGGCGGAAACCGAACTTCCGGTCCTCCGCAATCCCCTTCATGAGACCAGCTCCAGGAACGGCTGGCGGATCTCCGAGGTGAGCTCGGAGCCCCATGCCTTCCCGTAGCGCTCCCGGGCCGCCGTCAGCGCCTGCTCGCGATCCATCCCGGCCTGGAACGCCTCGTGCAGCCATTCGATGTATTGCCCGATCCGCTCCGAGGCTTTCCCATCCCGCAGCAGGACAAGGCGGTCCAGGATGGGGTCCCACTTCCCGATCGTGGGATGGGCCGGATCGGCTCGAAGCGCCCGGACCGCCTCCCAGAGGCTGTCCCAGGATTGGAAGAGGACGCTCCCTTCCGGCAGTTCCCGGAAGATGCCGGCCTCCTCTCCTCCGCGTCCGAGCAGCAGGCAGCGGGTCCCCACCAGCACGCTTTCCAATCCGGCGGTTCCGCCGTTCAGCAGGTTGATGGAGAGGTCCGCCGCCGCCGCCGCGACCGACGGAAGGAACCGGTCATCCACTCCCCCTCCTTCCAGCAGCAGGCAGCGGCCGGAGCGGACCGCCCGCTCGACCCTTTCCCAGACCGGGCCCAACCGTTCCCGGAGGTTTCCGGGGCGTTTTGGTTTGAGGATGAGGCCGAGCTCCGAGTCCTCCTCTAAGCGGTCACAGAGGAACCGGTAGTCGTTTCGGAACCGCCGTCCGCCGCCCAGCCGCCGGGGGATAACCCCTTCATTCTCATCGAGGAAACAGAGGATCTGCCGCGCCCCGCCGGCTTGAAGCCGTTCCCGAAACCGGCGGCCCTCTTCCCGCGCCGCCGGGAAGGCCCCGTCAAAGAGATAGCCGGAAACGATGAACTGCCGGACCGAGGAGCCGGAGAGGCGCTCCGTCAAAGCGCTCTGCTGGGAAAAGGCGAAGTGCACATCCACGGCGGTCCGCCGGAAGATGCGGGGGTCGTGCTCAATCGAGCGCTGGATGCTGACGCTCACGCCGCCCGCGTCCTCCATGGCCGCGTGAAGGGCCTCGCTCTCCGGGAAATGGTCGGTCGTGGAGAGATGGATCCGGGTGCGGGTGGCCCGGAAGAACCGGTGCCAGCGGTCGTATTCCCGGTAGAAATCAGCCACCGCGGGGCGGAGCCCTTTCAGGAACTGCTTCTCGACGGCCCCCAGGGCCCTTCCGGAAGGGGCCGGCCTGGACCCCGGAGCTGTGGGCAGCGGAGCGTACATCTTCCGCAGCAGGCGGCTCCTTCCAAAGCATTCGATGCCAAGCTCTTTGAGGAGCCGGGCCCGCTCCGGCAACGGCTGGTCCTGGGCATGCCGGAAGCAAGCCATCACCGCCCCCTCCGAAAGCCGTCCCTTGCGATACCAGAAAAAATCGGTGTTGTGGGCACCTAAGGGACGGATGCCGTTGCCATACATCTCCGCCGCGATCCGGACCAGCCCGGATCCGCCCGGACGAACCCAAGAGGAGACCCGATGGTCCACGGCGCCGGCGAGGCGGCGGGCCTGTTCCAGGAAACTTCGCGGGAAATGGGGCTCCCCCTTCGCGCGGCCCGGTTCGGGCCTCAGCTCCAATCCCCACCGGCCGGCATACTCCGCCAGGTACCCGAAGAGCCAATCCCCCCGCGCGAAGAGCAACGGCCTCATTGACGAGCCGGTCCGCTGCTCTCCGGCGATCCACCGCGCTACAAGGATGCTCCGGATCCGGCCGAACAGCTCCCAGAAGAGCTTCTTCGACAGGGCCGCGTGCAGAGGGTTTTCATGGGAAGGCCTGCGGCAGGAGGCCTGCACGCAGGCGGCGTACCAGCTCTCCGTCTCGATTTGCCGGAACAGCGCGGGGGCGGCCCGGAAGTAGCACTCCTTGAGGGCCGACTCGGCGCCGGGGATCTCCACGTCATCGAAGAAGTCGTATTCTCTTTCCTCAACCTGAAGAGAAACCCCGATCGCGCTTAAAGTGCGCGCGATCCGCCGGGCTCCCGGGGTGACCCGGTACAGGCCGAAGAGTCTTCGCCCCTCCCGCAGCGGCCCGGCGCCCAGCAGCAGCCACGCGGCCGCCATCCGGAGCAGAGCCGGGGCGGTCAACTCCTCAAAGAAAAGGATCCGATCGCTCACCAAAAGGTGCGGGGTCATTCCAGGATCTCGAAGTAACCGGCCGGAGGGGCGGTTTCCTTCTGCGCGGAAGGTCCGTCGGTCGGAATCTGCCCGGGCACGAATGCCGGCGGTTTCGCCAGGATGTAGTAGATGTCGTTTCGGAGCCCCTCCAGGCAGGCCGAAAAAACATGCTCCATCGGGACGGACCAGACGGCGTCTTCCCCGAGAGGCACGCGCTTCAGGTGCCCGCGCTCCAGTAGGGCGGCTTCCAGGCGGGTCAGGTCCCAGGCGATGGCATACTCCAGGTAGCGCACCAACATGTAGAAGTCATGTTCGATCCGGCGGCCTCCCGCGACCACCTCACCGCGCAGGATCTTGTGGTAAACATACGGGACGCAGGCCATCGACTCGATGTGGTGCACCTGGGTCATGCACTGGCGGGGAGGCAGGCCCAACGTGACGATGCGGCCCCCGCGCTTGAGCATCCGGTCCCAAATCGTGTCATGGCCCACGTTCCAGCGGGGATGATCCCGGGTGAGCTCCTCCGCTTTCGCTCCCAAGGCGGCCACGGAATGGATCGGGTGAAGCGACCGCCGGCTCCCCAGAGAAGTCCGCACCTGCTCGCTGAACTTCCCCATCTCCGAAGGAGACTCCTCCAGGATAAACGGTTTCGCGAACCGGCCGAACGAAGTGGTGTAGGTCGGGACCACGAGGGTCCCGGAGGGGCCGATGACCTCCTGCACGGCCTTCAAATAAAGAGCCGGGATCTCCGCCACATCCGAAATCCCATCCGGCACCCCAAGACTGAAGAGCCGGCTATAAACGTTCACCAGGTCGCCGGGGCCGACACCCGCCTCCTTCAAGGCCTGCACAACTTGCTTCAGCCCGAAGGCGCTCACGCGCGGGGATCCCACTCGACCAGGCAACTGCCCCAGGAATAGCCGACGCCGAAACCGCAGAGCAGCAGGCGCTGGCCCGGCTTAAGCTTCCCCTGCTCCTCAGCGCGCCGCAACGCGATCGGGATCGTGGCCGAAACGGTGTTGCCCACCTGGTCCAGGTCCCGGATCATCTTTTCCGGAGGCAGCTTCAGGTTCTCCGCGATGGAATCAAGCACCACGCGGCTGGCCTGGTGGAAAACGAACAGGTCCACCTCCTCCTTCGAGATGCCGGCTTTTTTCAGCAGCTCCTGGACATTCTGCGGGACGGCCGACAGCGTGAACATGAAGAGGCTCGGGCCGTCCATCTCCAGATGGGTCTTGCTCCCCTGCCGCCGGGCCCCGCTGTTGGGGACCATCAGGCTGCAGGAGCCGGAGCCGTCGGTGCCCAGGTCGAAGGGGCCGATCAGCGGCCGGGCGGAGCGCTCGATCAGCGTGGCGCTTCCGGCATCGCTGAAGATCGGCCGGCAGGTCCGGTCGTTCGGGCTGATGTATTTGGTGTAGGTCTCCCCGCAGAGCAGCAGCGCCCGCTCGCACAGACCCCCCTCGATCAGCGAGCCGGCGATGGCCAAACCGTAGACAAAACCGGAGCAGCCGAGATTAAAATCAAAGGCCAGCGTCCGGGTGGAGAGCCCCATCCGGTCCTGCAGCACGCAGGCGGTGGTCGGCAGCGCGTAGTCGGGCGATTGCGTGCAAAAGAGGAGTGCCCCGATCTCCTCCCGCCGCGCCACGCCGGAGGCAAACAGCTTCTCGGCCGCTTCCACGCAGAGGTCGGCGGCGGTCTGCTCGGGAGCGGCCAGATAGCGCCGGGCAACCCCGGTCTTCTGGTAGATCTTATCCAGGTCCCAATCCGGGTTGTCCGCCTGCATCGCGGAGTTATCTTCCGAGCGCTGAGGCAGCGCGTACTCGATCCCCGCGATCCTCGCGTGAAAACGCCCGTCGGCCTGCGCCATCACAGCAGCCCCTTCCCCTGGATGAGCTCCGCCAGCTTCTTCACCGAAGTGGCCTTCGCCAGCCCCGGGATCTCCTTGGTCTTGCCGTCGAATTTCTTGTGGAGCGCCACCAGGATGTTCAGGTGCCCGAAGGAGTCCCACTCCGGCAGCGTCTCCATGCTGGCCTCCTCGGTCACCTTCTCCTTCGGCAGGCGCAGGGCGTCGGCCACCAGCTCCTGGATCGGCGAAGGCATGAGCGGGGTCACGCGTATCCCGCCGCGTATCCGCCGTCCACCGGCAGCACCGCCCCGGTGATCCACCGGGCCGCGTCGGACGAAAGAAAGCAGATCGCCTCCGCGACATCCTCCGGCGCGCCGGCCCCCAGCGGGTGCTTGGAGATCACCGCCTCCTCCAGGAACTCGGGACCCAAAGGCGCGAACATGCGGTCGGTCATTTCGGTCTTGACGTAGCCGGGCGCCACCACATTGACCCGGACCTTCTTTCGCGCGAATTCCCGGGCCAGCGCGTGGGCGAACGGGGCCAGCCCTCCCTTGGAGAGGGAGTAGGCGCTCAAACCCGCCACCCCATGCAGGCCGGCTGGCGAACTGATCAGGATGATCGATCCTCCGGTGTTCATGCCGGAATAGGCCCGACGGCAGAAGAGGAAGACCGCCAGCTGGTTCACCTCCAGCAGGCCGCGCACCTCTTCCGGATCGGTCTGCGCGATGGAACCGAAGAGACCCTGCCCGGCCGCCAGCACCAGCGTGTCTACCGCGCCGAACCATTCCTGCGCCTTCTGGAAACAGCGGTCGGCCGCCTCCGGCTTCGTCACGTCCTGCGCCATCCATTCGCAGCGGCCGCCCTTCTTCCGGATCGAATCGGCGATCGCCCGCAGCGGCTCGGCCCGCCGCGCCACAAGGCCGACCCGGAACCCGCGGGCGGCCAGCAGACGGGCCGTCGCCTCCCCAATCCCGGAGGAGGCCCCGACGATCAGCGCGGCCCGCTGCCCGTTGCCCGGGGTCACAGCAGGAGCCCTTCCCGATCCATCGTGCCGAAGAACTCCGCCACGTCGGCGAAGGGCAACCCGGCCTCCTCGCACATCTGCAGCATCGTGTGCTTCCCGTCGCAGAGCGTCAGCAGCTTAGCAATCTTCTTGAAGCGGTCCCGCTGGGTCACCGCGTCCGCGTAGAGCCGGTAGCGGGTCAGGTGGGGAGCCCCCAGGTGTTTCAGCTGGATCAGCCGGTCCTCCTCCAGCCGCCGGAACAGCTCCAGCGACAACTCCGAGGCCCTGCGCCATTTGCCCCAGTCGATGATCTCCGCTGAGTCCCGGCTGGTGTGATACTCGGCGAACGGGAAATGCTGGATCGAGGCGGAGGGGATCCCGACGTTGGCGAAGTCGAAGACCAGCTCGTCATTCCCGTAGCCCTCGTAGAAATCATGCAGGCCGATGTCCGGGTTCTCCCGGATCAGGCTGCGGGCCGCCAGGTCGATCGGCTGGTCGCCGGTCCGCGTCTTCTTGAAATAGAGGCGGTCCCCCTTGCCCATCGTTTCCAGGAAGAGAGCACACCGGAACTGGCGCGGCGAGAGGTTCTGGGCGATCACGTGGATCGTGCTGCCGATCGTCTCCGGAAAGGCCAGCAGCTTGTAGGTGAACCGGCGCGGCCGGCGCAGCAGCTGCCGGATCATCCAGGCACCGGCCACCACGCCGCTCAAGCCGTCGTTCGCCTGGCCCGGGTGGCACAGGTGGGTGAGAAAGGCGACGCAGGTGTCGCTGCTGCCGGGTGCCGTGTACTCGAGGGCGTTCAAGGTTCCTGGCCGAATATCCACGTCGATCTTGACGTAGTACCGTTCCTTGTTTAAAGAGGAGGCAAGTTTCTTCGGGATGCTCAGCTCCCAGCGCTTCAAGCGTTTCTGGAAATCGTAGGCCAGCCGGTGTTGGTAAGCGAAGGCATCCTCGAGCAGGTTCC
>CAYJTM010000001.1:104017-131181 GCA_964373055.1 uncultured Planctomycetia bacterium
ACGGCCGGCTGGCCGACGGCCCGGTCCAGGATGTCGGCGGCCCGGTCCATGTCGTCCGAGACGATCGTCCGGTTCAGCGGCGTCAGCTCTTCGAGCAGCCGCTGCATCTGCCGCAGCTCCTGGTCTTCGACAGGGACGTTCAGGGTTTCGGGTGGCATAGTTGTTTCTCCATGGAACAAAGGGCGGCGATCTCGGAGGCGACCCGCGCGGCGCCCCGGCCGTCCACCAATCCCTGTCCCCGCCGGGCCATCTCCTCCCTGCGGGCCGGATCGCGGGCCAGCCGAAGAAGATCCTCCTCCAATCCGGGGAATCCTCCACGGGACTCGATCCGGACGGCGCATCCCTGCTCTTCCATCACCCGAAGTTGCCCGGCCTGGTTCGGGGCCGCCTCGAAGGCAAGCGCGGGGCAGCCGGCGCGGGCCAGATCATAAAGGGTCTGGCCCGCCGCGGAGACCGCCAGATCCGCTTCCCGCATGATGGAGCAAAGAGAGGACGGGTTCTGCAGGAAACGGGCCGGCCGCGGGAGAGACCGGCACAGCCCCTCCACCTCTTCCTGATTCCGGAGGAAGGGACCGGCAACCACGGTCAGCTGAAAACCCTCCAGACCCCCAAGCCGCCGCGCGAGATCTGGAAGAAAACCGGCGAAGTCGGCTCCGCCGGCCAACAGCAACAGATTGAGATCCTCTTTCGCCGCCGCTCCGCGGATCGGCTGTTCCCAGAAATCGGGCGACAGGACAGCGAAGGAAGGCCCCAACAAGGTGCGGGTCTCGGGCCGCCTCGAATAGGGCAGCCGCTCCGCGTCGGCGTTTCCGTTGATCACCAAATCCACTGGAAGAGAGCGCGTCCCCAAGTCGTCCCGGACTGCCGTCAAAAACCCCGCCCGCCCGAGCCCGGCCAGGTAATCCGAACCCACCTCTTCGGAATCTACCAGTAACCCCGAGGCTCCCGCACGGCGGGCCGATTCCAAAGTCCACCGGAGCTCCTGGTCCGACCAGGCCGGGACCCCGAAAAGAGGATCCGCTTCAAAACCGGCATCCCGGATCATCTGCAGGCTGGCCGGATGTTCGAAGGTCGCGAACCGGACCGGGATCTCCCGCCTTTGGAGCGCCTGCGCCAGCGACAAGCTGCGGCGAAGATGGCCCAACCCGATCGCGGGGTCCGCGTCCACCCGGAAGAGCCACGGCTTCACGAGGATTTCCCCCCGTAGGCCATCCGCAGCGCCCGGGTGCCCTGAATCATGACCAACCCCTCTTCGAAGAACCCCGCCAGACGAAATGCCCGCGCCGAGGCCTGATTGGCCGGTTTGATGTAAGCAACTACTTGGAGGTTCCCATTTTCCGACAGCACCCGGTCGGCCGCCATCCGGACCGCGACGGTGCCGTAGCCCTTTCCCCGCGCGCCGGGCTCGATGCTGACGCTCACCTCCGCCGACTCCTTTTCCAGATTGAACCGGACATACCCGATCCCCCGGCCGGAGGGCTCCTGCACGATGAAGATCCGGATCTCCGCCGAATCCAACTTGGCCTCAAACCAGCGCTGATGATCTTCGAACGGGATCGGATCGGTTTTAAAAGAGGCGGCGCGCGTCTCCGGGTCGTTGCGCAGCTCCCAGAGCAGCAAGCAATCCTCCCGGTTCGCTGGTCTCAAAGCCACCGTTCCCTCCACGCCGCTACGCATAATCCCCCTCCCGAATGGCGGTGCCGACGAAAATTCGGCGCCGCGCCGTTTTTCCGAGCAGCGTGTCGTACTGCTTGGGCTGCAAGCCCGCCTCCAGCTTGCCGCGGCGCAGCACCGCGGCGTTCTCCCGCGTGAAATGCTCTCCCGGAGAGATCTCCTTGAGGGCCACGACCTGCCGGCGGGCAAATTCTCTCAGCTCCTTTTCCACCGGCTGGACCGTTTTCTTCCCGTCCCCCAGGACCTGCTGCGTCTGCCGGACGCGGCGCACCATCTCCGCCAACTCTCCCGGCTCCAGCGCGAAGGCGTGGTCCGGGCCCGGCAGCTGATTGCTCAGCGTGAAGTGTTTTTCGAGGATGTGGGCCCCGAGGGCCGCGGCCGCCACCGGGCCGGCCAGCGGGTCCCGCGAATGGTCCGACAGGCCGGTGGGCACGCCGAACTCCTGCCGCAGCGTGAGCAGCGCCCGCACATTCAGCGAATCCAGCGGCGCCGGATAGCAGGCCGTGCACTGCAGCAGCGCCAGGAAGCGGTTCCCCGTTTTCCGGAAGGCCTCCACCGTCTCCCGCACCTCCTCCAGCGTCGCGGTGCCGGTCGCCAGTATGACCGGCTTGCCCTTGGAGGCGATGTGCCGAACCAACGGCAAATGAGTCATCTCATAAGAAGCGACCTTGAAGGCCGGGACGAACGGGTCCAGGCGGTCCACCGACTCCTCATCGAACGCGGAGGCCAGGAAGCAAAGGCCTCGGGCCCGGGCGTGCTCGGCCAGCCCCGGCAGCCACTCGTACGGCATCTCCATCTCGGCGATGATGTCGTAGATCGGCCGGTCCACCTTCAGGTAATCGCTCTGCCCCGCCTGTCTCGGGTAGAGCTTGCTCGCCCTGAACAGCTGGAACTTCACGGCGTCGGCGCCGGCCTGCGCCGCCACGTCAATCAGCTCCTGCGCGACCCTCAAGTCGCCGTTGTGGTTGGAGCCGGCCTCCGCGATGATGAAGCAGGGATGGCCCTCCCCAACCGCCCGGCCATTGATCGTCATGCTTGTTGTCATGCCCCGGTCCATTGTTTCTCCCCCGCCACTTCTTTCAGCCAGTCATCGCCGAACTTCTGATAGAGCAAGTAGAATTCCGCCAGTGAGCGCTGGTCAGGGTAATCCACCTCCAGCGAATGCATGCCGTGCTCCTGAACCACCAGGTGGACCTTCTCCCCCAACCAGGCGTGCGCCGCCGACTTCCCCTGGGTCGCGAAGAGGGTCTCCCGCCGCACGGCCGCCACCGCCCCGTCCATCAGGTAGATCTTGGGGTAATCCTGCGTCCGGTACCCGGTGAAACCGGGAAGGAAGGGGGCCGCCTCTGCGTTGGGGCCGCGCAGCACCTTCGCCCATTCGGGGCGGGCCCTCAGCTCGCAGGCGGTGCAGACGGCGGTTGCCTCCGGAAGAGTTTTCAACTTCTCCACCACCTCATCAATCTGCCCGGGTTTTCGGACCGGCACGTTGCCCAGCATCGTCACCACAACGTCCGGCTCGAAGCCGTCCCGCTCCTTCAGCAGCCGGCAGGCGTGCCGCAGCGCCTCCTCCAGCGGGGCGGTCAGCGTGCACAGCTCGGCCGGCCGCTCAATGAATTCCGCGCCGTGGCGTTCGGCCAGGGCTTTGAGCGAGCGATCGTCCGAGGAGACCACCACCCGGTCGAGCCGGCTGGCGGCGGCCGCCTCCAGCGCGTACGCGAACATCGGCTTTCCCAGCAAAAGCGCGTGGTGTTTGTCGGGAAAGCGTTGGCTGCCCTTTCGGGCGGGAATGATTCCCAGGGTTTTCATGATGGAAGAATCCGCTACAGGTCGGCCCGGGTCGCCCCGCGAACAGCCGGTTTTTCGAGCGGCTGCTCCTCGCCGGTATGGGGATGCCGGACGGTGTTCTGGGCGCCGAGCTCCTTGATCGCAGCCCAAGAGAGCTCCACCACCTCCCCATCGGAGAGGTCGCTGAAGTTGGTGCGGATCTGCTCCCCCTGCTCCCCCAGCCGGACCAGGTACTCTTCGATCATGTTCTCGTCCGCGGGGCCCTTTTGGCCGGTCACCGCCTTGGCAATCAACCCCTTGTCGAGGGCCAACTGCCAGAAGGTGGTGGCCGGATACGCGGTCGTGAAGAAGAAAACCTCCGGCCTCAAACCCACTTTCTTGCAGAATTCCACGGTTTCCCGCATGGTCTGTTTGCTTTCGCCGGGCGAACCGACCATGAAGGAACAGTCGGCGTACCCCATGATCCGCTGCGTCTCCTTCACGGCGACCTCCATCTTCTCAACGGTCTGGCCGGACTTGTCGATGGACTTCAAGATCGTGGGGCTCGCCGATTCCACCCCGTAGCCGGCCTGCCGCATCCCCGCCTCGAAGGCCTGCTCCAGCATGTGAGGGCGGCCCTCCTTCTTGCCCCGCTCCACGTCGTCGGCGATGATGTTGGTCCGGCAGGTCCCGCCCCAGGTGATCTCAAAGCCGGTCTCCCTCTTGCGCCGGCGCAGCTCATCGCAGAATTCCAGCGCCCAGCGGTAGTCCGTCATCATCAGGTCGTCCAGGAAATGGATGTAGGTGAGCCCGTACTTGCGCTGCAGGAAGGCCATCTCGTCCGCCACGTCTTTCGGGGAGCGCAGCCGGTACTGCTTGCCGAGATAAGCGGCGTAGCAGTAATCGCACGCCACCGCCGCGTAGGGGCAGCCGCGGGAGGCGATCATAGATTCGGAATACTGCCCCGGCTCGGCGGGCGCCCCGTCGATCCATTTGGTCTTCCAGTTCAGGTGGCCGACCGGGTTGATCTTGTAGATGTCGTCAATGGGCCACGGGGTCCTCAGCGGCCACGGCAGCCCATCCAGCCCGCCCGCGCGGTTCTTGAGGGAGGGGCGCAGCCCGTTGTCCCGATATTCCCATTCGCCGGACCGGCCCCGGTGGCGGTAGGCCACCCCCTTGATCCCTTCCAGGGAGCCCCCGGTCTCGATGCGGTGCAAGAGCTCCGAGAAGGTGACCTCCCCCTCCTCCTGGACCGCGGCGTCCACCCCGAGCCGCTGCACCATGAAGATCGGAAGGGAGGAAGCAATGCCGCCGCCCAGGACAACCGGAACGTCCGGATGGACAGACTTGCACAAGCGGGCGATCTGGCGGATGCGGCTGTACTGGGTGATGATTCCGCCCAGCCCGATGAGGTCCGGCTTCTCTCTAGATAAGACGGCCGTGACCCGCCCCTCGACCCAACGGGACATCTCTTCGTTGCTCATCTTGACCGGCCCGCGCCGCTCGGCGTTCAAGTCCAGCACGCCGACCCGGTGGCCGTCCATCACGGCCACCGCGGCCACGTACCCGTGCCCCAGCGGCATGATGTTGGGATAGGACCATTCCCGGATCGGGGCGTTGATGAACAGGATTTTTAGGCCGCCCGGGCGCCGCGGGAAATTCCGAAGTGACTCCTCGTCCGTCAGCCGGGGCCAGCCGGCGTTGAGAACCTCCCCATCTTTGAAGCGCTGGTAGAAGCGCTCGGGCGGCGCCTCCCGGTCCGGCCGGCTGAGGATCGTCACCGGTTGGAGTTCCATGCCGGCTCCTTTCGGGAAACACCGCTCAGCAGCTCCCGCACCGCGCGGACCACCTGGTCCAGATCGGAATCCTTCATGCGGGGAAAGAGCGGCAGCGTCAGCGCGCGGGTGTGGTAACTCTCGGCGGCCGGGAAATCGCCCTGCCGGGTGCCCAGCACGCGCCGGTAATACGGCTGCAGATGCACAGGCAGGTAATGGACCTGCGCGCCGATCCCCAGCTCCCGCAGGCGCTTCAAGAGTTCATCCCGGCTGACGGAGAGCTCCTCCAGCGGCAGTTGCGCCACCCTCAGATGCCAGGCGTGGCGCGCCCCGTCGCCCGCCGATTGCCACCGCAGTCCAAGCCCTTCCAGCCGCTGGCGGTAGCCCTCCGCCAACTCCTCGCGGCGTGCCAGGAAAGAGTCGGCCCGCCCCAACTGGCTCAAGCCCAGCGCGCATTGGAGATCGGTAATCCGGTAGTTGTAGCCGAGCTCCTGCATCTGCCCGCCGCCGGCCTCGATCCCGTGATGCCGAAAGCTCCTCAGGCGGTCCCGCAGCTCCGGCTGGTTCGTGAGGACCATCCCCCCCTCCCCGGTCGTGATGTGCTTGACCGGGTGAAAGCTAAAGGTCGTCATGTCGGAGTGGCTGCAGCCGCCCACCTTCCTGCGGACGCCCTGCCGGTCGGTCCACTCGGCGCCAAACGCGTGGGAGGCGTCCTCGATGACTTTAAGCCCCCGCTGCCGCGCCATCTCCTGGAGCGGCTCCATGTGGCAGGGCAGCCCGGCGAAATGGACCGGCAGGATCGCCTTGGTCCGGGGAGTGATCCGGGAAAGGGCCTTCTCCGGGGAGAGGTTCAGCGTTTCGGGGTCAATGTCGGCGAAGACCGGCCGGCCGCCGGTGTAGAGGACCGCGTTGGAGGTGGCGACGAAGGTGAGCGGCGTCGTGATGACCTCATCCCCCGCCCCGATGCCGGCCGCGAAGCAGGCCGCGTGCAGCGCGGCGGTGCCGCTGGAGAAGGCCACGCCGTAGAGGGCGCCGCACCGCCGGGCAACCTCCTGCTCAAACTGCTGGATCACCGGACCCTGCGTGATCCAGTCCGAGCGGAGGACCTTCAGGACCGCGGCGACATCCGCTTCATCCAGCCAATGTTGCCCGTACGGGAGAGGTTTCATTCGCCCCCGTGGTGGAGCTGCCCGTCCATCTGGGCCAACAGCTCTCTGAGTTCTTCCTTTGAAAGCCACTGGTCGTTGGAATCGCTGGCGTACGAGAAACCGTCCGGGACCCGCTTGCCCTCTTTCCAATGGTTGGTGATGTGGAATTGCGGGAAATCGGGCTGGATCACGTAATAGCCGGAGAGCTCCACGGTCCTCCGAGCGTCATCGGGCGGGACCATGATCTCATGCAGCTTCTCCCCCGGCCGGATCCCCACCACTTCATGGACGCATTCCGGGGCGATCGCCTCGGCCAGGTCCCCGATGTTCATGCTGGGCACCTTGGGGACGAAGATCTCCCCGCCGCGCATCTTACTGAGCGCTTCGACCACGAGGTCCACCGCTTGGTCCAGCGTGATCCAGAAGCGGGTCATCCGCCGGTCGGTGATCGGGATCTTGCCGGTCCGCTTCATCTTCAAAAACAGAGGGATCACGCTGCCGCGGCTGCCCACCACGTTGCCGTAGCGCACGACGCCAAACAGCGTCCGCTGCGGTCCTGAGTAAACGTTGGCGGCCGTGAACAGCTTGTCGGCGCACAGCTTGGTGGCCCCGTACAGGTTGATCGGGTTGGCCGCCTTGTCGGTCGAAAGGGCCACCACCTTCTCCACCCCCCGGTCGATCGCGGCGTCAATCACGTTGGCCGCCCCCAGGATGTTGGTTTTGATCACCTCCAGCGGGTTGTACTCCGCCGTCGGGATTTGCTTCAAGGCCGCCGCGTGGATGACCACCTGCACGCCGTCGAAGGCGCGGTAGAGGCGCTCCCGGTCCCGCACGTCGCCGATGAAGAAACGGATCCGGTCGTCCGAAAACTGCTGGGCCATCTCCGACTGTTTCCACTCATCCCGGCTAAAGATGATGAGCTTCTTCGGAGCATGGTCGCGCAACATGACTTCGGCAAACTTCTTCCCAAAGGAACCGGTCCCGCCGGTCACCAAAACAACCTTGTCCTCAAACGCCGTTGCCACAGAAGAATCCCCCCAAACGCCTGTCCCAGGCCGAAGCGATGTCCCACCCAAAGAGGAGGCGCCCCAAGAAGCGCCCGAAAGCGTAGTCGTCCTTTTGCCGCCGTGCCGGATCCACGAAAATACCGCCCTCCCCCAGAGTCGCCAGGAATTTCGCCAGCGCGGGGTCCTTTTGCACCAGCGGACTTCGGGATAACTTAGGGATCAAGACCGCCGGATCCGGCTCCAAACGATAGAGCTGCGACAGCCAGTAGCGGCTCTCTTCCTTCTCCCCATGCCGCTGCCCCAGATAGGAAAGATAGAAAAGACATGCCTCATAATCCGACAGCTCTTTTTCAAGCAGCCGGGCGAGGTGCCGGTTCTTGGGGATCGTCGTACCCGGTTTTCCCCAGGTATCCCGGATCTGCTCCAACCAGTGGCGTAATCCCAAACCATGGGTCAACCAGCGCACATCCTCAAGGCGGCAACTGTCCGGAAGAACGAATCTTAAGAGAAATGGGCGCTGCCGGGCGGCTTCCAGAAAGAGATGCCTGGCCTCCCGCTCATTCCCTCCGGAGAGCTGCAAGAGGGCCTCCTCGGAAAGCCGGTCGAACGGATCCAAGGATCGGCCCCTTTCATCGATTAACCGCTCTTCGTGGACCCGGTACAACAGACGGAAGCCCCCGGAATCCCCCTCCGGGGGATTGATCTTCGCCGCCCTCATGGAACGGTCCCGAAACACCTCTTCCAGAACGAACCGGAACAGCCGGTGATCGTCCGGATCCACCTTCATAAAATACCATGTTCCGTACCCAAAAGGCATAGGAACCACTCCCGAGACGGCCAGGGACCCCCCTGGGGGAGCCGGATCCCCCCTTCCCTGAAGGTCCACCTGGATCAGCCGGGCGGCCCGGATGTAGTCGTAGGTGTAATAGTTGTTGACCAGCTTCCCGCGCCACTCCGCCAGGCGAATCGCCACCAGGTTCTCAGCGCAGAGCATGGCCACCACTCCCAGCAGCAACACCTGGCGCAGTTTGGCTTTAGGTTCTCCGCGGATCAAAACCGACGCCACGAAGTCCAAGACCGAACAAAAAACGAGGCAAAAGATCGGAGAGAGATAAACAAAGTGCCGGGAGGGGGCCGTCACCGGCTGATTCGAAAATTGGAAGAGAAAGTGCAGCAGGGTCACGGCGTACCAGACCGCCAGCACCGCGAGCTGCCTCTGCCGGACCACGGTGACGGCGAGGAAGATGCCGATGATCCCCGCCGCCAGCAGCAGATCGGATGCCTCCAGCGCGGGCCGAAACAGGTAGAACGGATAGCTCGAATCCAAGGACAATGCCGCGCGGATCGGCTGCAAGAAGGAAGAGAGGGTGACCGTAAACGGGACCAGCGCGGTATAGGGGAGAAGGAGCTGGCGCCGGTCGTAGAGGGCCAGCAGCACCGCCGCGACGACTGCAAGCGAAAGGAACACCCACCTCAACCTGATCCGCCGCCCCCTGCCCAGGCTGAGCCATCGGAGGAGCCCACCGAAGGCGAGGATCGAACCGACTCCCAACGCCGAAAACAGAAGGAGCTTGGCCGGGACCGGAAGAGGCACTCTTTCCAGCAGCTCGATGGCCCGCCGAAGCAGGCTGTTGGTGGCCCACTGGCGGATCACGATGACCCAGTAGATCGGCTCCAGGATGGAGACCGCGAACAGCGGCGTCCACCGCCAATAGGCCGAGACCCGGCGCTGAGGATCCCTCTGGAGGAGCAGGTGCGTCAGGATCAGCACCGGGAGAATGAAGGTGCTCCGGTTGAACGATGCCACCCCGATCGCCGCCACCGTGGTCCAAAATAAGATCCGGTACGGCCTGCCCTCGGAGAACCGCTGTTCGGTCTTCAGATACAGCGAGAAGACGAGAAGGATGAGGAAGGCCGACAAGAGATGAAAAGCCGCCGCGGTCGGCCACAGCGTGGCGTGAAAATGGGTGAAGAGGCACAGATAAACCGCGGCCGAAAGAAAACTGACCCGGCGTTGGAAGCCCAGCAGGCGCCCCAGCCCGTACAGGAGCACCGTGTTGGCAAGATGGATCCCGATGGCGAAGAGGATCAAACCCCGCACGTGCACCCCAAACCAAGACAAACCGAAAAAGAGGTAGGCCTTGATGAAGAAATCGGCCACCTTGGGCGGGCCCGCCGAGAACAGGAACCGAATCGCATCGAGGAAGGAACCCTGCTCCACCCTTTGAAGGACGGACGGGATCATCCAGCATAGGTCTGTTTCGGTGACGGCCGCATTGACCGTGCCCATGCAAGAAGCAAAAAAACCGGCCAGCAGCAAAAGGGAAACGCTTCCGTACAGGGCTTTTATGGCGGCGTCCCCGCCCGGAGGTCCCACGTGGACCGGAAATCCCATCGGAAAAGCAGGCGGGCCAGAAACCGCCCAAAGCCGTAGTCGTCCTTCCGCCAAGGGAGCGGCTGATCGAAAGTGGTGCCGTCCCTGAAGCGCTCCGAAAACCTCAGCATCCGCTCATGCTGCTTGGCCACGGGGTCTTCCGAAATCAGGGAAACCAGCCTTTCCCGGTCCCGGTCCAGGTGATAAATCTGAGAGATCCAATACCGGCTGTTCTCCTCGCGGCCCTCTTCGGCCTCCAGGTAGGAGAGATAAAAGAGGCACCGCGTGTACTCCGAGAGATCCGTCTCCATCGATTGCCGGATCCGCTCGAATTTTTCGGTCTTTGTGAACCAGCGGACGTGGATGCTCCGCAGCCATTCGCGGAACTCCTCTCCCTGGGTCAGCCACCGGACATCTTCCAGGCGCAGCCCCGGCGCCAGGCAGTAGTTCAGCAGGAACGGTTTCGTTTGGGCCGCCCGCCTGAAAAGTTCGATGGCTTCTTGATTCCGTCCGGCGGCCATCCGGCCGATCCCCTCCTCCAGGATCCTTCCGAAGGGGTCGACCCTTTTCCCATCGGGGCCGAGCACGTACGGCCCCTGAATCACGTAGCGATGGGAGGGATTGGAACGGCCCGTTTCGTTGATCCGCAGCTGGACGATTCCCGACCCTCCCGGGGCCTCGCGGAAGGCGATGCGGAGGTGATCGTACCGCGCCGGGTCCGCGTACGGGTAAGTCGCCTCGCCGAGTGCTTTAAGCGGGAGCGGCTCAGCCCCCTCCACGGCCACCACACGCCGGGAAGCCGGCCCGGAGCCCCAAAGTGAGGCCTGGATCAGGCGGGAGACCCGAACATCGTCGTACACATAGTAGGTGTTGACCAGCTTCCCTCTCCAGCTGGCCAGGCCGGCCGCCGCCAGGTTGGGAAGGCACAGCAGCATGAAAGCCCCAACCAGCAGGATCTCTCGGGCAAAGGCCTTGAGCCGAAGCCTGCGGGCCAGCCTCAGGTACAGAGTGACGGCGACCGGGCAGAAGACCGCCCCCACAAAGGGGGACAGGTAAACAAAATAGCGCGAAGGAGAGATGACCGGGAAAAAGGTGTACTGGTAGCGCAGAAGAAAGGCCAGGCACAGCAGGTACCAGACAAAGAAGAGCAGCAGCCGCCTTTTCCGGACGACAAAACCGGCCCAAAAAATCCACAGCAGAAAAAGGGAGACCCCCAAACCGAAGAGGCTGATCTGGGCGGGAATGGTGTAGTTCTTCTCCGTGGCGTCCATCGCCAGGGCCATCTGCATGGGGCGCAGAAAGGAAGTGAGCGTGGTCACAAAAGGCACCGCCGCGTTGTAGGGAAAGAGCCATTGACGCCTGTCTTGAAAACCGAACAGCACCGCCCCCCCTGCCAGGACAAGACCCGCCGAAAGAAGGAGTGGGCTCACCCTTCCCTTCCAGCGAGAGGCCATTCTCAGCAGAAACCCGACCCCCAGCAATCCGGCCACCCCCACCGCCAACAAGAGTGGATACTTCAGGCCGGACGCAAACGGCCTCGGCGTAAAACCCGCAGGCAGAAGAAAATCCTTGATCCGCCCGGGCAGGTCGCTGTGAAGAATGATCCCCGTTAGAATCCCGTCGTCGCATACCGTCAGGATCCACGCGGGATAAAAGAGGCTGATCAGGAACATGGGAAACCAGCGGCGGTAGAGCGCCATCCTCTGCGCATATTCCTTGGGGCGAACCAGGATGTCCACCAGGATGAGCCCCAAAGCGATCAGCGCGCTCCTCTGCAAAGAAGCCAACAACGCCGCCGAAAGGGCCGCCCCATAGGTCCAGGGCAGCCTCCCGCCCGGCAGGATCTTACCGGGCCCGCCGTTTTTCCCTATTTGCTCTTCTGTTTTTAGATAGAGGTGAAGCACCAGCAGAATTGTGAAAACCGCGAAGAGATGCTGAAAAGCCACCGGCCATAAGAAGGCATGAAAATTCGCCGAAACCGTGAAATAGAACCAGGCGGTAAAAAAACTGCTGCGCGCCCCCAGGCCAAATCGCCGGACCACGCGGTACAGCAAAACCGTGCTGGCGCAATGCACAACGAGGGAGATGAATACCAGATTTTTAAGCTGGAGGCCCACAGCCGGCGTGGCCAGCAGCAGAAAGGCCTTCACAACCGGCGGCTCCATGGCCCGGGGGGCCGGGGCCAGAACAAACGCGGCGAGCTCCAAACCGGATTTTCCTTCCACCAGAGAGGAGAGGGCGGGGAGCATCCACCAGAGATCCAATTCCATGGTGGCCCAAAGCATGGGCGCTCTCATCAGGGCAAAGAAAACCGCCGCCAGAAGAGCCGAGGCGGCGATGTAGAGGCCGCGGAAACGCCTCACAGGACTACGCCGGACCGATTGTCCCACCTGGAGCGGATGTCCCAATGAAACACCAATCGGACCAGGAAGCGACCGAACGCGTAGTCTTCCTTCTTCCACACAAGGGGTTCGCGAAAGAAGAGGGGGTCCCTGACCTTCTCCAAGAAAGCCCGGAGGAAGGGTGAGGAGCGGACCTCCGGGATCCGATCCAGCCATCGGATCAGAACTTCAGGTTCCCGCTCAACAAACCAGATCTGCGAAAGCCAGAAGCGACTCTCCTCCACATGCCCGGTCTCATGCTCAAGATAAGAGAGGCAAAGCAGGCAGAGGACGTAGTTCGAAAGCTCCGCCTCGATGAGCTCCGCAGTCCGCTTGACCTTCTCCACAGGGGCAACCCCCCAGATCCGTGTCCGCCCCCTGATGTGCTCAAAAAGGTCGCGAAAATCCTGGCCGCCGGTGACCCAAAACAGGTCGGCCAACCGCAGGTGCCGGGCGAGCACGTAGTTCAACAAAAAGGGGCGTTCCAGCGCCGCCTTTTTAAACAGATCCCGGGCGGATTCATGTTTTTCTTCGCTCATCCGAAGGAGCGCTTCCCTCAACAGTTCGCTGAATGGCTCGATGGATCGGCCCTGGCCCTCCAGGATCCTGTCCCCTTCAATCCGGTACACCCTTGCTCCCGGGGAAAGGGGAGGACCCTCGTTGATGCGGACCGCCCGCATGGACCGATCTTGAAATACCTCTCCAAGAAATCTTCGCAAATGCTCATGCCCGATCCGGTTGCAATCGACCGGACGGCTCCACTGCATCTTCAGGAAGAGCGTCGGCACCGCGTTCTCAACGGTCAGGTTCCCGGGGGCCGCCGAGGCACCGCCGCTTCGGGCCCAATCTTCTCGAATCAGGCGCGCCAGGCGCAAGTCATCGTAAACCAGATAGGTATTCGTCAAACGACCCCGGAAGAGGGCCACGCGAATGGCTAGCAGGTTCGGGACCATCAAAGCGATCAGCACGATGGACAACACCCCATTCGCCACTCTTCTGCCGTTTGGCAGCGTCTGCGAAAATCGATCCGCGGCGTAACAGGCCACTGCGGCCGCCAGGATGGAAAAGACGGGGGTGATATACACGAAATATCTCGACGGAATCTGGAAAGGCATGGCCGAAGCGACGTGGTGATGGAGGAGCAGATAGCCCAGACAGAGCAGATACCAGACGAACAGGAGCACCCGCTCCCATCGCTGGGCGATAAACTTCCCGGAGAAGACCGCCACGAGAAAAATCGCGCCGATCAGGGAAACCGGGCTAAGCTGCGGGGGCGTGTAGTAATAGCTCTCCCCCGCCGGTATCCCTAGGGCGGTGCGGAATGGATCCAGGAAGGAAGAGAGAACGGAGGCCAGCGGCACACAAACGTTGTAGAGAAGTAGGACCTGACGCTTGTCTCTGAACACCAGCCAGCCCGCACCGCATAGAACAGCCGACCCCATGACCCACCGGATCGCTTTCCGCTGACGCGCGCTCCCATACAGAACGGGAATCAGGCGACCCATCAGAAGAAGCGCGGCCACCCCACCGAAGAAAAGAGACGCCGCCTTAGTCCAAGGAGGCAGCGGATGCGCCGCCACCGCTTTGAGAATGACGTCGAGACCCAGAAAGGAAACTGAAAAGATCGGATAGACCATGCAGCACACCCACACGGGCAACCAACGCTGATACCGGACCGTTGCCGTGTCTCGATCGGGCGAACAGAAAAAGACATGGAACCCAATTAAGACCGGCCCGATCATCGCGGCGTTCTGAAGAGAGGCCAGCAGCGCGGCTCCCCATGCTAAAGCGTACAGCCCCTGCGCGCGCTTCCCGGCCGCCCACCTCTCCTCGGTTTTCAGGAAGAGGCCCACCGTCGCAAGAATCGTGGTGACGGAGAAGAGGTGTTGGAAGGCGGCTGGCCACAGAAAGGCCTGATGATGGATGAACAGGCCCAGGAAGATCAGCGTCGCAAACAAAGCCACCCGGCGGGATAACCCCAATCGATGGCTGACCCACCCGACCAACAGGGCGTTGAGACAATGAACGAGAACGGCGCCCAAGACCAGCGAATGAAAAGGCAACCGCAGGCCTTCCTCAACCAGCCAGAGATACGATTTAAGCACCGGCGCCTCAAAGTACCGAGGTAGGGGGCTGACCAGGAAGGCGAAGAGCTCTTTAGGAGCGGTTTGTGTGACGTACTGGGAAAGGACGGGGATCATCCACCAGAGATCGGTCTCTGGAACGGCCCCTCGGATGGGCTCCAAGAGGATCCCCAGGAAACCCAAGGCCGCTGCGAGAAACGCGCTTACGCGGAAGGCTTTTTCTCTCCACACCACCACTCCCCCAAGAGTTGGAGCAGATAAACCGACCCCCATTGAAAAATCCGGAGCTTTCTCTCTCCGCCAATCCGCGCCGGCTCGTCCGCCGGGATTTCCACCCATCGCATGCCCCGTTTCATCGCCCTCATGCTCATCAAGGGAATCCAATCCACCCGGGTCCGGAAAAGCCTTTCCAGCCCGACAAAGGGCTCCGGGCGATCCAACTCGAGCCGCTGCGGAAGGTCCTTCCGGTGGGCCCTGAACATGATCATCGGGTCGGTCATCCGCGGAGAACCTCGGGGCCGAAGCAGAATGTTAGTCAGCGTCCGGAACATCCAGTTTCCAAATCCGGTGACGGAGTCGTCATCCAGCGATTTCGCGCTCCCCAAGTAGCGGGAGCCGATGACCAGATCGTACCCTTCCTCCATCTTGGCCATGAGCCGGGGGACTTCTTCGGGCACGGTGTTCCCATCCGGCGTGAAGTAGATGACCACCTCACCGCGCACCAGCGGCCAGGCCTCCAGGTAGGCCGCACGGAACCCGGGCTTGCTCTGGACCAGCACCTCGTAGCCCTGCTGCCGCGCCCATTCGACCGTGCCGTCGGTGGAGCCGCCGTCGAGGACCAGGATCTGATCCACCCACTCCCGCCGGACGCGGGGCATGACGGCCTTCATCCCCTCGATCTCGTTCAAGGTCATGACCAGCAACGTGGAGGTCAAAGACCGCCGTTGCTCTTCTTTGGCCGGCGCGGCCCGCGCCCCTTCATTCTGAAAGGACAAGGCGGTCCTTAATGAAGAATTGCTGCCCCTGGTAGATCTTCCGCAGCGTCTCCAGCTGAGCCGGAGCCAGCCCGCCCATCGAGCTGGCCCCCACATCCTCGAGAACGTGCTCCGGCCGCATCATGCCGGGGATCACCGTCGAGACGCCCGGGTAGGACAGGCAGAACCGCAGGGCCATCTGGGCCGGTGTCTGGTTCTCCTGAGCCAAGACCGACTGAAAGAGGCGGTACCCTTCGACCCAAAGGGCCCTCTGCTCAAGGGACCAGCGGCTCCGGTGATCGGTCGGCTCAAAGGGGCCTTCCGCCGCGTAGCCGCCGGTCAGGAAACCGAAGCAAAGCGGCGTCCGGACGATCATTCCCACTTCATGAGAGCGGCAGAAATCCAGCAAACCGGTTTGGAGAACCCGCTGATCGAGCAGATTGAAATTGACCTGAACGCACTTGAAGCCGAACCGTTCCACCACCTGAAAGGCGTCTTGCGGAGAGCGGACGGTAATGCCCAGCGCCCGAACCTTCCCTTCCTGCTTCAGCGAATGGAGCGCCTTCAGGATCCTCGCGTCCCGTTCCAGCAGGCCGAGCGGAGGATCGTGCACCTGATACAGGTCGACATGGTCGGTCCGGAGCTGGCGCAGGCTTTCATCAAGCGACCGCGCGATGTGTTCGGGCGAAAAATCCTGAGCCCCGCTGGAATGAACAAAGCCCACCTTAGAGGCCAGAACAACCTTCTCCCGGACGCGCTCGAACACCTCTCCGATCAGCGACTCGCTGCGCCCGTACCCATACACCGGAGAGGTGTCGTAAAAGGTGATACCGTTCTCAAGGGCCTGCCGGAGGGTGGCCCGGGAAGCCTCGTCATCGGTCGGCCCGTAACCGACGGCCTCTCCCGTGGATCCGCCGATCCCCCAGCCGCCGAACCCAATTTCAGAAACCTCAATCCCTGTTTTTCCCAGCGACCGAGTGCGCATTCCCGCTCCCATCAATAATGCCCCGCCAACTGTGGCTCGACCTCATTGTTCCCGTACAGGTAGGCCCCCTTCTTGTTGCCGTACCAGATCACTTCCCGGAACCAATCTTCCCAAGTCGACCAGGTTTGGCTGGTCCGGTCGATGTGGATCTTGCAGGGCTTTTTCACCAAAGAAACCGGCCGACCCTCAAGAACCGACCGGTAAAATTCCCAGATGTTATGGGAAAGCTCAATAGTCAAATCCTCTGTTTGGAAGGGCAACTTCAGAAGCGCCCGATTGTACTCGATGGTCTCCCGGAGCAGGCCGTCAGGGAACTCCAGCTTTCTCGCCTCCAAGAACTGCTGGAGCGCCTGTTCCGCTTCTCGATAAAAGGCCTGCAGTTTGCCTTCCACGCAAAGCTTGATCAGCATGTACTCGTCGGTCAACCACCAGATGTTCAGCCATTCCTTTGATTCGCAAAACTCCGAGCCACCCCGCTGGATATCTCTCGCCTTCTCAAGAAAGAATTCCCGGGTTTCCCGAAGAATCGGGAACTTTTCCGAAGAGCTCTCTGAAAAAACTTCGAGGAGCTCCCGGTAGCTCACCGAGCAGATCTGGTGGAGCAGTACGAAGGGAATCTGGAAGATCTTGTCAAAATGAAGGAAGGCCGACCACCAGGCATAGGCCCGGGTCCTCACCCAATCCTCTATCGGGAGGGTATTCGTCCCCACCACCAAAGCCTGGGTTTCCGAGATCCCCTGGTCCGACTCGGCGAGGGAGCCGTGCATGTTGATGACCTTCGTCTCCACCTGGATCATCCCATACCGCTTCTGATATTCCGGATCCCCCATCTCCGCGTTCGGTAGGATCGAGAGATTTCCGTACTGGATGCGGTTGTGCTGGCCGTTCGCGATGACGGTCGAGATCCCTTCCGCGAACGAGTCGTACGTCTCGCCGGGCAGCCCCAGGATCATGTCGGTGTAGGTCTCCACCCCGTCCCGCGTGAACCGGCGCTGCAGCTCCTGGTACGATTCGGTGGAGATGTTGCTTCGCTTGATGCTTTTTAAGGTCATCGGGTCGATCGACTGGAGCGCGATCGTGACCCCCTTGTTCATGCCAGCCGCGGAAAGGGTCTTCTGGACTTCATAGGCCCGCTCGGTGGCGTTCTTCGTGTTCTGCACCGAGACTGCGTGCGGGTAGCCGCGCCGCTGTTTGGTTTCCGCCAGATAATGGGTGATCTCCAGGTCCCTGGGCAGCATGCCGTAATTGGCGTCGCAGCAGAACAGGTATTCGATCCGGTGGTCGGCGAACCAGTCCACCTCCCGGTAGAGGCGGTCCAGGTCGAACGTGTAGACCTTGGCCGCGGTGGCCGACCCCCAATCGCAAAAAGTGCAGCTGAAGGGACAGCCGCGGTTGGTTTCCCACAGCGCGATCCAGTGCTCCTGCGGATGCGCCTTGATCAGCGGTTCGAAGATCCCTTCGAGATAGGGGGAGGGCACCCGGGCCATATCCGGGATCCGAGGGCCCTTAGGATTCTCCCTCAGCCGGCCCTTCTCATCCACGTAGCTGATCGAAGGGACCTTTTCCCAGGAGCGCTCCCGGAAGTTCTCCAGGATCGAGCAGGCCACCGCCTCCCCTTCCCCGTGGCAGGCAAGGTCGATGAACGGGTAGCGGCGGTGGAACTCTTCCACGCCGTGGTCCGGCACGTGCGGCCCCCCGAAGATGATCACCGTCTCCGGCCGCTGCTCCTTCAGCCGCCGTGCCGATTCGAGCGAGATGCGGAAGTTCCAGACGTAGGTGCTGAAAAAGACCGCGTCCGCCTCCCGCACATGGCCGACCACCCGGTCCACGGGGAGGCGCGAGTAGACCGGCAGCAAAAACTCAACCGCCTGAGGCTCCTTCAGATGTTTTAGACAGTAGGCCTGGAGCAGCCCGACGGACAGCGGCAGGTAATTCTGGTTGGAGTAGCTGTTGTTGATCTGAACCAGCCCAACCCGGATCTGCGATTTCCCGGAGATCGGCTCAGCCACGCGATACCGCCCCATCCTCCACCCAACGCTGGACCGGCTCGACCTTGAGCGGCGCCGTGTGCTTTCGGCGAAGCGTGTGGGTGGCCAGCTCCTGAAGGTGATTCATTGCCTCTTGTCCAAATCGGCGCTGAACCAATTTCAAATACCGGGGATTCGTGAAGTAGGCCTGCCATGCCTTATCCCGAAAGGCCAGCACCTCTCCCGCTGAAAGGTGCTCCGTCGGCAGCGGGAGCTGCTCGTAGGAATGCTGGGAGAAATCATGCCACTGCTCCGGGAGCGCCCACCCGCGCTCCACCGCGATCTGATACAGCTTGGAGCCGGGATACGCCATAGCGGAGTAAAAGTTTGCCATCTCGCAATTGAGCTCCAGCGACAGATCCAGCGTCGCCTGCATCGACTCATAGTCGTCGTCGGGAAGGCCGAAGATGTAATTGCCCATCACATTGATGCCCGCCGCCTTGATCCGCCCGACGACACCCGCGATCTCCTCATCTCCGAAACGCCCCTTCTGTACCCCGTCCCTCACGTGCTTACTGCCCGACTCGATCCCCAGCGCGAGCCAGTTGAAGCCGGCGGCTTTAAGCTTCTCCAGGAAGCGCTCCTTGACGGTGTCGACGCGGGCGTAGGCCCAGAAATTAAACTTGTAACCGCGCTCGATGATCAGGTCGCACAGCTCCAAGACATGGCGCTCATTGAGCACGAACATCTCGTCGGCGATCTTGATGTTCTTGACATTGTAGCGGGTCGCCAGGATCTCCAGCTGGCCGATGACAAATTTCGGGTCCCAGCAGCGGATCGTCGAGCGCCCGAAGGGGGCGTTGATGCAGCAGAAGGTGCACCGGAACGGGCAGCCCAGGCTCGTGTAGATGGAGGCATAGGGTTTGCGCTCGTCGATGTGGGAGAAGCAGTGCCAGTTATGGGCCCGGTAGGCCTCCATCGGCAGCAGGTCCCAGGCCATGCCGGGCAGCTCCTGCGCCAGCCTCTCCTGCGGGATGACCGCCGCCTCCGGCGTCGCGGCCACGCGTCCCTCGCTCCAGTACCAGAGCCCGGGCACCTTCGAGTAGGAGGAGGCGTCGCCCAGATCGGACAGCTCCAGCAGCCCTTGCAGCGTGGCCGGGCCTTCCCCCTGGCAGACGAAATCGACCTCCGATTCCCGCAGCGTCCGCTCCGGCAGCGAGGAGGGGTGCCCGCCCAGCATGACGATCTTGGTCTCCGGAGCCGTCTGCCGGATCTTCGAGCAGACCTCCTTGCCCATCGTCATGTTCTGCGTGGAGGCGGAGGGCTGCTGCCCGTAGACGACCACCGCGGTCAGGCGCGGCTTGAGCGCTGCCGCCTGCGCGGCCAGCTGGTCGGAGCTTAAGCCCAGCCCTTCCTGGTCGATCAGCTGGACGCCGTAGCCCTTGCGCCGGGCGAAGTTGGCCAGCAGGGCCCCCCAGATCGGCGGCTCGATGGCCGAGATCTGTTTGGCGGCCAGCTCCTGGTAGATGACCCGGCTGTTGCCGGGGCAAACGATCAGCAGGTCCATTAGCGCAGAGGGATCACTTCCCGTTTGGCCGTGTTGCCGGGCAGGAATTTCTCCCCCTTCGTGAGGTAGGAGATCGAGAACAGGGGCCTGGATCTCGTCGCGCTCTGGTTCGGGTACGACCCGTGAATCACGTGGCCGTTCAGGATCAGCATGCTCCCCTGCGGGACGACCAGATCCGTCTTCTGGTATTGCGGGGGCACCTTGCAGGTGTTGCCGGGGTTGGTGCCCGACTGCTCCCGGTAGCTGACCGTCGGCTCGAACGGCAGAAGCCCCTCCTTCTGTGAGCCGGGATAGATGTACATGCCGCCGTTCTCGGGATCGGCCTCTTTGAGGAACAGGTTGATCGTGATGTAGGCCCCGTCCGCGGCCTGAGGGTAAGCATTGTCCTGGTGGGGGTTCCAGGCCTGGGAGGCGTACGGGGAGCCGGCCTCCTTGAAGAGGATCTGGCTCATCAGACCCACGATCTCGGCTCCCTGAAGCGTCTCCAGGATTTTGACGATCTTGCGGTTCTTCATCACCTCCCGCAGGACGGGGACCCGCCGGTCCAGGTTCAGGATCGCCGAAAATTTCTCATCGGAATGGGCCTTGCAGGTGCGAAGGATCCATTCGCAATCTTCGGGAGTGAACAGGTCCTTCACGACCAAATACCCGTTCTCTTTGTAGGAACGGACATCCTGTTCGTTAAATGAACCCAGCTCAAAGCTCTGCTCCATGAAGTGAGGCATCCTTTTCTCCTTTTGATTTTCTGAAGCTATAAAGTGACCTCGGGGGCCCGGAAGAAGTCCTTCGGATATTCCCGCCCGCGGCTGTATTTGTCGAAAACCCTGGAAGCCAGGTTGGCGAAGTTCTTGCCGAGCTCGGTGAGGGCGAATCCGCCTTCGGAAAATTCCAGCATGCCGTCCCTCCCGAATTCCTCCAGCACGACCCGCTCCTCCCGGAAATAGTCCCGGAAGCGCAGGCCGTATTTTCCTTCGATCTCCGCGTAGTCGATCGCGAAAAGGGACCGCAGCTTGCGGATGACTTCGCGCCGGATCACGTCGTCCCTGCTCAGGCAATGGCCGCGGAAGATCGGGAGCCGGCCCTTCAGCAGCATCTGCTCGTACTCCGGCTGCTCGTAAACGTTCTGGGAATAGCAGCCATCGCCGGGGCTGCTGTAGCTGTGCAGCCCGACGCCCAGGATGGAGGAGCTCCGCCCGGGCGTGGCGCCCAGCGAGTTGTACTGCACCACCTTGTTTTCAACGGCTTGAGCCACCGCGTCGGTCGGTTTGGCGAAATGCTCGAACCCGGTCCGCACATAGCCCGCCCGCAGCAGGGCCCGAGCCGCCTCTTCAAAAATCAATTTGCGGGCCTGGAAGTTGGGGAGCTCGCCGTCCCTTTTCATCAGCTGCTGATGGGGCGCCGTCTTGGGCGAGTAATGCAGGAAGCTCAACGCGATCCGGTCCGGCGACATCTGGATCACCTTCTCGACGGTCTTCGCCATCGAAGCGGTGGTCTGGTGCGGCAAGCCGCAAAGCAGGTCGAAGTTGACGCTCTCGAAACCTTGGCGGACCTCGGGGACCAGCAGGTTTTCCAGCAGCTCCGGCGGCTGCACCCGGTTGACCGCCTTCTGGACCTCGGGATCGAAATCCTGGACCCCGAAGGAGATCCGCGTGATCCCCTGCGCGCGGTAAAAGCGCATCCGTTCCCGGTCCACCCGGCGCGGGTCGATCTCGATCGCGAACTCGGCCAGGCCGCTGAAGTCCACTGTCTCGGCCAGCTTGGCCTTCAGCCCAAGGAACTCCGGCTCCCTCAAATAGGTCGGCGAACCGCCGCCCAAGTGAACCTCCTTGAAATTCGGGGTGAGGGAGTTCTCTTTGAAGAATTCGCGCAGCAGGTCCAGCTCGCGGTACAGCAGCTTCAGGTAAGCCTTCACCCTCTCGTAGTCGTGGGTGATCATGAAGTGGCAGATGCAGAAGAGGCACATCTGCTGGCAGAACGGGATGTGGACGTACAGGATCAGCGGGGTCTTTAAGCGGCAGGATTCCTTCAGCGCCGCTTTGTACTCCTCTACCTTAAACGAGGAGGGCCAGAAACTCTTGTGGGGGTATTCGATGTAGTCGAAGGCATAGATGTTGTACTTGTCCAGCAGGCCTTCGCTGACCCTCTCCAGCACCTTCATCCCTTCAGGCGGCGCCTCTTCAAACGGCGAGCCCAAAACCACTCGCGCACAATGAGGACCACGATCGCCCAACCATTGACCAGGGGGGACATCTTCCGTATCCCCCCGATCCGGCGCGGCTCCTTGCCCGGGATCTCCGCCACCCGCTTCTTGTAGGTGGCGCACCGGATCGACAGCAGGGGCTCGAAATCCGATGTCTGCCTTGCCATCTCCAGATCCCGGATCAGACTCCTTCGGTAGGCCCGGAGGATCACCAGAGAATCCGTGTACCGGCCGCCGAACAGGAGGTTGATCACGCGCGTGAACATCCAGTTTCCGAAGGCCGTCACCGGATCGTCGTCCTGGCTGCCGGCGCCCGGCAGATACCGGGAGGCGATCACCATGTCGTACCCTTCCCGGACCTTCTCGATCAGCGCGGGGATGGCTTCGGGCAGCGAGTTCCCATCCGGGGAAAAGGTGACAACGATGTCCGAGGAAATGAGCGCTAAGGACTCCAGGTAAGCGTTGGACAATCCCGGCCGCTTTTGGATGAGCAGGCGCCCGTGCCCCCAGCGACGGATCACATCGAGCGTGCCATCGGTGGATCCTCCATCCACGAACAGGATGTCATCCGCCCATCGGGGATCAATCTGAGGAAGGATCACCTCCAGCCCCTCCCGCTCATTCAAGGTCGGAACCAGCAGGGTGGCGCTCAAACGCGCACGGCCCCCCTCCGCCGTGCACGATCCTCCGCCCGCTACCGTCTGAAACTCTTCTGAGATATCGCGCATCTTAACCGACCAGTATATGACCCTGCCGACAAAAACACAAGCGTTAGGCCCAAGACCTGCCCTACTGTGAGAGAGCGGACGTGGCTAGACTGACCCGAGAGAGAGCTGTTTGGGAAGGCGGGTCTTCCGCGGGGGAACTCGGATCGTACAAGAGAATCTGGCTGCCGTGGTTTTCGAATCGGAAGGGAACGTGCAAAAAGGAGATCAACCGTTCTTTAATCTTAGGGTGATCCTGCGGCCGCGCGAACAAAAGCACAAACCCGCCTCCGCCCGCCCCCAGCAACTTGCCCCCAATGGCGCCCGCCCGGCGTGCCTCTTCGTAAAGAACGTCAATCTGAGAGGTGGAAATCTTTGAGGAAAGCCCCTTCTTCAGCAACCAACCCTCATGGAGCAGCTTGCCGATCTCTTCGATGGGCGCGGCGCTGGTAAAAAGCCGCACTGCCTCATCCACCATTTGCGCGATCAGGGATAAAATCTTTCGGTTCTCTTGAGTGCGGGTCCGCTCAAGCTGCTCCCGAACGATATCCGAGGCGATCCGGGAGGTTCCCGTGTAATAAAGCAACAGGTGATCCTGGAATTCCTGAAGCCTCTCTCGGCTGATGATAATGGGGGTAAGCTGGAAATCCCCGTCGGTAGCTCCAGGAAGAAAATCGATTCTCTGAAACCCCCCGTAGGCCGCCAACACCTGGTCCTGACAGCCCACATTCTCTCTGAGGACTTCTTGTTCCACGTGCATGGCCGTAGCCGCCAACTGGTTCTTCGTCGGCATGATCTGCTTTAGGGCATAGAGGGCATGCAGCAGCCCAACCGTGAAAGAAGAGCTGGAGCCCAAACCGGATCTTCCGGGCAAATCCGCGTCGTGATGGAGCTCGAGGCCCTTCTCAATGTTCATGTAACGCAGGATTCCCTGCACGGCAGGATGTTCAATCTGGTCGTTCGAATCCACGATCTCAATCTTGTGATACACAATCCGGCTCTTGTGGGGAAAGAAGGGGGGCAGATAACGGCAGGTGATGTAACAGTACTTGTTAATCGTGGTCCCCAAGACAGCCCCGCCCTGTTCCCGAAACCAGACGGGGTAATCGGTGCCCCCTCCAAAGAAAGAGATCCGCAAGGGGGTGCGGCTAATAATCACAACGTGATCCTCGGAGCCTCGAAAAAGTCCTGGGGGTACCGGTCCCCCCTGCTGTATTTATCGAAAATCCGACCCGCGAGGTTTGAGAAGTTCTTCCCCAGATCGGTGATGGTGATCTCGCTTCCGCGGAATTCCAACATGCCGTCACTCGCGAATTCCCGCAACACGGTTTCTTCCTTTTGGAAGTACCGCTCAAACTCAAGACCATATTTTTCTTCGATCTCGCCGCGGTCGAGGGTGAAGAGGGTGCGCAGCTTATGAATGATTTCCCGCCGGATCAGATCGTCCTGACTGAGTTGATGGCCGCGGAAGACGGGGAAACGGCCCTTCATGAGGGCTGCCTCATACCCCGGTTGCTCGTAAACGTTTTGAGAGTAGTACCGCTCTCCAAGACGGCTGTAACTGTGCAACCCGACGCCGATCAGGTAACTGCATCGACCGGGGGTGGCGCCCAAAGAATTATACTGTACCGTCCGCTTTTCAACCGCTTTTGCCACCGCGTCGGTCGGCTTGGCAAAATGCTCGAACCCGGTGCGAATGTATCCTGCCCGAATGAGAGCATCAACCGCCTCTTGGAAAATCAACTTCCGATCCGTGAAACCCGGGAGATTGCCATTCTTTTTCATCACCAGCTGATGAGGCATATCCTTGGGTGAGTAATGCATGAAACTCAAAGCGACGCGGTCGGGCTGCATCTGGATGACCCGCTCGATCGTTTTCCTCATCGAGGCGGTGGTCTGGAGGGGCAGACCGCAAAGGAGGTCGAAATTGACGCTTTCGAAACTCCCTCGGATTTCCGGCGTAAGAAGATTCTCCAATAACTCGGGGGGTTGTATCCGGTTAACCGCTTTTTGAACTTCGGGGTCAAAATCCTGGACCCCGAAAGAGACCCGGTTGATTTCCTCCCGATGGTAAAATCTCATCCTCTCCCGATCCACTCTGCGGGGGTCCACCTCAATGGCAAACTCATCCAACCCCTTAAAATTGACCATCGATCGGAGCTTTTCCTTGAGCTTCAGGAATTCCTCCTCGCGCAAATAGGTGGGCGATCCGCCCCCTAAGTGAACTTCCTTAAAATTGAGGGTAATGGAATTCCCAACGCAAAACTGGTGCAGCAGATCCAGTTCGCGATAAAGTAAATCCAGATAGCCCTTCACCCTTTCGTAATCATGGGTGATTTTAAAGTGGCAGACGCAGAACCAGCACATCTGCGGACAAAAAGGAATGTGAACGTAGAGGACCAGCGGCGGGCACTCTCCTGATCGGCACAACTCTTTTAAACCGGCCTTGTAGTCTTCCTCATTGAATTGTTCCGACCAAAAACTCTTATGGGGATATTCGATGTAATCGAAGGCGTAGATGTTGTACTTGACCAAAAGATCTTCACTCACCCCTTCCAGGACTTTCATCCCTCAGCCCTCTCGATCCTCAATTCGCCCCGCGGATCCAGCAGATCCAGGGCCTGGAAACGCTGCCGCCAGTACTCCGATTGATCGAGAAATTCCCGGGTCATTCGCTTGCGGCGGCCAGCCTCTTCGGGATGGCCCAGCTTGGATTCAATGACCGACAGGAAAAGGTTGGACAGGGGGTTCGCGAAGGTCATGCGGTCTGAAATATCGGCGAGAAACCGCCTCATCTTTTCAAGTTCTACCGGATGGTCCTGCGTGAAGATCTTTTCGTAATTGATCCGGTAGTCGATCAGGAACCACAGGTCGCTCAGCTGCTCCCGGGTCGGAACCGTGTCCAGGCGGCCCTCGAACAGGTTGGAAAACTCCTTGGCCCGGTCGCGCTGCTGCCGCTCCCTCCGCCGCTGGCGTTCCGACTCGCGGACGGAGAACATGGTGAAGCCCTCCCCGTCGGTGTTCAGGCTTCCCTGCTCGATCAGACCCAGCTCGACCATCTCGTTGTAGATGGGGGTGGAAGGCAGCGGGGTCAGCAACTGAACGGTATACCAGTCCAGGTCCATCTCCACCGCCAGACGGATCGTGTCCCGGAGCTGCCCCAAGGTTTCGTTCGGAAAACCGATGATCAGGAACCCTCGCGTGAAGATCTGCGGGTAATCCTTCATCATCTTCCCGAGCTTCAGGAAATGCTTGATGCCGGAGGGCTTCTTGATCCTGCGCAGGATTTCCTCATTGCCGGACTCGATCCCGAAGTACATGCCGATGCAGCCCGACTCGGCCGCGACATGGATCAGCTCCTCCTCAGCAACCGCCGCGGAGGCGATGACGCCGTTGGAGGCGTCCCAGGTAATGTCGAGCTTTCTGCGGACCATCTCGTGAAAGAGATCCAGCGTTCTTGCGACGTTGTAAAAAAGGTCGTCGTCCAGCCAGGTGATGTGCCGGATGTTGTACCGGTCCCGCAGCGCCTCAATCTCGTCCACCACCGATTGAACGCTCCGCTGGCGGACCCCCGGCCCGTTGAAGTTGGCGACGCTGCAAAAGGTGCATTTCGCGCGGCAGCCGCGGTTGGACAAAACCGCCCCGCCCAGCGCCTCCGCAGGGCGCCAGTACCGGAAGGTCCCGATTTCACCCAAGCGGTTGTAGCGGCCGAGCGGGAGATCCCCGAATTGGGGGATCACGTTCAGGTCCTCCGAGGCCGGCGCGGTCCGCTCCTCAAGCGACTGGTACGCGTCGTCCAGCAGCGTCGCAAGCTGGCTCAAGGCGGCGGAATCCCGCTTTCCGTTGACGAAGTCCAGCAGGTTGGGGAAACTGACGTCCCCCTCGTAGAGTGAAACGAAATCAATGTTCTTGCCTTCCTTCAAGACGATCTCCCGCGCGTTGGTGATGTGCACGCCCCCCGCCACCACCGGCAACGATGCCTGGCACACCTTGACGAAATCGGCGGTCCGGATCAGCACCTCATGACCCATCGTGAAGGTGCAGGTCAGCCCCACCGCGTCCGGCTTGAACTCTTCGATCACCTTCCGAAGCTTCCCCTTCCAAATCGCGGTCAATTCATCCGGCAGAACCACCCTGTCCTTCTCGCTGAAAATGAAATCGAACACCTCATAATTCAAATCCACAGCGAAGGGGACGTAACCGCGCTTCTCAAGGTTCGCGGATAGGACCCCCAGGGAGTAGGGGGGGTAGGTGTAGTACCGCCGGTTCCGGGCAATCGGGATGTCTATCTTTGATTCGCTGACCTGCACAGGGTGGACCAGCAGAACACGCCGGCAAGGCCTGGGGAACTTCTGGAGGACCTTCTGAACAATCCGTTCCCGGATGGAACCCTGCAGGTTCTCCGCTGCTGAGGAAGCGGCGGTCTCCATCAGCTGGATTGCCACGATCCCTCCTTGCGCCGCCTTTTCAAGCGGCGCGCCCAAAACCACTCCTTCGCGATCAATACCACGATCGCCCAACCATTGACCAGGGGGGACATCTTCCGTATCCCCCCGATCC
>CAYJTM010000002.1:0-53421 GCA_964373055.1 uncultured Planctomycetia bacterium
CGGTGATGGCCGCCTTCATGGGGCTGCTGCCGATCATGTGGTCCCACGGGGCCGGAGCGGACCTCATGAAGCGGATCGCCGCTCCCATGGTGGGAGGGCTGTTCACCTCTTTCCTGCTGGAGCTTTTGGTCTACCCGGCGGTCTATTTCATCTGGAAGTGGCGGTTTGAGATGCGGCGAGGCAAGGCGGAATGGGTTCTCCAGCAGCAGGGAGGGTGACGCGATGGCGGTGACTCAGGAGGATCTGGACGGGCTTTGGAAACGGGTGGGGTTGGGGCAGCTGCGCGCGGCCCTTCTGCGGGTGCAGGGATTGAACCGGGAGTTTGAGCGGGTGCTCCGGCTTCTGCCGTCCTGCGACCAATGCGCCCGGGCCAAGCTCTTGGAGCAGATCCGCGGCGCCGGCAGCCGCTTGAGCAGCGAGGCGGTGAATCTTTCCGTGCTGGCGGAGAGCGTGAAATCCACGGTGAAAGCGGCCGAGGACGCGCAGTGCATGCTGGAGACGAACCCTCCGCAACCCTGCCATTGCCCGCACGGGGAGTGCCGCTGCCATGGTTGAATCTTCAAAAGTCCCGCTGTTGGCGGGAATGCCGATGAAGATCGGGGTGATGGGAGGGGCGACCGGAGAATTTTCAAAAGAGCATCTGGACAAGGCGCACCGGTTGGGGGAGGCCGCCGCCAAGCGGGGCTGTATTCTGGTCACCGGCGGCTGCCCCGGGCTCCCCCACGCGGCGGCGTGCGGGGCAAAACAAGGAGGCGGGTTCGTCATCGGAATTTCACCGGGCCTGAGCCTCGAAGAGCATGTCCAGAAATACCGTTCGCCGGTTGAGTTCTACGACGTGCTCATCTACACCGGCAGCGGGCTGATGGGCCGGGAAGTGGTGAACATCCGCAGTTCCGACATCGTGGTGATCATCGGGGGCCGGAGCGGGACGCTGGGGGAGCTGGCCATCGCTTACGACGAGGGCAAGCTGATCGGCGTGCTGACCGGCACCGGCGGCATCAGCGACCTGGCGAAGGAGATCCTGGCGGCCTGCGAGAAGGATACCGGATCCCGAGTCGTCTACTCGGACGACCCGGAGAAACTGATCGGTGAACTGGTCCGGGTGTATCTGGAGGCGCACTACCGCCGCCCATCCGTTTTTTCCGGAGAACCGAAGCCAGACGAGGAGCAAGACGTTGTCTGCGGGATGCGGCTGGACCCTCAGCGGGCGGTCGCGGAGCGCCGGGCCGGCGGGAAACGGTACCTTTTCTGTTCCACCGCGTGCGCCGCGCGGTTCGACGCGGAGCCGGAGCGGTATGCCTAGCCTTCAATTTTTGGGGGCGTCCGGGACCGTCACGGGGTCCAAATTCCTCGTCCAAGTAGGGCACCGGCAGCTGCTGCTGGACGCGGGACTCTTCCAGGGGCTCAAGGAGCTGCGCCTGCGCAACTGGGCCGACCCGCCCTTCAACCCGCCGGCGCTGGAGGCGGTGGTTCTCAGCCACGCCCACATTGACCACTCCGGGTTTCTGCCGCGGCTGGCGCGGATGGGATTCCGCGGCAAGATCTATTGCACCTCCGGCACGGCGGACCTCCTGCGGGTGATGCTGCCGGACGCGGCCTCTCTCCAAGAGGAAGATGCCGGGAGAGCCAACCGGAAAGGGTACACCCGACACAGGCCGGCCTTGCCGCTCTACACGCAAGAAGACGCGAAGAAGGCGCTTAAAACTTTGAGACCCTGCACCTACGAAAATCCCATCCGGGTGACGGAGGGATGCTCCGCTCTGTTCCGCCGCACGGCCCACATCCTGGGGGCGGCCAGTGTGGAGCTTCAGCTGGATAACGGGGAGGCGGGGCCGTTCCGGCTGGTCTACTCAGGCGATCTGGGCCGTTGGGATCAACCGATCCTCCGGGATCCGGAGCTTGTCCCCGAGGCGGACATCCTGCTGCTGGAGTCCACCTACGGAGACCGGACCCATCCAGCCGACCCCTCGACGGAGCTGGCACGGGTGGTCAACGAAGCCGCGCGCAGGGGAGGGGCCTTGCTGATTCCCGCCTTCGCGGTGGGGCGGGCGCAGGAGGTGATCTGGCGGCTGAGGCAGCTGCAGGACCAGCAGAGGATCCCATCCCTGCCGGTCTACCTGGACAGCCCGATGGCGATTGACGTCTCCGGGATCTACTGCCGGCACACCGAGGACCACGATCTGGAGATGAAGGAGCTGATGGACAAGAAAGAGTGCCCCCTTTGCTGCCGGAACCAGAATTTCGCGAGGACTCCCGGTGAGTCCAAGGAGATCAACCGGGTGAAAGGCCCCGCGATCATCATCTCTTCCAGCGGCATGGCCACCGGCGGGCGGATCCTCCACCATCTCGAGAAGCGCCTGCCTGATCCGCGGACGACCGTCCTGCTGGTCGGTTTCCAGGCGGCGGGCACCCGCGGGCGCCTTCTGAAGGAGGGGGCCCGCTTCCTGCGCATGTATGGGCAGGAGGTCCCGGTCCGCGCGCATGTTGAGACGATTGACGGCCTTTCCGCCCACGCTGATCAGGGAGACATCCTGCGCTGGCTCTCCGGATTCCGGCGGCCGCCCCGGCAGACCTTTGTGGTCCATGGGGAGCCGGGCCAGAGCGCGGCGTTGACGCGGACCATCACCGACCGGCTGAAATGGAATGTCCGTCCGGCCGTGGACGGCGAGACGGTGGACCTGCTGAAATGATTTATACCTGCCCGATGCACCCGGAGGTGGTTCAGGATCGGCCCGGTGCTTGTCCTAAGTGCGGGATGGATTTGGAGCGCCAGGCCCCCGCCGCGGAGGAGGAAACGAATCCCGAGCTGCTCGATATGGCCCGCCGGTTCCGGGCGGCTCTTCTCCTCACCGTCCCGGTCTTCCTGCTGGCCATGTCGGACATGATCCCGGGTCAACCCCTCCAGCAGTGGGTTTCCGACCGATTGCTGGGCTGGGTCCAGTTTTTGTTGGCGACCCCGGTTGTCCTCTGGGGCGGGTGGCCGTTTTTCCAGCGGGGATGGGCTTCCATCGTCCATCGGCGGCTCAACATGTTTACGCTGATTGCCCTGGGGACGGGAGCGGCCTACCTCTACAGCGTCGCCGCCCTCCTGTTCCACGATCTGTTCCCCCCGTCCCTCCATAGTCACCGGGGGAGCGTTCCCATCTATTTTGAAGCCGCGGCCGTCATTACCACGCTGGTCTTGCTCGGCCAGGTGTTGGAGCTGCGGGCCCGAAGCCAAACAAGCAGCGCGATCAGAGCCCTGTTGAATCTTGCCCCGAAGACGGCCCGATTGCTGCGGGAAGATGGGATGGAGGAAGAGGTGCCCCTCGACCGTGTCAAGACCGGCGACCGGCTTCGGGTCCGGCCCGGCGAGAAGATTCCCGTGGATGGAGTGGTGCTGGAGGGGACGAGCGCGGTCGATGAGTCCATGATGACGGGGGAGCCGATTCCGGTGGAGAAGCTCGCGGGCCGGAAGGTGACCGGGTCCACCCGCAACGGCGCCGGAAGCCTGGTGATTCGGGCCGAGCGGGTGGGCAGCGAGTCTCTTCTTGCGCAGATCGTGCGGATGGTCGGTGAAGCCCAGCGCAGCCGGGCCCCCATTCAACGCCTTGCGGATGTGGTCTCGGCGTACTTCGTTCCGGCGGTGATCTTGGCGGCCTTCCTGACCGGCCTGGTCTGGGGGTGGGTGGGTCCCGAGCCGCGGCTGACGTACGCGTTGGTGAACGCGGTCGCCGTGTTGATCATCGCCTGTCCCTGCGCGCTGGGTCTGGCGACGCCGATGTCGATCATGGTGGGGATGGGCCGCGGCGCCCAGGCCGGAATCCTTATCAAGAACGCTGAAGCGCTCGAGAGGGTCGAGAAGGTGGACACCCTGATCGTGGACAAGACCGGCACGCTGACCGAAGGGAAACCGCGGTTGATCTCCGTGAACCCGGCGGCGGGATGGGATGAGCCCGGCCTACTGCGGTTGGCGGCTAGTCTGGAGCAGGCCAGCGAACATCCGCTGGCCCAAGCCATCGTCGCCGGGGCGAGGGAACGGCAGGTCCAACCCGGGCGGGTCGGGGAGTTTCAGTCGAAGACCGGCAAGGGGGTCACGGGTGTTGTGGACGGCCGCCGTGTCGCTTTGGGGAACCAGGCGCTGATGGAAGAGACCGGCCTCTCCGTCCAGGCGCTGTCGGATCAGGCGGAGAGATTGCGCCGAGAGGGACAGACTGTCCTATTCGTGGCGGTGGACGGAAAGCCGGCCGGCTTCCTGGCGGTGGCCGATCCGATAAAAGGATCCACTCCGGAGGCCATCCAACTACTGCACCGGGAGGGGATCCGGATTGTGATGGTGACCGGAGATAACCTGACGACCGCCCAGGCGGTGGCGAAGAAGCTTGGCCTCGACGAGGTGCATGCCGGGGTCCTCCCGGAAAGAAAAGGGGATCTCGTCAAACAACTCCAGGCAAAGGGCCGTGTCGTGGCGATGGCGGGCGACGGTGTGAACGACGCCCCGGCCCTCGCGCAGGCCGATGTAGGGATTGCCATGGGGACCGGAACCGATGTGGCGATGGAAAGCGCCGGGGCGACGCTCGTGAAGGGGGATTTGCGCGGCATCGCCCGCCTGCGCGCTTTAAGCCAGGCCACGATGCGCAACATCCGGCAGAACCTCTTCTTCGCGTTCATCTACAATGTCCTCGGGGTGCCGGTCGCGGCAGGGGCGCTTTACCCCTTCTTCGGGATCCTCCTTAGCCCGATGATCGCGGGGGCGGCGATGAGCTTCAGCTCCGTGTCGGTCATCGGCAACGCGCTGCGCCTGCGCCGCGTCAAGCTCTGATGCTGCCCGCCCCGTCAATGAGAAGGATGGATGAATGACGCACAAAACCGAATTAATTCTGGCATTCTTTTTCACCGCGGGGGCTACTTCCGGCTGCGCGTCGGTTCCTGCCCGTGGCGGATTGGAGGACGTTCAGAAGCTCGCGGAACCGCGCGCGGGGGTTCACGTCCATTGGGATCAGGGCCGGCCTGAGGATTTGGAAGCGGAACAGGCTGTCCAACAGATGCTGGAGGATGAGCTTGGTCAGGAGGAGACGGTGCAGATCGCGCTTTTCAGGAACGGTTCCTTGCAGGCTACGTTCGAAGAGCTCGGAATCGCCCAGGCGGACCTGGTTCAGGCGGGACTCCTTCAGAACCCGGTTTTTGGGGCGGTGGTCCGTTTTCCGCACGATCCGGAAGGATCCACAGAAACCGATTTTTCGATCTCGCAGGATCTGTGGGATCTTTTATCGCGTCCCTTGCGAACGAAACTGGCCGCCGCCGAATTTGAAGAGGCCAAGCTCCGGGTCGGGGATGCCGCGGTGAATCTCGCTGCCGAGGTCCGGTCCGCCTACGTTGCTCTTCAGGCGGCGGAGCATACGCACGCCACGCTTCAAACCATTGTCCAAGCGGCTCAGGCCGCGGCGGAGCTGGCCGAGCGGCAGTATGCGGCGGGAAACATCAATGCCCTGGATCTGGCCAGGGAGCAGGCCGTCTTCCAGGAATCGGAGTTGGAGATGGCTCGCGGCGAATCCGAAGCGCTGGCGGAGAGGGAACGTTTGAACCGCCTCATGGGCCTTCCGGGGTTTCCGACATGGAAAATCTCAAAGAATCTTCCGGAACTTCCAGGCCAAGAACTCCCGCTGGAAGATTTGGAGGATCGGGCTTTGACTCAGCGGCTGGATCTTGCCGCCGCCCGGAAGGAGGTTGAGGTTCTGGAACGGAACCTCGTTCTGGTTCGCCGGGGAATCATCCCGAAGGCGGAACTGGGAATCGAGATGGAGCATGAGGAGGGCGAGAGGGCCACCGGGCCGAGGGCGGAAGTAGGTCTGCCTCTTTTTGACCGTCGCCAGGGAGCGATCGCCCGGGCCCAAGCCGAGCTGCGACAGGGACAAAGACGGCTCGCCGCCTTCGAAACACGGGTCCGATCAGAAGTCCGCTCCGCGTGGGATCGGCTGCGGGTCACCCGCCGGATGGTTGAGCGGTACAGGGACGATCTGATCCCTCTGCGCGAAAAGGTTGTGGAGGAATCCCAGAAGCAGTACAACTTCATGCTGATTGGCGTCTTCCAGCTGCTTCAGGACAAGCGAGAGGAGATCGCGGCTTACCGCGAGTATGTTAAGGCTTTCCGGGATTACTGGACTGCCAGGACCGATTTGGAGAAGGCCGTGGGAGGTCATTCATGAAACGCTCGCTGAAACTCATCGCTTTTCTTGGGTCCGCGGTTCTTGCCTTGGCCGCAAGTCCGCTCCTCGCGAGGAGTGAACCTAATCAACAAAGTCAGGATGAATTGTTGCCGTACACCCCGGTGATTACTCCCAACGGAAGCACGCTTCCCTGGAAGATGGTGGATGGCGTGAAGGAGTTCCACCTGACCGTTGAGGAGGTTGAATGGGAAGTCGCCCCGGGGATGACGATCAAGGCCTGGGGCTACAACGGCCAGACGCCAGGGCCGACGATTGAGGCGGTGGAAGGCGACAGAGTTCGAATTCTTGTCACCAACAAACTCCCCGAGCCCACGGCCGTTCACTGGCATGGAGTACTGCTCCCCAGCGGGATGGACGGCGTTCAGGGGCTTACTCAAAAACCCATCATGCCTGGAGAAACCTTTGCCTACGAGTTTACACTGAAGCAGCACGGCACCCAGATGTATCACTCGCATGGCGATGAGATGGTGCAGATCGGTCTTGGGACGATGGGTTTTTTCATCATCCATCCCAGGCATCGGAGTCCTAAAATCGACCGGGATTACGCGATCTTCCTGAATGAGTGGTTCGTGGAACCCGGCAGTTCCCGTCCGGATCCCAACGTCATGACGGACTTCAATCTCTTCACGTTTAATAGCCGCGCGTTTCCCGGCACAGCTCCTCTTTTGGCCCGGCCCGGAGAGCGGGTTCGCGTCCGCGTCGGGCATGTGGGGCAGGATTTTCACGCGATCCATATGCACGGCCATACCTTCAATATTGTCGCGACCGACGGCGGCGATATCCCCGAATCCGCCCAGTGGCCTGAAACCACGGTAGCGATCGGGCCGGGCCAAACTCGCGATTATGAATTTATCGCGATCCCCGGAGACTGGGCGCTTCATTGCCATCTCCGGCATCACCCCATGAACGCGATGGGGCACGACGTTCCCAATATCCTCGGTGTCAGCCAGGAAGGGGTGGAGGAGAAAATTCAAGCGCTTCTGCCAGGCTACATGGCGATGGGAGAAAAGGGGATGCATGAGCATCTTGAGCACTCCAAGCACATGAAAGGTCCCGAGAATACGCTGCCCATGATGGGAGGGGACGGACCTTTTGGCCCGATCGGGATGGGGGGCATGTTCACGGTGCTTAAAGTTCACGAAGGGATTCCGGATTTCAAAACGGCGGGGGAATATACCCGGCAGGTGAAACTGCCCGGCGATTTTGGGTGGTACGACAATCCAGCCGGAACAGTGGCGGATATTTCTCCCGGATACGAAAACCAACCCAGCAAGGCCGGCATGGTTTATGCCTGCCCGATGCATCCTGAAGTGCAACAAGATAAACTAGGTTCCTGCCCTAAGTGTGGGATGTCATTAAAACCAGACCGTCAGGAGGGCGCTCATCCCCATGAACATCATTGAGTCATGGCTGAAGGCCATCGGTCCTTTTCCGATGGAGAGTGTTCACCCCTTGGTGATCCATTTTCCCATCGCTCTGCTGCTCGCCGCGCTGTTGCTCGATGCGTTGGCGCTGGTCTTCAAACGGCCCCAGCTGCATCGGGTGGCTCTCTGGAACCTTTTATTGGGGACGTTGGGAGCCGGCCTGGCTGTCTGGACCGGCTACCGGGCGGCAGAGATCGCCAAACATTCCATGGAGATCCATCAAGTCATGGAGCTCCATCGTAAGTTGGGAATCGCGACGCTGATTCTTGCAGGCTTCGTGGTGGTTTGGCGGCTTTTTAAACGGGACCGTCTGACTGCCCAAGGCAGGGTCCTCATGCTGTTTTTAATGCTGGCCGTGGCGGCCTCGCTGTCACTCGGAGCCCACTTGGGAGGCCGGCTGGTGTATGAATTTGGGGTAGGCGGCAGCTACGGCCGGTCGGCAGGCGGCATAGAGGTCATTCACGAACACGTCCATTAACCGAGAAGGAGAAGAAAGATGAAACGATTATTGCTTGCGGCGGTAGCGGTCGGCGTTGCATCGGTGTCGGGAGTGGGTCTTGCTGAGGAGGGGCATTCCCACGCGCACGAGGCCCCGAAGGCCTCGGTCGGGACGCAAACCGTGACGGGCGAGGTGGTGGATCTGGCCTGCTATCTGGGCCACGGCGCTTCCGGGGCAGGCCATAAGGATTGCGCGCAGAAGTGCATCACTTCAGGCCTGCCGGTGGGGATCAAGTCCGGAGACACGATTTACCTGGCGGTCGGAAGCGAGCACTCGCCGGCCAACGCCGCGCTGGCGTCGCTGGCGGCGCAGCAGGTGACGGTGGAGGGGGAGGTGACCGAACGGGACGGCGTGTATTTGATCGCCATCAAGAAGGTCACTCCGAAGGAGGCCTGACATCTCCACCCATCCGCATGGCCCGCAGGCCTCGAGGGATCTCCGGCCCCTGATCGGCGCGCTGTTTGTCACCGCGTTCGTGATGGGGCTGGAGATCGTGGCGGGTTTTCTCTCCCACAGTTTGGCCCTGCTGGCGGATGCCGGGCACATGGCCACCGACGCGGCGGCCCTTGGGATGAGCTTGTTCGCCTGCTGGATCGCCCGTCAGCCGGCCACCCGGACCAAAACCTACGGCTTCTACCGGACCGAGATCCTGGCGGCGTTCCTCAACGGGCTGACCCTGTGGCTGATCGTGGCATGGATCGTCTACGAAGCCGTTCAGCGGTTTTTCCATCCGCCGGTTGTCCGCGCCCCGATGATGTTGGCGGCTGCCGTCATTGGTTTGGCGGCGAACTTGGGGTGCGCCTGGCTGCTGCGGCCCTCCCAGGCCCAGAGCCTCAACCTGCGCGGCGCCTATCTCCATGTCTTATCGGATGCCCTGGGCTCCGTCAGCGTCATCGGGGCCGCGGTGGTGATCTGGACGACCGGCTGGTTTCGGGCCGATCCGATCGCCAGTCTCCTCGTCTGCGCGGGCATCCTCTGGGGGTCGTGGAGCCTCATCCGAGACTCGGTTAATATTTTGCTGGAGGGGGCGCCCGCCCACATTGAGGTGCCCAAGGTCATGCGGGCGATGCAGGCCGTGCCGGGCGTGCGCCGCATCCACGACGTCCACATCTGGACGATCACCTCCGGGATGGAAGCCATGAGCGCCCACGTTGTCGTGGATGATTCCCTGGGGAGCCAAGAAGTCCTGAACCATCTCAACGCCCTGCTTTGCGATCGGTTCGGAATCCATCACACCACGTTTCAGCTGGAAACAAGCTAGGGAGGGACAATGCCGATCATCACGGTGGATTTGTTTGAAGGAAGGTCGAGAGAGCAGCGGGAAGCGTTCACCAAGGCGGTGACCGAAGCGGCCACGCGGGACCTGAAAGCGCCGCTGGACCACACCTGGGTGATCTTCCGGGACCACAAGAAAACCAACTGGGCAATTGGCGGGAAGCTCTGTGATGGGTAACGCGGCGTCATTGCGAGGCCCGCAGGGCCGAAGCAATCCCCCTGTGTCCCGAGGAGATTGCTTCGTCGTCCACTGCGTGGACTCCTCGCAATGACAATTAATTTTGTTACGGCGTTGCTGGCGGGGCTGGTCTCTTTTCTCTCTCCCTGCGTGCTGCCGCTGATCCCCGGCTACATCTCCTTCATCTCCGGGATCTCCTTCGCGGAGCTCCGGGGATCGGAGCTGGCCGCTGGCACCCGGCGCCGGGCTCTCTGGAGCAGTGTCTGGTTCGTGCTGGGCTTCACGGCGGTTTTCGTGGCGCTCGGAGCCACGGCCACCGCGGTGGGGTCGGTCCTTCTGCAGCGGCTCGCGCTTCTGCGCCAGGCGGGGGCCGTGGTGGTCGTGGTTTTGGGGATCCATCTGACCGGCTTGTTCCGGATCCCGTTCCTCCAATTCGAGAAGAAGGTGGAGGTCCGCCAACGCCCCCTGACGGCGGTGGGGGCCGCCGTGGTGGGGGCGGCATTCGGTTTCGGCTGGACCCCCTGCATCGGCCCCCTCTTGGCCGGGATCCTGGCTCTGGCCGCCGCGCAGGAGACTTTGGGGCAGGGGATGCTGCTGTTGACCGCCTATTCGCTCGGCTTAGGAATCCCCTTTTTGCTGACGGCCCTCAGCGTGGAGAGGTTTCTCCGGTTCTCCGTCCGTTTCAGGAAATATCTCCGGGCCGTGGAGATCGCCAGCGGCCTCTTGCTGATAGCGATCGGAATTCTGATGTTCACCGACCGGCTGGGTCTGCTGGCTCGCCACCTCACGTTCTTTAACCGTTTCGCACTTTAGAGCGAGGAAAAGATGAAGAAAATTTTCGCCGCGATCCTTTTGGTTGGTTTGGCCGCCACCGGGTGCACCGCGGCCCCGCAGCAGGGCTTGAGGCAGACGGCCCCCGATTTTAATCTGAAGACGTTGGACGGGAAAACCCTCCAGCTTTCCGCTTTGAAGGGGAAGGTGGTGCTGCTGGATTTCTGGGCGACCTGGTGCCCCCCTTGCCGGGAGGAAATTCCCCACTTCAAGGAACTGTACACCCAGTACCGCGGCAAAGGCCTGGAAATCATCGGAGTGGCGCTGGATGAAGGGGGTGAAAAGGACGTGGCTCCCTTCGCGCGGCAGAATCAGATCAACTACCCCTTGTCCGCGACCGGGGCGCAGCAGCTGGCCCAGGCGTACGGCGGCATCCGAGGGATCCCCACCACCTTCCTGATCGACAAGCAGGGGAAGATCGCCAAGAAGTACGTTGGCTACCAGGACAAGCAAGTGTTCGAGACGGAGATTCGAGCGCTGTTGGCTGAATAAAGTGACAAACGTCATCTCGAGCCCGAAGGGCGAGAGATCTCGTTTTAAGGCGAGATTTCTCGGCCTGCGGCCTCGAAATGACGGTTTCTGAAATAGGCTCTAGTGTATAATGATTTCCCCATGTCGAGTGATGTCGCGTCTCCTGCCGAGACGGCCTTGAAGAAAACCCCTCTCTACCCTCAGCACGCGGAGCTGGGCGCCCGGTTCTGCTCCTTCGCGGGCTGGGAGCTTCCCATTTACTACACCTCCATCCTCAAAGAGCACGAGGCGGTCCGGACGAAGGCCGGCCTGTTCGACGTTTCCCACCTGGGCCACCTGGAGGTCTCCGGCCCGGACGCGGCCGCCCAGCTGCAGCTCTTGGTCACGCAGGACCTGATCGGGCTGGAACCGGGGCAGGCCATCTACTCCCCGATGCTCAATTCCCGCGGCTGGATTATGGACGAGATGATCTTCTACCGCCTCGAACCGGGTCGCTTCCGACTCGTGGTGAACGCCGCCAACGGCGATAAGATCCTGAGTTGGCTCAAGAGCCGGCTGAAGGGTGGGGCCGCCGTGGAGGACCTGCGGGAGAAGGTAGGCACCGTGGCGCTGCAGGGACCCGCCGCGGCCGGGATTTTCGGGAAGGTTTCCTCCCTGGCGCTTAAGAGCGTCCCCCGCTACCACATTGTTTCCGCGACCGCCGCGGAGAAGCCGGTCTGGATCGCCCGCACCGGCTACACCGGCGAGGACGGCTGCGAGATCTTCGCCGCCGTTGAGGATTTGCCGGCCATCTGGAAAGGGCTTCTGCAGCAGGGCCAGCCGGAGGGGATTCAGCCGGCCGGGTTGGGGGCCCGGGACACGCTGCGCCTCGAGGCGGGGCTGCCGCTGGGCGGCTCCGACCTGGACGAGAAGAGCACCCCGCTCGAGACCAATCTCGATTGGACCGTCGAGTGGAGGAAGGGCCCCTTCATGGGACGGGAGGCGCTGGAGCGGCAGCGCAGGGAAGGGATCACCCGAAAACTGGCCGGTTTTGAGATGAAGGGGGCCGGCATCCCGCGGCCCGGCTGCGCTATCTTCCAGGGAGAAACACAAGTGGGACAGGTCACTAGCGGGACCACGGTACCTCAATCGGTACCAGGTACCAATCAAGAAGAATCGGTACCTGGTACCGTACGAGGAGAACCGGTACCAGGTACCGTGAGAGGAATCGGCATGGGCTACGTGCCGCCGCAGGCGGCCAAGCCGGGGACGCGGATCGCCATCGAGATCCATAACAGGAAAGTGGACGCGGAAATCGTCAAGCTTCCTTTCTACAGGAGAAAGAAATGAGGTTCAGCAAGACGCACGAGTGGCTTTCTTTGGATTCCGATCGGGCGACCGTCGGCATCACGCAGCACGCGCAGGAGGAAATCTCCGACGTGGTCTTTGTCGAGCTGCCCAAGGTGGGCAAGAGCGTCGCGCAGGGGGAGGAGATCGCCGTGGTGGAGTCGGTCAAGGCGGCCTTCTCCATCTACGCCCCGATCTCCGGCACGGTGACCGAGGTCAATGAGGCGCTGGCGAAGGACCCCGGGCTCATCAACCGTTCCCCCACCGAGGGCGGCTGGATCGCCCGGCTTAAGCCCAAGAGCCCCGCCGAGGCGGGCGGCCTCATGGATCAGAAACAATACGACGAGTGGGTCAAAGGCGGCGGGCATTGAATTTCGTTCCAATCACTGAGAACGATCGCAAGGTGATGCTCCGCGCCATCGGCGTCGGCTCGTTCGAGGAGCTGATCCAGAGCGTCCCGAAGCTCATCCCCCGCGCCAAACTGAATCTCCCCGCCGCCCTCTCCGAACCGGAGTTGCTGCGCCACTGCGGCGAGCTGGCCGCGCTCAACCAGGCGCCGGAGCCGGAGCGCTGTTTCCTGGGGGCGGGCGCCTATTCCCATTGGACTCCCAGCGTGGTTCGCTACATCACCTCCCGAGGCGAGTTCCTGACCGCTTACACCCCTTACCAGGCCGAGGCCTCCCAGGGAACCCTGCAGGCGATGTACGAGTTCCAGAGCTTGCTGTGCGAGCTGACCGGCATGGATGTGGCCAACGCTTCCCTCTACGAGGGGGCGAGCGCGCTCGCGGAGGCCTGCCTGCTCGCGGCCCGGGAGACCGGCCGCTCCCGCGTGGTGGTCGCGCAGAGCCTCCATCCGGAATACCGGCAGACGGTCCAGACCTACTTGAAGCAATCCGGGATCCGGGTTGTGCTGTTGGAGGCCCGCCACGGGGCCGTGGACCCGCAGGCCGCGGCCGCCCAGGTGGATTCCGGCACGGCGGCGCTGGTCGTGCAGATGCCCAACGCCTTCGGCTGCCTGGAATCTGTCGAGGAACTTTCCGCCCTCGCCCACCGCCGCGGCGCCCTCTTCATCTCCGTGATCAATCCCATCTCTCTGGGGATCCTGCGGCCTCCCGGGTCCTACGGGGCCGACATCGCCGTCGGGGAAGGGCAGCCCCTCGGGACCGACCTGAACTACGGCGGTCCTTACCTGGGGCTGTTCGCCTGCCGCAAGGAGCTCCTCCGCAAGGTCCCCGGCCGGATCGTCGGCATGACCAAGGACGCGCACGGCCGCCGCGGGTTCACGCTGACGCTGCAGACGAGGGAACAGCATATCCGCCGGGCCAAGGCCACCTCCAACATCTGCACCAACGAAGCGATGATGGCGCTGGGAGCGGCCGTTTATTTGAGCTCAATGGGGAAAGAGGGGTTCCGGGAGCTGGCGCTGCAGAACCTCCAAAAGGCCCATTATTGCCGCGACCGGCTCACCGAGATCCCCGGCGTTCGCCAGATCTTCCCGGGATCTTTCTTCAACGAATTCGCGCTGGAGATGCCGGTGGATCCGGAGCGCGTGAACCGAAACCTGTTGAAGGAAGGGATCGTCGGCGGGTTCCCGCTCAAGCGGTGGGATCGCAATCTCACGAACGGCTGGCTGCTCTGCGTCACCGAGATCCACAGTAAGGCCGCCATGGACCGGTTTGTCCAGGTGGTCCAGAGGTCCCTGAAATGACCCCACAGACGATGATCAAGGAGTCGGTTGAGCCGTCGAAGACCCCCCATTCCCCCGGCCGGCTGCTGGAGCCCCTGCTCAAAGAGCTCAGCGAACCGGGCCGGCGCGCCTTCACGCTGCCGCCGCTGGACGTGCCCAAGCAAAAACCGGAGAACCTGTTGCCCCCTTCCTTGATACGCAAGGATCCGGCGGATCTTCCGGAGCTCTCCGAGCGGGATCTGGTGAAACATTTCATGCGGCTGGCCCACCTGAACTTCTCCGGCGAAACCAATTTCTACCCGCTCGGCTCCTGCACGATGAAGTACAACCCGAAGATCAATGAGGAGATCGCCGCTCTGCCCGGTTTCGCCAAGCTGCACCCGTACTCCTCTGAGGAGAGCAGCCAGGGGATCCTGAAGCTCCTGTTCGAGACGGAGCGGCTGTTCCGGGAGATCCTCGGCATGGACGCGGTGACGCTGCAGCCGGCGGCCGGCGCCCAGGGGGAGCTGACCGCGCTGCTCATGGCGGCTGCGTTCCACGAGGCGAAGGCCAAGCCCCGCCGCAAGGTGGTGGTCCCCGATTCGGCGCACGGCACCAACCCGGCCAGCGCCGCCATCGCCGGTTTCGAGGTGGTGGAGGTTAAATCCAATTCTCGCGGAAGAGTCTCCCTTTCCGCTTTGGCGGCCGCCATTGACGAGGATGTGGCCCTCTTCATGATGACCAACCCCAACACGCTGGGCCTCTTCGAAGAGGAGGTCCTGGAGGTGACGGCCCTCGTCCATGAGAAGGGGGCCCTCATGTACCTCGACGGCGCCAACATGAACGCGCTGCTGGGGCTGCTGCGCCCCGGAGACATGGGCTTCGACATGGTCCACGTGAACATCCACAAGACCTTCTCGATCCCGCACGGCAGCGGCGGCCCGGGCGGCGGCCCGGTCGGCATCAAGGCGGCCCTAAAGCCGTTCCTGCCGGGACCGATTGTCGTCGAAAAAGAGGGCGCCTACCGCCAGGAATCGCCCGGCCCCCTCTCGATCGGCCGGGTCCGATCCTTCACGGGCAACGTCGGGGCGACGGTCCGCGCCTACGCTTACATCCGTTCGCTCGGGGCGGAGGGCCTCAAGCGGATCTCCGAGGGGGCGATCCTGAACGCCAATTACCTCAAGGCGCTGCTCAAGGACGTCCTGCCGATGGCGGTGGATGAGCACTGCATGCACGAGTTCATCGCGACGGCCAAAGAGCTCAAGCAACGCCACGGCATCAAGGCGATGGACATCGCCAAGCGCCTGCTCGATTACGGTTTCTACGCGCCGACGATCTGCTTCCCGCTGATCGTGGAGGAGGCCTTGATGGTGGAGCCCTCCGAGACGGAATCCCGGCAGACGCTGGAGCAGTTCGCCGAGGCGCTCAAGGCGATCGTTCGGGAAGCCAAGGAGATCCCAAGCCGGGTGCAGAGGGCGCCGCACCGGATGCCGGTGGCCCGGCTGGACGAGGTCCAGGCGGCGCGCGAACCGAACCTGCGGTGGTGACGGGGTCCGCTCCCTCCGCCATCGAGGCGCAAAACCTCTCCAAGCATTTTACCTGCTCGGTCGGTTGGCTCAAGCGCAAGGCCCTCTGGGCGCTCCGTGAGGTCTCCTTCTCCGTGGCGCCCGGCGAGGCGTTCGGCCTGATGGGTCCCAATGGTTCGGGCAAGTCCACGCTGCTGAGGATACTCAAGGCCTTTTTCCTGCCCACAGCCGGACGGGCCTGGGTCTTCGGGACTCCCACCTCCGATGAGGGCCGGATCAAGCCGCTGATCGGCGTGGTCCCGTCCTCCTCCCTTGGGTTCGCCGGACGGCTCAACGCGTTCCAGAACCTGGAATTTTACGCCGTTCTTCAGGATGTTCCGCCGGGACAACTGCGGGCCCGCGTGCAGGGCCTGCTGGATCTGGTCGGCCTTTCCGAGTTGGGCGGTCAGCCGGTGTGGACCTATTCGACGGGCCAACGCCAACGACTGGGCATCGCCCGAGCACTTTTGGCGGATCCTCCGGTTCTTCTTTTCGACGAACCCACCCGCGGCCTGGACCCCTGGAAAGCCAGAGAAATCCGGAAATGGATTCGCGAAGAGCTTCTTATCCGAAAAAAAAAGACGTTGCTGGTGGCTACCAACCAGACAGAGGATGTCCGGCAGCTCTGCGACCGGGCCGGCATCCTCGAGCACGGTCGCCTGGTCTGGCAGGGGACCGCGGCGGAGGCGGAATTTGCGCGCTCTCCGGGCTAGGCTCCTCGGTGAGGCCAGGGTTGCCGTGGCCTTCATGAAGCGGGAATTGCTGGGCACCGGCCCGTGGAATTACGGCTTGGAGTCCTTGAATGGTTTGGTTGGCCTGTTTCTCCTGCAGTTCTTCGCCCGGTCCTTCCACGGGGCCGTGGGCGCCTTCTCCCAGGGAATGGATTATTTCACCTTCGGGCTCATCGGGTTGGTGCTGGCCCAGTCCATGCTGCGCGGGCTCTCGATGTTTTCCGAGAGGATGAGATTCCTTATGCTCTCCGGCACTCTGGAGAGCATCTGGGTGACCCGGCGTTCTTTTCCGGTTTTGCTGCTGTACGATAGTCTCTGGAGCGTCCTTTTTTGGAGCTTCAACGGGGTTTTGCTCCTGATCTTCGGCGCCGGCGTGCTGGGAGCCCATCTCAACGCCTCGCAGATCGCCGCGGTTTGGGGGATTGGCCTGATCACCTTCTTGTCCATGGGCTCGCTGGGGCTGCTCTCCGCGGCCACTCTTATTGTGTTGGGTCACAAGGCCGTCCGGCTGTGGGCTCCGGTAGGTCCCGCGATCCTCTTGATCAGCGGCAGTTTCTTCACGGCAAGCGTTTTCCCCTCATGGATGCAGGGGGTCATCGGATGGATCCCCTTGACCCATGCCCTGAAGCTGGCCCGCGGAACGGTCCTGCCCTTGGACCCGGGCGCCGCCGCCCGGGCCTGGGGCGCCCTGATCGGGCAGGGGATCCTGCTGGCGCTGCTGGGTTGGGCGGCGCTCCGCTGGGCCGTGCGCCGGGCCCGGTCCGACGGCCGGTGGGCCGCCGTTGCGTTTTGAGAGCTCTCATGAGGTCCTGGCGCCTGATTATTGACCCGCCGGGCGATCCGGCGGGGAACATGGCAGCCGACGAGGGGATTGCCCGCTTGGCTGTTGAAGAGGCCCGCCCGATCCTCCGGATTTACCGCTGGGACCGTTCGGCTGTCTCTCTGGGCCGGCGGCAGAAGAGGGAAGAGCTTTCCCTCTCAGTGATGGAAAACCGGCTGCCGGTGGTTTGGCGTCTGACCGGCGGGGGAGCGGTGTTTCATCGCCCGGATGAATTGACCTACGCCTTTTCAGCTTCCCGGAGCTTGCTTCCTCCCGGTATCCCTTTAAGGGAGATTGCCTGCTTCCTGCATCGGCGATTGCGGGAGACGGCTGTTGCCCGGGGATGGGTGAACGGGGCGGATCTTTCGCTTGCCGGGGCCGATCCGGCCGGACCGGCGCCGTTCTGTTTCTCAGCGCCGGCCCGCGGCGATCTCATCTACCAGGGCAGGAAGGTAGCCGGTTCCGCTCTCCGGGTATGGAACGATAGGATCCTGCTCCAGGGTTACCTTCAAGGGTTGCCCCTCCGGTATGACCAGGCGCTTGAGGTGTTCGTGCTGGCCGCGGAAAGAGGTTTCAGGCATGAAGAAGCTTTACAGCTATCACATTCATAACACCTTGTTCCAAAGTGAGTTTTCCATTCCGGCTTTGGCCGGTGCTTCGGTTGCTGGAGGGAATGCCCGGCAACGCGTCCGGTTCCGGGAAAGAAGGTTCCGGGTCGAGGCGCCGCGTCACGGATGGTTGCGTGTGCGGGGGCTTTTCTACTGGGCCCCTCCCCGCGGCCGGTTTGCCGTTCTCCGGTCCCCTTTCATCGGCGATTTCAAAGTCAGCTTCTCGGAGAGGACCATTGATTGGAACCCGTCCCGGCAGAACTCCCGGCAACTGGCTTGCGTGATCGCGAGCGGGCGGGCTCTCAGTCTTCTTCTCCCTCACCTCAAACCCTGTCTTGTGTTGCACGCCGTGGGGCTCCAGCTCCGCCGAAAGGCGGTCCTGTTCGTCGCGCCAAGCGGCGGCGGGAAATCCACCTTGGCGGCGAGTTTTCTCAACGAAGGCCATCCGCTCGTTTGCGAGGACATCGCGGTCATCCGCAAGGGAAGGAACGGTTTCCTCTTGGAACCGGGAGTGCCCCAAATCCGGCTCTGGCCGCGGGCGGCCAGAAGGTTGTCTAAGCTCAGGAAGGGGAATCGTCTCTATCCCGAGACGGTCAAAGAGTTCTTCCTTCTGGATCGCCAGGGCTCGTGGCGGTTCAGGGCGTCGGCGGCGCCGGTGGCGGCGGTCTATTTCCTCTCCCGGAGCATGAAGAGGGAGGTCCGGATCGATCCGCTTAAACCCAAAGAGGCCCTCTTTCATTGCATGGATCACCGCCATTCCCCGCTTTCCCAAGGTTCCCGGATAGACGGCCGGCAGTTCGCGATTGCAAGCGAGCTGGTCCAGAACGTCCGGGTGAAGCGCTTGGTCTATCCCTCCGGTTTCGCCCGCCTTCCCGACGTCCGCCGGGCGGTTCTGGCCGATTTGGATGCTTAGAGAGCCGGTTCTTAATCCGGAGGATCAGCTTCTTGTTTCTTGCGGGCGTCCCGCTTTTGATGAGGCGGTTTTCTCCCGGCTCTGTTCCGAAGTCCGCGATTGGGACGCCCTTCTCCGGAAGGCCGCCCGCCACCGCGTGATCCTTCGGCTCCACGCTTTCTTAAAACAAATAGGGGCCGGAGGAATCCTCGAACCGGCCGCCTGGCGGAAGATCGAGGAGGTTTCCCGCCTAACTCAATTCCGCGTCATGGCCCTGGAAGCGGAGCTTTCGGAAACCCTGCTGCCCCGGTTCAATCAGGCCGGTATCGAACCGCTCTTGCTCAAGGGTCTCGCCCTCAATCGGACGGTTTATGCCGGGAAACCTTGCCGCTCCTTTAAGGATCTCGACCTGTTGATCCATCCCAATGAGGCGGGGCGGGCTCGCTCTGTCCTGGAAGGCCTGGGATATCAGGAAAAACAGGACTCTCATTTTCCCAGCCGCTGGCACGAGCGGGTCCTTTCGCCGCTGCTTCCTCAGAATGCCATTTCTTTCTTTCATGCTGAGCGGAGGGTCCCCGTGGATCTCCATCTCGAACCTTTTGGGGAGGATGCCCCGGTGCGCTGGGAACCGGACTGGCTCTGGAAGGAGGCGCGGCCCGTTCCGGTGGGGGATTCCTCCGCTTGGATCCCTCACCCGGACCGGCTCTTCCTGCATCTGCTGTTTCACCTGGCCAAGCACATCGGCCGGCGCCAGAACTTCTTGGGCTGGTACCTCGATCTGGATGAATGCCTCCGGTATCCGGGGGGAGTCGGGGAAGGGGATTTCTGCCGGGCGGAGATCGAGAAACAGCCGGTTGCGGGGGAAGCTTTTCAGATCCTGGGTTTTCTCCAAACACATTTTGAAACCCCGTTGTCTTTCCCGTTGAAGGAAGCCATCCGCGCGCGGAGGATTCGGCCTCTTCCTTTGGAGCAGCTTTTCCTTCCGGAAGAGACGCTGGACATCTCCACGTTTTCCGACGGCGGCTGGATCGACCGCCGGGAAACCTTCTTTTCTTATTGGGACCGCGTGCCGGGCTGGGGGGCGAAGACCTGGTTCCTTTTGAGATGGATTTTCCCGGACGGGTTCTACTTTGAAGCCAAATACCCTCCCTTCCGAACGCCAAGCCAGAAACTCCGGACCTATGCCAAACACTTCCGCGCCCTCCTTTACAAGGGGTTTTATCTTCTGCGCTATTGCCTGGATCGGAAAAAGAGCTATACTGAACACCAGCATGCCTCCCAAAGTCCGGGTTGAGTTCTCGAAGAAGGTGATGGGGAAGAAACTTGAGGGGGAGTGGGTTTTTCTCCATCTTGAGAACGGAAAATATTACGGCTTGAATGAGACCGGGAGTCTTGTCTGGGATGAGATCAGGGAGAAGAAAGATCCTGAAGAGGCCGTCGCCCGCCTTCAAACCGTTTATCAATTGGAACGCCGCCAGGCGGAGAAAGACGTCCGGGATCTCTTGAAGGAGCTCGAGAGAGAGGGCCTGATCCGGGTTGAGCATTCCGAAAACGCTTAGGGCAGTTCTTCGATTCTCGCCGGCCGAACGAATCGCGATTCTACTCGCCTATGCATTCCTCCTGAAGGCCCGTCTTCTCCTTATCTTCTGTTCTCGGTCCGTGGTGGAGGAAGCTGTCTCCGCTTCGCCCTCGCTGCGCCGGCCCAGGAGCGGGTTTTCCCAAAGGGAGTTGGACGCTCTCTTCCGCATCGCCTGGCGATACCAGTTCCCATGGCCGAAATGCCTTGTCACCGCGCTGGCCCAGCGGTTTTTCCTTGCCCACTACGGCCATGCCGTCTCCTTCAAGATCGGCGTCCAAAAGAATGAGGGGAGATTCCAGGCCCACGCCTGGTGCGGAGACAGGGAACGTCCCTACGTTCCGCTGGAGGCGCCGAGCTCATGAGCGGGATCGGCGGGGTTTTCCACGCGGACGGCTCCCCGGCGGACCGGGCGCTGCTGGAAAGAATGCGGGAGATCATCGATCACAGGGGCCCCGACGGCGCCGGCTTCTGGATGGACGGGAATGTCGGTCTTGTCCACCGGCTTCTCCGCAACACCGAGGAATCGGTTTCCGACCAGCAGCCGATGACAAACGGCCGCGGCCTCTGGATCACGGCCGACTGCCGGATCGATAACCGGGAGGAGCTCAAGCAATCCTTCGAATCAAAAGGCCTCTGGAGGGAAATGCAGAAGCTCTTCAACGGCCGGCCGATTCCCGATTCCGCTTTTATCCTCTTTGCTTATGAACTTTGGGGGGAAGATTCCCCTAACCACCTCTTGGGCGACTTCGCCTTCGCCGTTTGGGATCAGCCCCGCCAAGCACTCTTCTGCGCCCGGGATCAAATTGGGATTAAACCTTTCAACTACCACTGGAACGGAAGGAAGTTTCTCTTCGGGACAGAGATGAAGCAGGTTTTTCAGGATCCCAGCCTTTCCAGAGACCTAGACCTCTATTATCTTTCGGATCTGCTTGCGATGAACTTCCCGAACCGGGAACAGACCCCCTATGAGGCGGTCCGGAGACTGCCGCCGGCCCATTGCCTGAAGATTCGCGGGGGAAACTTTAACGTCAAACGTTACTGGCATTGGAACCCGGATTCCGAATCTTTGTCGAAATCAAGCTGCGAGGAAAACGCCGGTGTTTTTCTTTCCCTATTCACACAGGCGGTCCAGGCAAGGTTGCGGACGGTTTCGGGATACCGAACAGGTTCCTTGCTGAGCGGCGGCCTCGATTCCTCATCCATTGTGTCGGTCGCGGCGCTAGCGGGGGATTCGGAAGCTGGTTTTCCGGTATTCAGCCTCTCCTGCCCGGAAGCCAATCCGGAGTATCAACTCAAAAACTATGATTTCGCGGATGAAGCCGTTTACCGGAAAGCGCTGATTGAAAAATACCGATTGGAAGCCCATGAGATAGAGATCGCGGGCCGAAGCCCCTTCGAAAATTTAAAAAAAAATATCTGGCATCAGGAAATCCCCCTCTTTTCTCCTGGTTTCAACTCTTACGGACCCCTCTGCCGGGCTATCCAAGAGGCCGGCGTGCGGATCCTTTTGGACGGAAACGGCGGAGATGAAATGTTTCACGTTCGCCCGCCCCGTTCGTTCAAAGAACTCCGTGGACGCGCTCGGATGACTGCTTGGATCCCTGAAAGGATAAAGGCTTTTTACCGCCGAGGTTTCCGGGATGTCCTGCCGCGCGCTATACGAAAGGGGTGGGCTAAAAAGTTTTCCTTGAGGAGCCGGGTGCTCCGGGATTTCGGTTGGGATTTCCCCTCCCGAGGGTCTTCTTCTTTTGGTATCTTGCTTTTATTAAAGAGGGGTTATCATGCGACCTGGCTCGAGACGGTGGACCGAGGAGCCGCTGCCGCCCGATACGAAGTCCGGTTTCCCTTTCTTGACAGGAGACTCCTGCGGTTTTCCGCCACGTTGCCGTTGGACCAAAAAGTCCGGGGAGAGGTTAAGAAAGTTTTATTGCGTCAAGCGTTAAGGGGGCATCTTCCCCCCGCTACGTGCGGCCGCTTAAAAAAGTCGGAATATAGTCCAGCTGTGCGCGTAAGCCTCGAGCGGTACGCCCAAGAACCCATTCGGGCCCTGTTCAGAAACCCTCATTTTCTTGTTCGGGAAATGGTCGATGTTGAGAAGCTGAGGAAGGCCAGTCCTGTGGGCAGTTGGTTTTTTTGGCATGTCTTGAGCCTCGATCAGTGGCTCAAAAACAGGGAAGATTTTTTTGAAAAACCCAAGGAGAGTTTCTATGAAACAGAGGTCGCTTCCTCGTCAAGCGCGGGATAGGGGTAAAAAGGGAAGGTACATTCCCCCCTCTCTGGTTCGTTATGGGAATCTAAAGAAAATCACGCTAGGGCTATCGCCGGAGGGCCCTGAGGACAATCCAACTCCTTGGATCGGGACGATGTATTCGTAACAAGCCTGTCCAGCAATAAGGCATGAAAGTTCTTTACACGCCTTGCCGTTTTATACCGCGCCCGGTCGGGGGCGGAGATATTCATGTCCAATCCCAAGCGGAAGTTTTAAGAGAGCGAGGGGTGACGGTGGTGGGGGCTTTCCCGGGCGCGTCCCCTGCTGAGGCTGTGAAGGATTTCGCGGGAATTCTTGAGAAGGAACGGCCTGACATCGTCCATTTTTTTAGCTTCAAGCCGGATCTTTCCGTTCCATTCCTTCGGGAGGCGAAGCGGCGGGGACTCCCCACCGTTTTTAGCTACATCAGCGCGGAGACGGGCTGCGGGCGGAAAACCCTCTTGCGGTGGGGAAAAGAGCCCTGCTCAAGCATTTTTAATCTGGATCTTTGCGTTTCCTGCGCACTCCACGGTCACGGCCTGCCGCGGATTGTTTCCGGGCTGGTAGGACGAACTCCGGTGAGGATCGGTTCCTCTCTGAGAAGGATGAAGATACTCGGAAAAGCAGGAACAGCCCTTCGGATGCGGGCGCAGATTCAGGCGAGCCAGCAATCCTTCAAAGCTTTTCTTGACGGGGTGGATCATGTTGTCGCTTCAGCGGAATGGGCGAGGGTTCTTCTGCTTAGAAACGGGGTTCAGCCGGATAAGATTACTTTGTCCCGCGTTGGAATCCCTCACAATGTACCCGCTCCGTCCGTTCAAGCGAAGGAGATCACGTTGCCGCTTCGCGTCGCGATGGTGGGGCGGCTACACCCGCAAAAAGGGTTTCATATTCTCATTCCTGCTTTGCGTCGGGAGCCCAGGCTTAAGATTAAATTAGATATTTTTGCCTCGTTTGCTCAGGATGTCGGGTCACGCGGGTTAAGATTTCTGCAGAAGTTCTCCGGAAATGATTTCCGCATCAGATTCCATCCCTTGCCGATGCCCATAGATAAGCTCTCCAGCCTTTTGAAAGATTATGACGCGCTTGCGGTGCCTTCGCAGTGGCTTGAGACGGGACCTCTCGTCGTCTTGGAATCCTTTGCCGCGGGAACACCGGTGATCGGCTCTCGCTGGGGGGGGATTTCAGAATTGATAAAGGACGGCGTGAATGGCCTGCTTGTGGATTCGCCGCACCGGATTGAATCTTGGCAAGCGGTCTTACGAAGAATTTGCGCTGAGCCCAATCTCCTTGAGGATTTGAGAAAAAATATTCTCCCTCCCCGTACGATGAATGAGACGGCCGAAGAAATAGAGGGCGTCTATCGCCGGCTGCTTTTTGGAAGAAAGCCGTTATCAACGAGTTCTTGCAGCAGCGCGGCGCCGGCCACCCGATGACCTTTCTGATTCCAATGAGCCCCATCGCCCAATCTTAATTTCCCTTGGATGGATTCTTCCGAAACGATTCGATCGGGAATGCTGGCGATAAACGGGATGCCCGTTTGCGCGAAGATTTTCCCAAAGTGGTCTCTCGAGGGGCCTTCGCTGACGGTAAAGGCGACCATCGGTGTTTCGCCGACCCTGTCTTTAATCCTGCCGATAATCTGCCGCGTTACCTCAAAGGATTCTCGATAGGGCCCGAAGTTGAGGCCTTGTTTTTCGATGTCATTTTCTACCGTGTAAATTTTACCGATCTTGGCAAGGCGAACAAGGTTTTGTCGAGACATAACGATTAAGCGATAGGCCAGCCTTGAGCGGAGCGCCAAGAAATAAACGGTTTCGCCGAAATTTCCAGGATACCGATACGACACCGTGCCCTTTGTGTCGTAATAAGGCCGGACCATCGGGTGATTCTCAAAGCAGCTCTTAGATCCTAATTCCCAATGATTATTAATGAAATCATTGGCGCACACTTGCAGCAGGATCAGATCCGGTTTAATTCTATCCAGGTATTTGTCGATCACAAAAAATTCCTGCAGCGTTCCGTACCCCGTCCCCCCGTAAACAAAGAGTTCTGCGCCGAGTTCGTTTTTAAGCGTTTCGTAATACATGGCGGGGCTGCCTCCCGCCGTAAAGGAATCTCCTACAATAAAGATCTTGAGCCGTTTTGTTTCCGGGTCGCCGAAATATTTTTTTCCGGACCAGCCCAAGAGGTCATCTCGGTAGAGGCTAATGGATTTGTGCAGCGGGATATCCCAGCGGAATGAATCGTAGAAACGAACGAAGAGTTCTCCTCCCACGCAGAGCGCTAAGAGGGTTGACATGAAAACCGCCGCGCGGACCCGGAACCCTACCTGCCGGCGCCCCCTGTGTTTTAAAAGATAGACGACGAGGAAACCCAGGGCCAGCATCCATGCGGTCCAGAAAAGAAAAGAAAACCACAGGGTATCCCCGATTCTCAAATAGGTCTCCAGCGGAGAGGAGGTGTTTTGATCAATGAACCGGTTGAGGACGCTGAGAGATTGCCTGCGGTAGATGGATCCGATGAGGAAACGGCCCCAAAGAGGGTAGGCCGTGATAAGAACGAAGCCGAAGACGAGGAAGGATAATCGGATCAGTCCCGCTGGTTTCATCGTTGCGCCCCCCTGCGAAATCCCTTTTCCTCCCCGTGCTTCCCGGGGTATCCTCTTCATGGGCAGTTCTTTCTTTGCTGATGTCCGTCAACTGTTTCCAGGATAACCCTAAAGCCGGCGGATTTCATCCTGGAAAAGATGGAACCGGAGGAAAAGTTGAGGCGGGTCCTTCTGAAAGTGGGCCACTTCCAGTCCTCTCTTTTGCTCTGCCTGATCTACCTCGTGCTTTGGGTTCCTGTTGGGCTACTGTCGTTCCTGTTCGCGGACTGGCTCCGCCGGCGCAGGCCGGCCGCGTCGGCCTGGCTTCCTCGGAATCCCCGCTTGAACCTGCCAGAGCACGCGAAAGAGCCCTACTGAGGATGTACCTTCTCGGCCTTTCCTGTTTCTACCACGATGCAGCGGCGGTGATCTTGCGCGACGGGCTGCTGATCGCCGCAGCGGAGGAGGAACGTTTCTCCCGAAAGAAGCATGACAGCGGATATCCGCAGCAGGCGATCCGGTTTTGCTTGGCCCGAGCAGGGATCACGGCGCAGGACCTCGACGGCGTTGTTTTTTATGAGAAGCCCCTCGTTAAGTTTGAGCGAATCATCAAGACCACCCTGCAAACGATCCCCCGGTCCGCCAAGCTCTTCCGATCCGCTATGGGCAGCTGGCTCGTGGATAAGCTTTGGATCGAGGAGATCATCCGGGCGGATTTGGGGGTTTCGCCGGATAGGATCTTTTTTGCCGACCACCATCAGTCCCACGCCGCCAGCGCTTTCTACTGCTCCCCCTTTGATTCCGCCGCTGTGCTGACCATCGACGGTGTAGGGGAGTGGGCCTGCGGGTCGATCGGCTTAGGGCAGGGTTCCCGCCTGACCCAGAGCCGGGAGATCCGCTTCCCGCATTCCCTGGGGCTTCTCTACAGCACTTTCACGGCCTTTCTGGGGTTTGAGGTGAACGAGGGGGAGTACAAGGTAATGGGGATGGCCGCCTACGGGATCCCCCGGTACACCGAGGAGGTGCGGAAGATCCTAAAGGTGTACGCGGACGGATCCCTCTGGCTGGATCTGAGATACTTCGCGTTCCACCATTCCACCGACCGCAGCTTCAGCCGAAAGTTCACGGAGGTGTTCGGCCCTCCCCGAGACCCGAAACGGTCGGAGGACCTGGACCCGAAATACTGCGACATCGCTGCCAGTATCCAGAAGGTGACCGAGGAGGTGGTCGTGGCGATGGCGCGCCAGGCCTTGCGGGAGACGGGCCAGGAGCGTCTCTGCTACGCGGGAGGGGTGGCGCTCAACAGCGTGGCGAACTGGCGGATCCTGCAGGAGACTCCGGTAAAGGACCTGTTCATCCAACCGGCAGCGGGGGACTCCGGTGGGGCCTTGGGGGCCGCCCTCTACCTCTATCACCATGTTCTGGGGAACCCCCGGCGGTTCGTGATGGATCATGCCTACTGGGGAGCGGACAGCTCGCCGGCTCAGGTGGAGGAGTTTCTGCGGTCGGAGAATATCCGGTATGAGCCGCTTGGGCGGCTGGATGCGCTGGTGGACCGGACCGTCGGCCTGCTGACGGAGGGCAAGGTGGTGGGATGGATGCAGGGAAGGTTCGAGTGGGGGCCCCGGGCGTTGGGCAACCGCTCGATTTTAGCGGATCCCAGACGCGCGGAGATGAAGGAGATCGTCAACCGGAAGATCAAGTTCCGGGAACCGTTCCGTCCGTTTGCCCCTTCTGTCCATTCGGAAGCCGTGGGGGATTATTTCGAATTGCCCGAGAATGCCCGATGGCCGGCCCGGTTCATGCTGGTTGCGCCTCCCGTGAGGGCGCAGCGGCGGTCGGAGATCCCGGCGGTGACGCATGTGGATGGGACCGGACGGGTGCAATGGGTGGAGGAGTCGGAGAATCCGCTCTACGGTCGGCTGATCCGGCGATTTGGGGAGGCAACGGGGGTTCCGGTGGTGCTCAACACCTCTTTCAATCTGAAAGGCGAGCCGATCGTGAACACGCCGGCCCAGGCCCACTCCGCATTCATTCGCTCCGATATGGACGGCCTGGTGATGGCTCACTGCCTGGTGACGAAGGAATGAGCCGCCGGATTGATTCTCTGGCAGGACGGTTCCGGGTGGTCAGGTCGATTTTCCGTTTTCTCTGGCGGGAGCGTCTCTGGTGGATGATCCCGCTAATGGCGGTCCTCTTGATATTCGGAGCTCTGCTGCTCTTTGCCCAACAGAGCGCTTTGGCCCCGTTCATCTACACCCTCTTTTGAACACCGCGCCAAACCCGTTGGTTTCATTGTTGCGTCGCCCCTGTCTTTAGGAACGACAGGAAGCTCGGTTCAGAGCGGAACCACCCCGCGAAAGCTGTCCTTGGAAAGCTTCCGGTCACCCGGGTCACCCGGTGCTCCAGCTTATTGCTGATTCGGAAAAGGACGGCATCTCCGGAAGCGATGTTGGCCACTTCGCTCAAAGTTTTTTTTGAATTCTGATCTCGAATCTGAAGGACCCCTCCCTCATAGGGTTCCCGGCCGAGGTTGATCGAAAATCCGAACATTCTGTGCTTGCCCACATCATTGTGCCAATCCAGCTGTCCTTCGGAAGGGATAAGTTGGTAGAGCCTTCCTGTGAAATTTCGGATTGGACCGGAGCCCGCGATCTTTTCAATCACTCGGAAGAGGGCCGGATCATTCAGCAAAAAGAAAAAAAATCCAACGGTCCGGCTGTCTTCGAAATACAATTCTTCCCCGATCTGTTTGTAAGATTTTTTTGTGCCGCTTAATTCCTTAATCTGACCCTGAAGAGTTTGGAGGAGGGGGAGGGAAAGGAACTGAGGGATCTGAACGCAATGATCGCGTTGAAAGGTTCTGGAGAAATCGCGCAGGTTTTTCTTCGCGGGCAGAAAGAAACTTCCGTCTTCTTGAACTTGCAAGGAAACCAAAGAAGCCCTCAGCATTACGGCCGACGGGGATTCATGAAGTCATTTTACCGGAGGAATAGGAGGAAGGCGATTCAAAAATAAACTCGGGCGACGACCTACTCTTCCGTTCAGTTACTCAGGCTTTACCATCGGCCCTGGGAGGCGTAACGGTCGTGCCCGGAATAGGGAAGGCATTCCAGTTGGGACCAATTTGGGTTGAGTTTTGTCAATTTTTCGATAAGCTGGTTGGTTCGTTCAGGATACTTTGCGGCAAGGTTGGTTTTCTCGGCAGGATCCCGACGCAAATCGTAGAGCGCAAAGCTCGCCTTTCCCTTCGTGACACTTGCGTAGATCTGGTATCTTCCCCAACGCAGCCCCTGAACGGACGTGGAGGAAGCATGATAAATGGGGCGAGGCTCCTCCTGCCCAAACCCCCGGACCATCCGACTCACGTCTTTTCCGTCAAGTGACGGATCACGAGCGAGACCAGCCAACGCCAGGAAGGTGGGAAGCAGATCGATGAGTTGAATGGGAGCATCAATCCACTGAAGCTTTTTTTGATGGGGAATGCGAATCATCAGGGGGACATGAGTGACGCCGCGGTGAAATGCCTCGGCATGACCCATGAGTCCGTGTTCACCAAACTCCTCACCATGATCGGCCGTGATGACAACCACGGTACGCTCCCAATCTTCCCTTTGTTTCAGCGAGGTGAGAATCTCCCGAATCTTCGAATCGGCGTAGGAAATGTCCAGATCATAAGCCTCGATATACTGTTCTACCTCTCTTCTGTCCCGGGCCGGGGCGTCCAGTTTACACAAAGAGTACTTCTCATTTCCAATAGGCCCCAGCTTGAAACCCTGGGTATCCCCATAAGGCGCATGAACCGACATCAGGTGCAGGTAGGCAATCCAAGGCTCGCGGGGCGGGAGGCGATCCACCCATTTCAAGAAAGCATCCCGAAGCTCGTCGTCTTTAATCCATCTGGGCCGCGGCTTTTCTGCGTTCGAGAAAAATCCCCAATATTCGAACGGCACCGCCATACGATGAAGGTATTTGTGACCCCGGACTTGTCTTAAGATCCATCCGGCGACCAAAAAGTTTTCGAAAAATAAAGTGTGCTTCGGCTCCAGGAATTCGTTTGCCTGCTGAGGTACGCCGTGTTCGGTCGACGCGTAGGGATTCGCCACGAACCATCCGGTTTGGTATCCGGCTTGGTGGAATCTTTCAAAGAGGGTGGCCTCGTCTGCCGACAGGATCTTATTTCTACCGTAGGTCTTGGGAGCAAGTTTTCCGGTGACAATATTCTGGACGGAGGGCCTTGTCCAGGTTGCGTTGGCCTGGCAGTCTCGGAAGACCCAAGATCCCTCTCTGGAAAACTCGTCAATGAACGGAGTGGTGGGCTTCGGGTAACCGTAAAGCGACATGTGGTCAGGGCGCAGGGCGTCGATCACTAAAATCAGGATATTGGAGGAACGGCCTGCTCTGGCCGAGCGAGCTTGGGATCCCCAGAAAGATTCTCCCCAGCCTGTTTTTTGGATAACCGTCGCCATCCAGCCAAAAAATACTGCTGCAAGGACAAGGCAATTCAGAATTTGGAGTTGGTGAGCAAGCCGCTTCTTCCGGGCGCATAGCCCGAGCCACCCTCGTTGAATCCCACCAAAAACATACCAACCCACGACGCTCAAGACAAGAAGGGCAAACCCCAGGAGACGGAGAGACATAAACGGAGGCTGTTTCATCATCCGAGCCACGGCCAGGATGGCAAATCCAATGGTGAGCGCTCCCAGGACCCGGGAGATCTGATGAAGGTCAGAATCCTGCAGATACCGGCGGTTGAGGATGCGACGCGTGAAGAAAAATCCAAGGGTGATGATGAGGCCGAAGACGAACCAAAGTCCTCCCGAAAAAAAGAGGAGGGGAAAATTCCAGAAGATTTCCTTCAGAGGGGTATTTTCCAACAGAGCCCATTCCCAAAGACCCTCCAAGATTCCCAGAAGAAAGGCTGTTTGAAGAGCGGAGAAAAAGAAAGTACGCGCAGAGATTAGTGAGGACTTCATTTCATGAGACAGCTGATAACGATGGTTGACAAAATGATCGGGGCGGGGTTCACGCGCCAACGGAGGACGAACCAAAGAGTTAAGGCAATCACCGCTGCATCAAGTCGAGTCAATCCCTTTTCGGCTAATAGATTCCAAGCTAATGCGGCAAGGAGCCCGGGAATGGCCAGGCGGAGATCTTTCAAGACATGATGCAATAAGGGCAGTTCGCGCCACCGTTGATACACAAAACCTACCAGTCCCGTCCACAAGAGTCCTGGAACAACCAGAAAAATACCCACCCCAATAGCTCCGATCCATCCGGCCCATTTCACACCAACAAATACCATTCCAAGGATGACGGGGCCGGGGGTCGCCTGACCCAGAGCAACAGCGTAAATAAATTCCTCTCTCGTCAACCAAGGGTTCTGGGTCACCAATTCATGGGAAAAGGCCGGCAGCATTGCCGTGGCCCCTCCGGCCGTCAGCGCAGCAACCTTGAGGCAACTAATTAGCAGTGATAGGAGATTTCCCACGTCGTAATCGTCTCAAGGTATAGGCGGCAGCGCTGTAACAACCCAAACACCAAAGAAAAAGGAGAGGTGAAAAATTCAGAATCAGGGCTACAAAGGCCAAGCTACAAATCAACCAGTCCCTCCAGTGCATGAGGCGGGATTTCCCCAGATTCCAAGCGGTCGTAAAAAGGAGTGCCCCTACGAGGGGATTCAAGAGAAGCGCTATTTTCTCGGGATTTAACTTGAAACCTTTTTGGAAATAAAGAAAGCTCGCCAGGGTGATGAGCAAAAAGGAGGGGAGGGTGAAACAGCTGACGGCCACCACCGTGCCTCTCCAACTTCTGAGGATATAACCTACGCATGCGGTAACCTTCAAGGTCACGGGACCGGGAACGACTTCGGCCAGTGCCACCGCGTCTACAAACCGCCGGCGGCTGAGCCAGTTGCGTTTCTCAACCAGGGTTTCTTCCATCAAAGGAAGCATTGAACCACCAAAGCTCGTTGCACCCAAATAAAGAAATACCGACGCGAGCTCGATGAGGTCAACCCTCTTTCGCGGTTGCCACCCCTTAACCGGTGTCAGGGCAATGTTCCCTCCTCGCCTTCAGTTTGAACTCTCGTCACCCTGTCAGTCCAGAAGGAGTTCCAGGCCATGACGCAAATGCGTGGAAATAAACTTGGAGCTGCTCTCAGGCCGGGCGGATTTACTGATGAGGATTCGCCGGTCCGCCTTAATCAAATCCGCGACGGTGTTTAAGCGATTCATATCCTCCACGCCGGGAGCGCTGGTCAGCCTGAACTCAAAGGCCCACAAGCCTTTTCTGAATTTCAAAACCAGGCCCACTTCGCGACCGTCGTTTGTTCTGAAAAAGTAAGCGTCAAAATCTTCGCCCACGGTCTTGAGGGTGGCCAAGATCTGGTTGATGCACCAGCCCTCCCAGCTTGCTCCCACCCACGGTTGGGACAGAAGCCCTTCCAAGTTGGAGACCCCCAGAAGGGCATGCAGGAGGCCGCTGTCTCGCCAGAAGATTTTCGGGCTTTTGACTAATCTTTTCCGGATGTTCGCGTGATAAGGGGCGAGTGAAAGAATTAAGTAGGTGTCTTGGAGATACTCCAGATAGTGATTCACGGTATGATAACTGAGTCCAAGGCTCGCCCCGATCTTCGACGCGTTCCAAATTTGCCCATGGCACGCGGCCAACATTTTAAAAAACCTCAAGGTCGTTTGCGGTTTAGCGGGGAGTCCCCAGGCCGGCAAATCCCGCTCAGCCAGCAAAGACAGATAATTCCTTTCCCACACCGGGAAATTCTTCTTCTTCAGGATGCCCCCGTCAGGGAATCCGCCTCTCAGCCACGCTTCATTCGGATCCCGTTTCTTTCCCAGCTCCGTTAGGAGCAAGGGGTGAAGCTCGCAAACGGCCAACCTTCCAGCCAAGGATTCGGAAACGTTTTTCATGAGCCCAGGCGCGACGGAACCCAGCAAAAGAAATCGGCCATTTCGTTCGCGCTTCGCGTCAATGGCTCCTCGGATTCTCGGGAAAACGCTGGGTAAAACCTGGGCCTCGTCCAGAATGAGGAGCTCTTTGGAATGGACTAAGGAATCCCACTGCAAATCCAGCCGCAGCTGCTCTTCCGGCTGTTCCAAGTCAAAGTAGTGTGCGGAGCGGGTTTTTGCGAGCGTGGTTTTGCCTGACTGGCGGGGACCCAAGAGAGCCACAGCGGGGAATTGTTTTAACCGGTCCGAAAGCTGACGGGCCAACCGTCGCTTGATCATGTATTGTATTATAGATATTTATTTCTATTTTGCAATCAACAAAACCGAGGATCTGACGCGGCTACTGTGGGGGGTGAGGGAGTGCGGAAGGAGAGATTTGAACTCTCAAGGGTTTCCCCGCGGGCTTCTGAGACCCGAGCGTATGCCAGTTCCGCCACTTCCGCGAGTCTCTATAATATAACGCCCCACCCGAAGGATGGAAGGGAATAATTCTGTTTCTGTATATTATAAAAATGTATAATATAGAGAAATGAGATATGGAGCGTTCAAGCAGAGGATAAGGGGCTTTCCTGTTTTTTCTTCCAGCATGTTGGGCGTTCTCACCCGCAAGGTGGAGCCGCTCCGCGTGCAGCTCTCGCTTTGGAAGAAGAAAGGGCTACTCCGCTCCTTGCGAAGAGGGCTTTACGTTTTAAGTCCAGAGGAAAGGCAGGTTGAGCCCTCCCTCTTTTATCTGGCCAATCAGATTTTCGGTCCCTCTTATGTGAGCTTAGAATCGGCCCTTGCCCATTACGGGCTTATCCCTGAGTTTGTTGCCGAGACAACCTCCGTGACGGTCAGAAAAACCTGTCGCTTTGAAAATGATTTCGGAGTCTTCAGGTATCAGCGCATTCTCCCCGGAGCCTTCAATGGCTTCGAGTCTTTGAAGGAATCCGAAAAATCCTCCGTGCTGATCGCTCTTCCAGAGAAAGCGGTCGTCGATTTCTTTTATCTGAACCTGTCCCGATTCCATGCCATGGATCGACGGATCTTCACGGAGTCGTATCGTTTTCAGAATTTTGAGAAGTTGAGCGCCAAGAAGCTCAAGGCGTACGCGAAGCGGTTTGGGTCGCGCAAGCTTCTTCAGGTCGTTGAGTCCTTTGTGGATGCGGTCCTGTCATGAGGGATTTGATTGGGAAGGAATTGGCCAAGGAGCCGAGGGAACCCTTGAAGCGGCTCCTTCTGGCCGAGTTTTTGCAGCATCTCCTCTTGCAGAGCCTGTACCGCCATGGGGCCTTTAAAAACCTTGTCTTCACCGGCGGGACCGCCTTGCGGGTTCTTTACCGCACCCACCGTTATTCGGAAGATCTGGATTTTTCACTGGTGCGGCGGGAAGGTTTTAAGTTCCCGGCGCTCCTTAAGAAGCTTCAGGGGGATCTCTCGATGCAGCAGCTTTATTTCGATTTTTATCCCAAGGAGGAGAAGGCCGTTGCCAAGGCGGATGTCCGGTTTCCGGGCCTCCTGAAGGAGTTGGGCATTTCCCCCCTCAAGGATCAGAAATTGACGGTCAAGGTGGAGGTGGATAAAAACCCTCCTCGGGGAGGGGCAACGGAAATTGCGCTAGTGACTTCTCCGGTTTCCTATCAAGTCAGGGTGTTCGACCTGCCGTCGCTTTTCGCGACAAAGCTCCACGCCCTCTTCTTCCGCCGGTACGTGAAGGGAAGGGATTACTACGATCTCCTCTGGTTTCTTGGAAAGAATGTGAAACCAAATCTCCCCCTGCTGAACAACGCCATTCGCCAGACAGAGGGGAAAGGCCAGGAGATCAAAGAAGGCAGGTGGAAACATCGCCTCATCGGGCATTTGGAATCTGTGGATTTTGCCATGGTTCGTTCGGAGGTGGAGCGTTTCCTTCCGGATCGGGGAGAACTCCGGTTTCTTAACCCCCAATCACTCCAGAGCCTGCTTCGGAATTATGAGTAATGTTTCCGGTCCAGCAGCCCTTTTTTCTCCAGCACGATCGCGAACGCTTCCACCACCTCGGGGCGGAACTGGGTTCCGGCCCCCCGGCGCAGCTCGGCCATCGCCTGCGCCGTGGGCATCGCGTGGCGGTAAGGGCGGTGGCTGGTCATCGCATCGTAGGCGTCGGCCACCGAGACGATCGCGACCAGGTCGGAGATCTTGGAGCGGTCCAGCCCCCGCGGGTACCCCGCGCCGTCCTCCCGCTCATGATGGCTGGCGATCAGCTCCAGCTCCTCGGAAGTGAGGTCCAAGGGGCTAAGGATTTTCGCTCCGATGGATGGGTGCTGCTGGATGGAGCGCCGTTCCTCCGGGTTCAGGGCGGAGGGTTTCGACAGCGTGGCGTCATGGACGCCGATCTTCCCGATGTCGTGCAGAAGACTCAAACGCTCCAGCATGTCGATCTCCCGCGCCGGTTTCGCCAGCGCCTTCGCGATCTCGGTCGCGTAGCCCACGACCGACACCGAATGGCCGCGCGTGTAGGGGTCTTTGGCCTCCAGCGCGGTCATCAAACTCTGGATCGTCCTGAGGAAGGCGGCCCTCAGCTCGGCCCGCGCCGATTCCAGGCCTCTCGTCATCCGGTTGAAAGCGGCCGCCGCCTCTTGAAACTCGTCCCCGGTGAAGATCTCCACCCGCTGGCTCAGGTTCCCTTCCTCCACCTCTTTCATGCCACCGACCAGGCGGCTTAAGGGGTGGGCGATGGTCCGTCCCACCCCCGCGCCTCCCAGCAGTCCAAGAACCAGCACGACCGGCAAGCTGATCAGAAGAAATTGGACGAAACTCTGGCGCAGCCGGTAAAGCTCCCGGTCGTAGACATCCACGCCCAGCAGAGCCACCACCTCGCCGGCCCGGTTCCGGACCGGGGCGTATCCGGAGATGGAAACTCCCCAGGGGTCTTTGACCTCCTTGCGATCGGCCGTTGGGATTTTGAATCCTTCCCACAGGTCCGGGATCGCGGCCGCGTTGTACGGCCGGCCCGGCACCTTCGATCCGCCGCCGCCAACATCCCCCACGAACAGCGTTTGCCCGGGCTTGCGGCCCGGGACCATGGTCCAGACATAGCGGACGCCGGGGTTGGCGCTCAGGATCTGCTTGAGCCGGGTTTGGAGCTGCTGGTAGGCGGGAAGGGAAGTAGAGGAGGGACGCGGAGGGATCGAGGCATGAAGATCCCCGTCAATGGAAAAGGCCGCCGTGGAGGCGATGCCGGTGACGGCGCGGCGGAGACTTTCCCTCTGCTCCGCGTAGAGCCGGGGGTAGGTGAGGCCGGCCAGCAACAGCACGACGCCGAGCTCCAGCAGCAGGATCAGGAACGTCACCTTCCGTTGGAATCTCATCGTTGGGGGACAGAATAGCACCTTTACCGGCGGTCTGATAGACTGTTTCGCATGCGCTTGGAACCGGTAAACGTCTCTGTGATTGTCCCGGTGTGCAATGAGGCGCAGGTTCTCCCCGGTACCCTAAGGGAAATGATCCCGGAACTCAGAGCCTTGAAGGTTCCCTTCGAGGTGGTCCTCTGTGAGAACGGAAGTTCGGACGCCACGTTTGTCGCTGCCAAGGAGCTGCAGACCGGCAACCCCGAGCTGCGGATCGAGCGGATTGCCGCGCGGGACAAAGGTTTGGCGCTTCGGCGAGCGATCGCCGCCGCCGGCGGAAGCATCCTGGTTTTCTTTGATGCCGAATACTGGAGCGTGGATTTTATTCGGGAGGGGTTTCGGCAGCTCGAATCCTGTGACGGGGTGATCGGTTCCAAATCGATGAGTGGGGCAAAGGACGGTCGTCCCTTCCTCCGCAAGGCGGTCACCCGGATCTACAACGCTTTCCTGAGGGCGTTCTTCGGACTCCGCGGGACCGAGACCCGCGGCTTGATGATGTTCAAAAGGGCGGCCCTCTCTCAAATCCTCCCCCACTGCGTCACCCGTCAGTTTGTGTTCGAAACGGAGTTGGTTCTCCGCGCCCAGCGGATGGGGCTCAGGATTGTCGAGATCCCGTCCCAGGTGCGCGAGCTCCGTCCCCACGGCGTCGGTGCGCTGTTCGGACGTGTTCCCGGAGTCCTATGGAACCTCGGAAAACTTCGCCTCGCGCTGAAGTGAGATTCTTTCTCCTGCTGTTTGCGTTCTCCCTGTATCTCTGCTTCTTCAAGATCCCATTTCCGGCGGTGGACGATCTTTGCTTCAAGGAAGCGGCGTACCGGCTGAGCCAGGGTTTGGGTTTTTCCGCCCCGGGTATACAGGGGAGGTACCCCGGTTCCGAAAGGCTGTTTGCCTTTTATCCGCCGGTGCATTCCTTCCTCCTTGGGGGCTGGTTCCTCACATTCGGGTTTTCTTTGGGGAGCAGTCTCCTGTTTTCGCTGCTCCTCTGCGGAGCGATCGCGCTGTTCTGCGTCCGGCTCTGCCGGGGCGCCCCGGGCGATTCTCCGCCCAAGATCATCTATGGGCTGGCGTTTGTGGCCTGGACGCTGGCGCTTTCCGGCATCCATCGCCCCGATCCCCTCTATGTGCTGTTCGGGTTGATACTCCTCTGGATGTTCGATAAGAGATTGCCGTGCCCCCCGGGGGATTGGTCTACCCACCTGTTCTGTGTTCTCCTGGTCGCCCTGGGCGTTGGGACCTCTCCTGGGATGGGAGTCTTCATGCTTCCCTATTTCGCGGTGATCTTTACCGCGGCCTCCGGCTTCACCCGGAAATCCTTCCTCCTCTTTTTGGGTGATGCCTTTCTGGGAGTGGTGTTGGCCCTGTGCGCGTGGGCTTGGGTGGTTCGGGCAGAGCCCCAGTTGTTCTGGGATCATTTCCTCCACAGGGCCCTGACGCTTCGGGTTGGGGAGGGGAATCCCCGTCTGTTTCTCTGCCTTCCGCTCATGTTTTTTCTTTTCCTGGTTGCCTTGGGAAAGAAAGCCCTCCTGCTCCAACTGTGGGTTCTCTTGGGCCTCTGGATCTTTTTTTTCTTTGTGAGGACAAAGGGAACCTATCTGACCATGATTCACATCACTCTCATCGTCCTGTGCGGGAAAGTGTTTTCCCATTGGCTCCTCACGATCAAAGGTCTCTTCCTTCGGCGGTTGTGGCGCGGGGTTGCTTGGTCGGGAATTTTCTTGGCGGTGTTGCCATTTGTGAGGATGGCCGCGATGCCGCTCACTTGGAATTCATCCGATTCTTACGGCTATAATAGAGGGAGGATCCTGAGCCAGATTCCCCGGGGAGCAGCGGTGCTGTCGGACGTTCAGTTTTGGTATATTCTGGCGCCGGGGCACCGAGTTTATGACGCTTATTTCTCGCCCTCCATGATCTTTAGATCCGAGTATGTTCTGCTGGGGGGCGCGGGATCGGGGCGGCCCGGGGTGGCTCGGCTGCCCTTTTCCGGCGCCGCGCGGAAATATTTCGACCAGAATTTTGTTCGGAAAGATTCAACCCTCTTGGATGTTCCCAATCAACTTTGGGGGTTGCCGCTGGCGAGATCCCGGTGGAGTTATCGGTATGATCTCTACGAAAGGCAAGGTTGACCTGCATGCCCCCACCACTTCGCTTGGATCGTCTCAACCGGCTGGTGCGCGACGGGCGGACCATCGACGGCCGCTGGAGGATGACGCCCCGCCATGAGCTGCAGTACCGCCGCGACGGCCCCGGCGAAGAGCTGGTGGCGGCGGGGGATCTGGTCTCCGCGGAGCCGCTGGGTCTGACGTTCCGGCTGGAGAAGGAGAGCCGGGAGGAGGACACGCGGCGCCGGGAGCTTCAACTCAAGGGGCGGTGGCAGGCCGACTCACGCAACCGGCTGACCTTTCGGGTTGAGCGGGAGCAAGGGGCCGTGGACATCCTCACGCTGGAAGGAGGATGGGAAGTCGGGCCGGGGAACGAGATCCAATACCGGTTCGAACGGACCGAGCGGAAAAAAGGGGCCCGAGCCCTCCACCGGATCCGTTTCGAGGGCTACTGGGAGGTCGGAGAGGACCGCCGGTTGGCCTACGTGCTGGAGGCCGGTTCCAATTCCGCTTTCCGGTTCCGGGGCGCGTTCCAGACCGACTCCATCCGCCGGAAAGAAGGGGCCCTCCGGTACCAGATCGGCGTAGAGGCCGAAAAGGGGAGGAGCTTTCAAACCGTGACGCTGTTCGGCAAATGGAAGATTTCCCGGGATCTCTCGCTGGAGTTTGAGGTCCCGTACGCCGGCGGGTTCCGCCGCGCCATGAAATTCGGAGCGACCTACTCCTGGGATAGCCGGACCTCGGTCTCCGCCCGGCTGGCCGCCCCTGGCGGCGGTCCGCTGGGGGTTGAGCTGTCGCTGCACCGGGAGTTCCTGCAGGGCCGCGGCGAAGCGTTCGTCCGCCTGCGGCGTTCCCTAGAGGAGACCGCCGCCGAGGCGGGCGCCCGGGTGCGCTGGTGAGCGGTGTGGTAGAATTGCTAATAGCCAAGAACCCCACCGCCGGGCGGGATTTTGAGCTGTTCGACCGGCTGGAAGCGGGGATCGAGCTCGAAGGGGCGGAGGTGAAGTCCCTCCGGGACCACAAGGTGCAGTTGAGGGACAGCTTCGCCCGGATCGAAGAGGGCCAGGTCTGGCTGTACGGCATGGAGGTGAGCCCCTACGCCCAGGCCGGCCCGTGGGCGCCGGAGCCGAAACGCAACCGCCGCCTCCTGCTCCACAAGGAGCAGATCAAGCGGCTGCAGGAGCAGCTGTCCCGCAAGGGATTCACGCTGGTCCCGACGAAGCTCTATTTCAAGGGATCGCTGGCCAAGGTGGAGTTGGCGGTCGCCCAGGGCAAGAAGCAGTGGGACAAGCGTGAGACGATCAAGAAGCGGGAATCGGAACGGGAGATCTCCCGCATGATCAAGTTCAGAAAAGGCCGAGTGTGATATTGTCATCGCGAGGCCGTTGCGAGGCGAAGCCGAAGCAAACTCGGAGCCCCCTCGCTTCGCTCGGGGCAGGCTCCGGGGCCGTGGCGATCTCGGTTTTAAAGTGAGATTGCTTCGTCCGCTTTCAGCGGACTCGCAATGACGGGCGAGGAATTGGGGGCGACCGGTTTCGACTGAAGGGGTTGGGTCGTGGTCGCGTGCCGAGGTTGTCCGGAGGCCTCGTAAAAAACCGGGCAAAAAGATACGTGCCAAAAATATGGTCAAGGGAATCGCTCCGGTGGTGCCGATGAGGCCCGCCGTGGTTCCCATGGCACTGGCCGCCTAAAAACAGGCAGCCCGTCTCCTGGTCCACGCCTGCTAGGCCGGTGAGACGTCAAATCGCAGGCTGGCCGCGGCCTGGTACCTCCGGGGGTCGCGGCGAGGATACCAACCGGGGGGTAGCCGGCTCCATGATCCTGTCCGCGGGAGCGGGGGTTGGCGATTTGCTCAGAACACGGACTACGCACGTAGTGGCGCGATTTGATCGGCTTCAACACGAGGGTTCGACTCCCTCCGCCTCCACCACTTCAGTGGTAAAGATTATTCGTCATTGCGAGCGACCCATGGAAGTGAAGCAATCTCCTTGTGTCCCGAGGAGTTTGCTTCGGGCGCTTTGCGCTCTCGCAATGACGGGAATGTTCTTCTCCGGATGCGCGACGGCTCCGATTTCTTCCGGGCCCCTTTCTTCCTCGCTGCTGGCGCGCCGCGTCTATCTATCTGGAAACCCGTACCTCGATTCGGGATCGGTCGCTCGGGAGCTGTGGGGGCAGGAGCAGTGGGACCCTCAGACGCGGGTCTGGCGGCTGACCGCCGGCTCTCATGAGCTGCGGTTGTCGCCGCAGATGCCGGTGGCCCTGCTGGACGGCTCGCCCACTCCGTTGGGAGCCCCTCCGTTGATGCACCAAGGCCGGCTGTTGATTCCGGAACTGCTTTGGAGCGACCATCTCTTCCGCTGGAAGAGGTCCGCTCCGCCTGCTTCGCGGGCCGGCTCGCGGCTGAAGACGATCGTCGTGGACGCGGGCCACGGCGGCCATGACCCGGGCGCCTCCGGGCGGTTGGGGCTGAAAGAGAAGACCGTGACGCTGGATGTGGCCCGCCGGCTGGCGGACCTGCTCCGGCGGGACGGGTTCCAGGTGATCCTGACCCGCAGCGACGACCGCTTCATCCCGCTGTACGGGCGGCCCGCGATCGCCAACCGGGCGGGGGCCGATTTATTTATATCGGTCCACGCCAACGCCTCCCGCAGCCGGGCGGCGGGCGGGTTCGAGGCCTACTACTTGTCGGAAGCCACGGACGACCACGCCCGCGCGCTGGAGGCGGCTGAGAATTCCGCGCTGCCGGCCGGGGTGGGCAACGGCCACGCCGTCTCATCCAACAGTGAAGCGATCCTTTGGGATCTCCTCTACACCGAGCACCGGGCCGAATCCTCGGAGCTGGCGTCCCACATCTGCCGGGGGATGTCCGGCAGCAGTTTGGCCTCGAAGAGCCGGGGGATCAAATCGGCCCGTTTCGCCGTGCTCAAGGGAGCCCGCATGCCGGCCGTGCTCGTCGAGATCGGCTTCCTCACCCATCCCGGAGAGGAGGTCCGCATGCGCACCCCGGACCACCGCCAGCGGATTGCCGAAGGGATCCGCAAGGGGGTGCTGGCCTTCCGCGATGAGATGGAGCGCAAGTTTGCCCACGCCAGGTAACGCCATTGGTGTTTTCGACTCCGGGATCGGCGGGCTCACCGTGGTCCGGGAGCTGTTGCGGGCGCTGCCGTCCGAGCCGATCGTCTATCTGGGAGACACGGCCCGCGTGCCGTACGGAAACAAGTCGCGCGAGACGGTGGTCAAATTCTCCACCGAGAACGTGCTGTTCCTTCTGCACCACGACGTGAAGTTGATCATCATCGCCTGCCACACCGCCTCCAGCTTCGCGCTGCCGTTCCTTGAGCGCCATTTCCGGCGGCCGATCCTCGGCGTGATCGAGCCCGGCGTGGAGACCGCGCTTGAATTAACGCGCAACGGCCGGATCGGCGTGATCGGCACCAACGCCACGATCGGCTCCGACTCATACCTGCACGCCTTCAAGAAATGGGGACGTTTCCGGAAACGTCCCCATTTTCGTTTGAAGGTGACGCAGGCGGCTTGCCCCCTGTTCGTTCCATTGGTGGAGGAGGGGTGCGTGGATGACACGTTGGCGCTGCAGGTGGCGCGGCGGTACCTCAAGCCGCTTCAAGCCGCCGGCGTGGACACCGTGATCCTCGGCTGCACCCACTATCCGCTGCTCAAGAGGACGATCGCGCGAGTGATGGGGCCGAAAGTCCAACTGATTGATTCGGCCCAACAGGTGGCGCTGAAGGCGAAGGAGATCCTGAACGAAGAGGGGATCGCCGCTTTGCCTCGCAACGGCGCCGGGCCCGCCCGCCGCTTTTTTGTCACCGATGAGCCCAGGCACTTCGAGAAACTCTCCCGGCAGTTTCTCGGCCGGTCCCCCGGAGATGTCTCGAAGGCGGATGTCACCAAGCTCTAGACGGGCCGTCGTCCTGCTCTCCGGCGGCCTCGACTCCGCCACCGCCCTTTACGACGCCCTCTCCAAAGGCTACCGCTGCTCCTGCCTGATCGTGGATTACGGCCAGCGCCATCGCCGGGAGATCCGGTCCGCCCGTGCCATCGCTCGCGCGGCCGGCTGCCCGGCCTTCACGGCGAAGATCCGGATGCCCTGGGGCGGCTCCGCCCTCACCGACCGGAAGATCCGCGTCCCCTCCGGCCGTTCCATGGCCCGGATCGGCCGGGGGATCCCGGCCACCTATGTCCCGGCGCGCAACACGATCTTCCTCAGCATGGCGCTTGGGTTCGCCGAGGCCTCCGGCGCGGGGGCGGTCTTCATCGGAGCGAATGCCCTGGATTTCTCCGGCTATCCGGATTGCCGGCCGGCCTACTATCGTCTGATGCAGAGGGCCGCCCGGGCCGGCACCAAGGCCGGTGTGGAGGGGAAGGGGATCCGGATTGTGACGCCGCTGATCCGGCTCACCAAGGCCCAGATCATCCGCAAGGGGCTGCGCTTGGGCGTCCCCTACGCCAAGACTTGGTCCTGTTACCTGGGCGGCCGGCGGCCCTGCGGCCGCTGCGACAGCTGCCTCTTGCGGGCCAAGGGTTTTCGTGAAGCAGGAATCTCGGATCCTGCTATCCTAGTCCCATGAGCAAAACGGCGCGGGTCATCGAGGTCTTTCCCTCCATCCAGGGAGAAGGGATCCATGCCGGGCGGCGGCACCTGTTCGTCCGCTTCTGGAACTGCAACATGGCTTGCCATTACTGCGACACCGATTACAAGGGCCCTTACCGGGAGGTGACGCAAGAGGGGCTTCTCGGCGAGGTGGGGGAATTCGTCCGCCGGGACGGCCCGTTCCACGCGGTGAGCTTGACCGGCGGCGAGCCGCTCCTATGGGCCTCTTTCCTGAAGGGCTGGCTGCCGGAGCTCAAATCGCTCGGGCAGAAAATCTATCTGGAAACCAACGGCACCCTCGAGCCCTCCTTCAAGGAGGTTTCGGACTGGATCGACATCGTCGCGATGGACCTGAAACCCCCGAGCGCCACGGCCGACCGCTCTGTTTGGACGGAGCATGACGCCTTTCTCCGGAGCGCGCGTGGGAACGGCCGGGAGCTTTTCGTGAAGGTCGTGGTCACCGCCGATACCCGGGAGGAGGAACTGCGGCAGGGGTTTGATTTAGTGGCGCGGGTGGACCGGGAGATCCCGGTCGTCTTGCAGCCGGTGACGCCATGGGGTCCGGTGCGCCAAGCCCCTTCGGAAGAGCAGATCGCCCGCTGGGTCCGCGCGGGAGAGGAAACGCTGGCTGATGTCCGCGTTCTGCCGCAGATCCACCGGATGCTGGGGGTGCGCTGATGGCGGGAGCCCGTTCCGACCAGCGCGGCCCCTCCGACCTGCGCCTTCTTTCCATCACGCCCGGTTACCTCAAATATGCCGAGGGCTCCTGCCTGATCGAGTTGGGCAACACCCGCGTGGTCTGCAGCGCCTCCGTTGAGGAAAAGCTCCCCTTCTGGATGCAGGGTAAAACGGCCGGCTGGGTCACCGGCGAATACGGCATGCTGCCCCGATCCACCCACCGCCGCAGTCCCCGGGAAGCGACCCGCGGAGGGCAGGGGGGCCGCACGCAGGAGATCCAGCGCTTGATCGGCCGTTCCCTGCGGGCCGTCGTGGACTTGCCCTCGATGGGTCCCCGCACGGTCTGGATGGACTGCGACGTGATCCAGGCCGACGGAGGCACCCGCACCGCATCGGTCACCGGCGCCTTCGTGGCGCTGGTCCACGCGCTGGAGTATCTTCGAAAGAATGGGGCGTTCCTCAAACTGCCGGTGAAGGATTTTGTCGCCGCCACCAGCGCGGGGTTCGTGGACGGGCAGCCGCTGCTGGACTTGAATTACGATGAGGATTCGAAGGCCCAGGTGGACATGAACGTCGTGATGACCGGCAAGGGGGATCTCGTGGAAGTGCAGGGGACCGGCGAGGGAGGCACCTTCACCCAGCAACAGATGGAGCAGATGCTGGCCCTCGCCAGGAACGGCGTCGAACGCTTGGTGGACGCCCAAAAAAAAGCGCTGAAGGACCTGCTCATTTAGTGGTGTCATTGCGAGGAGTCCGCCTTCGGCGGACGACGAAGCAATCTCCGGTTTTTCTCTTTGCCACCCGCAACCGCCACAAGGTCCGGGAGCTGCGTCGCCTGCTGAAAAATGTCCCGGTCCGCCTGGTCACGCTGGACCGTTTCCCAACCATCCCTCCGGTTCATGAAGACGGCTCCACCTTCCGCGTGAACGCCGTCAAGAAAGCGGTCCAAACTTCCCGATACACGATCCTGCCGGTGATCGCCGAGGATTCCGGGTTGGAGGTCCGGGCGCTGGGCGGCCGCCCCGGGATCCGCTCCGCCCGCTTCGCCCTTCGACCCTTCGGCAAGCTCAGGGCTCAGGGCGAACGGACGCAGAATCAGATTGACCGGGCCAATGTGGCGAAATTGCTTCGGGTCTTGGCCCGCGTGCCGGCCTCCCGCCGCCAGGCCCGCTTCGTTTGCTTGACGGCGGTGGCGGCCGGCGGCCGGCTCATCAAGGTTTTCAGGGGTGCCTGCCGGGGTTCGATCGCTTTCGAAGAGCATGGGAAGGGCGGTTTCGGCTACGACCCGGTTTTTATCCCGGCCGGTTCCCGGAAGACCACGGCCCAGTTGAACGCCGCCCGGAAGGACCGGATCAGCCACCGGGGGCAGACAGCCCGAGCGCTGGCGGCTTGGCTCAAAAGAGGTCGCTGAGCAGGTCCTGCAGGTTGAAGATCTGCTCGTTTAAGACCTGGGTCAGTTTCTTCGGGATGAACTTGCTCTGAGGGTTCTTCCAGGTGCCGGAGAGCTGCACCTCCCCCACGAAGTAGCTCGCTCCCTTGGCGATCGCTTTGCCCAGTGGGATCCGGCCCCGCTCCGGGAGCAGCTCCGGCGCGAAGGTCGGTAAGATCTTGAGCTGGATGGGGCTCTCGGCTCCGTTCAGGAAACCCACCCATCCGGAGATGGTCAGCGTCGCCTGCGGGGCCCGCAGCACCAGGGAATCGGTCTCCACCCGGCCCTCCTTTACGCGGAACGGCCCCTTTGCCTCCTGGAACCGGATGGTCCGCAGCGTCGGCAGGCCGAGGAACTCCGCGAATCTCCCCATCAGCGGCAGCTCCAGGATCTGGGCGCCGGCCACGTCGAGGTTCCCCGGCCCCGCGAAACTTTTCAGGTCGCCCCAAGCCCCTTCGCCGGTCCAGTCCGCCTGCAGCTGGCCTGAGAGGGCCTCCTGGGTTTTCCATTTCAGCGCGCGCGCTAATTCGTCGAGCTGGACCGCCTCGGCATCCAGGCGGGCCCGCCATCGGGCCGGCGCCTGGGTGCGATCCAGGGACCCCGTGGCGGAGAGCGTCCCGCCCGCCAGCTCCGCCTGGGCGGAATGGAGGGTGAGCACTCCCTCTGTCTGCCGCAGGTGGAATGAGCTTTTTTGAAAGGGGATGCCCTGGATCTCAAGAGCGTTGGAGGAAACGTGCAGGTCCAGGTCCATACCGGCCGGGCGGTTCAGAGGTCCCTGCAGGAGCCACCGGAGGGAAATATCTCCCGTGGCCGGATGTATCCTCAGCCAGTCTTGCGCGGCCGGCCAGATGGGCCCCAACTCTTCCATTTGGAACGCCGCTTCGCCGTAAAGATTGGCCTCCGGTTCGGGGCGGGCGATTTCCCCGAAAAGGCGGAAGGACCCTTGGCCGAAACGCCCGGTGAGCGCTTCCACGGAGATCTTCTCCGACGTCATGGAAATCTGCGCCTCCCCATCCAGATTCCCCCAGGAAAAGGAGGCGTTGACCTCCGGCTGTTCCCAATGGGCCAGCGTCCCCTCCAGATGGAACGGCTGTTCCAGCGCGCTGCCGTTGATCCCGGTGAAGGTGACCAGCTCCGGCTGCCAGCGCACCTGGCCGCTCTGGATCTCCAGGCGGGGGGCCCGCTCCGGCTGGAGCACAAGCTTCTCCAGGCGGGCGATCGCGGTGGGGCGGAGCGTGAATTGGGGCAGCAGCGTCCCGTTGCCGATCGCCTCCAGCGAAATCCGGCCGGAGGAGAGGTTCATCCTTTTCAAGAGCCCCGCCCATTTCGGCGGGAGCGGCGGCGGCTGCTCCACTGGGAAAACGGCGGCGGCCCGGAAACCGAAGCTGCGGCTCTCGTCGTTGGTCAGGGCCCCGCTCAGCTCCACCGGGATGCCGTTGGACAGCTTCAGCGTGAGACGCTCGGCGCGCGCTCCCCCCGCGTCAAACAGGACTTCGCCGGCCAAGTCCCGCAGCTCCCCCAGGCGCGGCACGGAAGTCATCCGCAGCCCTTCAAGCTGCAGGGACCCTTTCAGGGATTTCAGGAGGTCCTCTTTCCGGAGAGGAGCGGCCCGGGTCCCAAACCGGCCGGACAAATCCCCGCTCCCTTCGATTTTTAAAATTTTCCACTGCAGGTCCTTCGTCCGGGCTTCACCGTGGATTTCCAATAGGCCCTGAGAATTCCTGGAAACCTCCCATTCCATGGAAACTAATCCACCCAACTGTTCAACGGGGTTTCCGGCCGTTGCGTCGGCGCGCACCTGCGCTGTCAGGGTGCCCCGGATTTGGGCCGGCAGCGAGAGGTGCAGGTCGGCGTCCAGCTTTTCGACGCGGACGGCGGGCAGGCTGGCAGGACGCACAACCCGAAGCTCGCAGGTTCCCTCCGTCACCCGGATCTTCGGGATGCTCACCCGGAAACGGGCCCCGGCCGAGGGGGCTGCCGCTCCTTGGGAGGATAGCGACTGGAAATTCCAGCGCTCCTGGGCATCCTGCAGGAGGCGGATCTTCGGCCGAACCAGGTGCAGCACCGGGATCAGCAGTTCCCGCCTGCCCAGCAGCGGGAGGAACAGCACGCCGCCGGAGATCTGGTCCGCCTCGAGGAAGAGAGCGGTTCCGAAGGCGGGGTCCTCCTCGACGGAGACCCGCTCCAGAAGGAAACCCCGCCAGAGGCTCAGCCGGACCGCCCCAATTGAGACCTTCCGCCCGACCGCCCGCGTGGCGGACTCCTCCGCCCACGCGCGGGCCTTCGCCGGCAGCACGGTCCGGTTCAGGACCTCCAGCCCGAGGATTCCCGCGGCGAGGAGAGCGACGAACAGAATGAGGACTGTACGGATGCGGCGCATCACGTCCATTATACGGTACAATTATCCGTTGTCCCGGGGTGTGGCTCAGCTTGGTAGAGCGCTGCGTTTGGGACGCAGAGGTCGCAGGTTCAAATCCTGCCACCCCGAAAAATGGAGCTTCGCGCCTGTAGCTCAGTTGGATAGAGCAGCTCCCTTCTAAGGAGAAGGTCGGCCGTTCGACTCGGCCCAGGCGCGCTTAATCGGATGATGAAGAGCAAACTCAAACTCCTTTGGTGGGTCCTCGGTTTCGGAGCCGTTCTCGGGATTTACCTGGTCGGGGTTTCCTCGTTGCGCGGGCAGATGGAGGCGCGGCTCAGCGCGGCCTGCAAGCGCACCGTCACGATCCAGTCCGCGCGGTTCGTGCTTCCGCCGGCGATCCGCCTGATCGGGCTGGAAGTCCCGGCCAGGCGAGGCGAGGACCGCTCCCCGATCAAGGTGGACGTGATCCAGGCGCGCCTCATCGCGTCGGCCTGGGGGCAGGGACAGCCCGGCGGCGAGGTGGTGGTGGTCCATCCGCGGATCCACCTTGAGTGGACGCTGGAGGCCAGGGCCCTCTCGGAGATGGGAGGGACTCCCATCGTCGTCGTCCCTTCCGGGATCCCCGTCGCCCAGGCGAGCGTCCGCGACGGCGAGATCACCTACATCGACCGCCTGGCGGTCCCGAACGTTTTCTGGAACTTGCGGGACGTCTCGTTCGCCTTTCGGCCCGGGGTTCGCCCCGAGGAGCGGGAGTTCGCGCTGTCGGGCCGGCTGGAGGACACTGAAGGGCAGCCGCTCGGAAGGGTGGAGACGCGCGGGACCGCTTTCCCGGAAGGCCCGGTGGACGCCGTCGTCAAGCTGTCTCATGGGGATATAGGCAAACTGGCGCCTTACCTCCGGCGCGTCTTGGGCACGGCCCCCGTCCGTGGCGCGGTGGAGGTGGAGACCCGCCTGACCCTGTACGAGGGAACGCTGATGGCCCACAACGACGTGACGGCGACCGGCCTCTTTTTCTCGGATAGCCAGCCGACCACGCTGGGCCCGGACGGCAACCGGCTCGTGGAGCTGCTGAAGGACCGGGAAGGGAAGATCCACCTGAGCTTCATCGTGGCCCGCAAGCCGGGCGAGAAGGTGGACTGGTCGGACCTCGCGGCCGGGGCCATGCGGGAGGCGATGCGCCAGGCGATGACCCGCAGCATCCAGCAGGTCTTGAGCGACACCGAGCAGCAGAAACCGGTCGAGGAGCTCCTGCGCCGCAAGCTGGACACCTTGGATAGATAATCGCCACATTCTTCTGGTAAGATTCAGCGTTCCGACGGTGGCTATGGTGTAATGGCAGCACAAGGGATTGTGGATCCCTCAGAGCGGGTTCGAATCCCGTTAGCCACCCTTCTTTTTGGCTCACTTATAATTGCCAGCCGTTTATTTGTCGATAAGGTGGACTAAAATATGATATATTTACATTGTACATACAATGTCAGAAATCAGGTTTGCCTGGGATGAAACCAAGAATAGGCTAAACAAGAGAAAGCACAAGATTTCTTTTGAAGAGGCCAAAACCGTCTTTTACGATGAGAATGCGATTGAATTTCCAGATCCGGATCATTCACAAGATGAAGACAGATTCCTTATGCTGGGTATGAGTTACCGGTTGAGAGTTCTTATGGTATGCCATTGTTTTAGAAAGAACGATTCGGTTATCAGGATTATTTCAGCTCGAAAAACAACTAAGCGGGAAATCGAGCGATACGAGGAGGGGAAAATATGAGAGCTGAGTACGATTTGACCAAGCTTAAGGGGCGTCGTAATCCGTATGCCAAAGCGTTGAAGAAGCAGGTAACCATCCGGCTTGGAACGGACGTGATCGCTTATTTCAAGACCCTGGCGGATCAGATTGGTGTGCCTTATCAAAGCCTGATTAATCTCTATTTGCGTGATTGCGTGGAGCATCATCGCAGATTGACTTGGGCTGCTTGAAGCAATTTCCGGGTCAGGCGGCTAGCCTCAGACAGGTTCTAATGTCATCTAGCCAGCCGCCCCAATCTTTTCTCTCCTAAGGCCGCAACAGAGAGGCACAAAGCCCCGGTTTGCTCCCTGAGCCGGGGCTTTTTCATTTAAAGAGGAGAGTGAACGATTATAATCGGACTTATGGAAACCAAGGACTTGGCTTCGCTCGCGGCGGGCAGTATCGAGCTGCTGGAGGCGATCGCGGTGGACCGCGGGCTGCTGGCCGAGCTTCCGAATGACCTGAGGATCCGGCTGCTCACGGCGGCCGGGCAGGCCTCGAAGCCCGGGCGGGCGGACCAGCAGGTGCTGTGGAGCGCCCGGCGGCGCCGGCGGCAGAAGGAGCGCGGCGCGGCGCGCGCGGCCGATCAGTGCCTGCTGGACAAGACGGGGATCCGCCGCCAGCGGCTGCAGCTGGTCTACGCGACGCCTCTGCCCGGATCCGGCGTGTCGGCCTCCCTGCCGCCGCTTCAGACGGAAGAGGTCCCCGGGTCGGTCGAACTGCAGGAGCCCCTGGACTGCTACATCTGCAAACACCCCTACCGGCAGGTGCATTTCTTTTACGACTTGCTCTGCCCGGCCTGCGCGGAGTTCAACTGGAAGAAGCGCCTTCAAACGGCCGACCTTTCCGGGCGCGTCGCGCTGGTGACCGGGGCCCGCGTGAAGATCGGGTACCAGGCCGCCATCATGCTGCTGCGGGCCGGGGCGCGGGTGATCGCGCTGACCCGGTTCCCGAAGGACGCGGCGGCCCGCTACGCCAAGGAGCCGGATTTTGAGCAGTGGGGGGGGCGGCTGCAGGTGTATGGGCTCGACCTGCGCCACACGCCCAGCGTCGAGCTCTTCGCCGCCCATCTGAAGAGGGTGACCGACCGCCTCGACTTCATCCTCAACAACGCCTGCCAGACCGTGCGCCGCCCGCCGGACTTCTACCGGCACCTCATCGAGGGGGAAACCGGCCCGCTGGAGGCTCTGCCTCCGGCCGCCCGCCGTGTGCTGGAGGAGCACGAGGTCTTGCGCAGCCGGAGCCCCCGGACGCATGAGGGGGTGCGGGATTCGGCGCAGCTCTCGCAGCTGCCCCTGCTGGACGGGGAGGGCAAGCGCGACAGCCAGCTCTTTCCCGCCGGCCAGTTGGACGCCGACCTGCAGCAGGTGGACTTGCGGAAGATCAACAGCTGGCGCCTGCCGCTGGCCGACGTATCGGCCACGGAGCTCCTCGAGGTGCACCTGGTGAACGCGGTGGCCCCCTTCGTCCTCAACGCGCGGCTAAAGCCCCTGATGCTGAAGGTCCCGTCGCCGGACAAGCACATCGTCAATGTCTCGGCGATGGAGGGGCAGTTTTACCGCGCCTGCAAGACGGACAAGCACCCCCACACGAACATGGCCAAGGCGGCCCTCAACATGATGACGCGCACCTCGGCCGAGGATTACATCAAGGACGGCATCCACATGAACAGCGTGGATACCGGGTGGATCACCGACGAGGACCCCATTGAGCTGGCGGATCGCAAGCGCGAGCAGCATGACTTTTACCCGCCGCTGGACTATGTCGACGCCGCGGCACGGATCTGCGACCCGATCTTTTCCGGGTTCCTGACCGGCCAGCACGTGTGGGGGCAGTTCCTCAAGGATTACCGGCCGGCGCGGTGGTAGGGTGTTACTCGAGAAAATTCAGTAAGTAGTAATAAAATCTAAATGTTATATTGACAGCCGCCCCTGTTTCCAGCCATACTTGATGTATAACCCCTGAGATGAGATGAGAAAAACTTTACCCAGAATCCTGGCCCTTTTCCTAAGCATTGGCCTCGCTTTGCCCAGCCCCGCCTTCGGCTTGCGGAACCTGGAAATTGGGCAGAATGCCGCCGGCTTGGAAGCCCTGGAAACCCAGTTGAAGGAGGGGCAGCCGAGCCCCATCGCCGCCGGGGTGGAGGCCGACAAGCCGGACGATAAGGCAAAGCCCGCTCCTGAGGATAAGGGCAAACCCGCTGCCGGCGACAAGAGCAAACCTGCTGCCGGGATGTCCGGCCGCCGGAAGTTCCTCTGGACGGTGCTCCTCGGCGGAGTGGGGACTGCGCTGCTGATGAAAGTCATGGGATGGGGGCCTTTCGCTCCTGTGCCGGAGCCGGCGGGCCAGGACTTGAGGGTGCGGGAGAACCGCGTTGTGAGCATCACTCCGACCCGCATCGAACTGGAACTGCTGCTGACCGCCCGACTCGCGGCCATGGTGGCGAACGAGCATCTGGTCGCAGTGCCTTTTACGCGGGCGGAGGGTGGCACGTGGGGAATCCGGCTTCCTCGGGAAGGAGATAACGCGAATGGATTCCCGGTGCGCGTGAGCCGGTCTGGGGGCGGGTTAGTGACGGTGAGCACGGAGGCCGGGAATCCGTTTCAGGGATCCAACGCCGCCGGGCAAAGGGTAAACGGAAGGGCGGTCATGCTGGTGGACCGCGCCGTGTTTGACGCCTTCATGAATCTCTATGAGCTTGGGCAGGGGCGGCGCCCGCCGATGGGGGCCTGGATGGCGGCGGAGGTATCGGGAGAGGTGATCCTCATCCAGGAGGATGGCCGTGTCCAAACGCTCCATCAGCTTCCGGACGTGCCGACACGGCAGGACGCCGGGTTGGAGCAGGAGGTGAGGTGGCTGGCGGAGGGGATCGGGATCCGCAGGGTGGGGGAGAAGGAAGAGCTGGTCATCGCCAATTCCCTGCTGGAATCGGCCCACCCGGAGCAGGCAGGCGTGAAGGTGGTCGCCCAGGCCAGCGTTTCCGTGGATGCCTTGATGCTGTTCGATCCGCCGGGACACTACGTGGGCCGGCTGCCGGAGAGTTCGGAGGAGGTCCGCCGGGAAGTGCAGCGGATCCTGGAACAGGAAGGAGCGGAGTTCGTTGTGGCTCTGGACGATTCTTCAATCCCGGCCGGGCGCATGGCGGGATATCTCCCCTCGGAGCATCCCTTCACCGTTCTGCTTGAACGCGGGGAGTGGATACACTACAGGGGGATTGTCCAGGCGATCTTGCGGGTGCCTGTGGCCGCGCTCCGGAACCGGATCATGCAGTTTACCCAGGGCTCCGCACGCGCCGTGATGATCGATAACCAGGGGTTCGTGGCTCTCGACATCTCCGCGTAAGGCGGGGTATCATAGACGCCGATATGAATCGGCGTCTTCTTTTCGCCTTCTTCTCTATCGCCCTCGCGAGTGCCGGGTGCGGCAAGAGCGAACCGGTTATCAAGATCGGGTTCGTCGCCCCGCTGACCGGCGACCAGGCGGCCCACGGCAACGACATGCTGCAAGGGGCCCAGCTGGCGCTGGATGAGGCGCGGGCCGCCGGCGAGATCCTTCCCGGCTTCAAGGTGGAGCTGGCCCCGTTGGACGACAACCGCAGCCCGGCGCAGGCGGTCTCCGCGGCGAAGCGGTTGGCGGCCGACGCGGACGTGCTGGCGGTGGTGGGCCACCTGAACTCCAGCTGCACCAAGCCGGCCTCCGCGATTTACCACGAAGCCCGGCTTCTCCACATCTGTCCGGTCTCCTCCAACCCCGAGATCTCCCGCCAAGGATTCGACACCTTCTACCGGATCTGCCCGACGGATGATTTGCAGGGGCCGGCCGGCGCCCGCTACGCGGTCCAGAGGATGGGGGCCAAAAGGATCTTCGTGCTGGACGACATGACCACCTACGGGCGGGGGCTGGCAAACGAATTTGTGCCGGCCGCGAAGAGCCTGGGCGCGGAGATCCTGGGGCATGAAGGGATCACGCAGGGGGAGAAGGACTTCACGCCGGTCCTGACCAAGATCAAGGGTCTTGAACCGGACCTCATCTACTTCGCCGGGATGTTCCCCGAAGCGGCGCTGCTGCTCAAGCAGAGGATGAAGCTTGGGCTGCCTGCCAAGTTCCTGGGCGGCGACGGCCTGTTCGAGCCGGCCCTGATCGAGTTGGCGACGCCGGAGGCGGCGGAGGGGATGTCTCTCACCACCCTCGGCGGAGACATCCGAAGTTTGCCGACGGCGCAGACCTTCGTACAGGCCTTCGAGCATAAGCACGGCCACCTGGGGGCTTACTCCTGGTACGCATACGAGTCCACCCAAATCGCGCTCGAAGCGATCCGCCGCGCCGGCAAGAAAAACCGGGCCGCGGTCCTTGCCGCCATGAAGGGGATGGGCGGCTACTCCGGCATCCTCGGCCACCACACCTTTGATTCGAAGGGGGACACCAACCTGCGCACGATCGGCATCTACACAGTCCGGAACGGGAAATTCGAATTCGTCGAAACAGCGAACCCGTAAAAATGTCATTGCGAGCAAAGCGAAGCAATCTCGATCTTAAAACGAGATTGCCACGGCTCTTCGGGCCTCGCAAGAGATTGCTTCGTCGCTGACGCTCCTCGCAATGACGCCCAGCGCTCTTTTTCTCCAGCAACTCCTCAACGGCCTGACCATCGGGGCGGTCTACGCCCTGATCGCGCTCGGCTACACGATGGTCTACGGCGTCATCCAGATGATCAACTTCGCCCACGGCGAGGTCTTCATGGTGGGGGCCTATTTTGGTTTAAGCGTGATACTGGTTTTCAGCTTGGCAACGCCGGTTCCGGGCGGGATGGCTTGGTTGATGATCGTGATCGCCGTCGCGGCGGTCGGCTGCGCCCTCCTGGGCTTCTTCATCGAACGGGTCGCCTACCGCCCCCTCCGGAACGCCCCGAAGCTGTCGGTGCTGATCACCGCGATCGGCGTCTCCTTCTTTCTTCAGAATCTCGTGATGCTCACCTATGGGGCCCAGGACCGCTACGTGCCGGAGATGCTGCCGGTCCGGCAGATGGGGGAGGGGGCCATCTCAGTCACCCCGATGCAGGCGGTGATCTTCGCGGTGAGTCTCCTTCTGATGGCCATGCTGCAGTGGATTGTGCACGGCACGAAGCTCGGCCGAGCCATGCGAGCGGTCGCGCAGGACCCGCTGGCCGCGCGGCTGATGGGGATCCCGGTGGACCGGGTGATCGCGGTGACCTTCGC
>CAYJTM010000003.1:0-26223 GCA_964373055.1 uncultured Planctomycetia bacterium
ACGCAGCTTCAACAGCGGTTGGATCAAATCTACCTGGATAAGCTGGATGGCAAGGTCCCGACGGAGTTATGGGAGCAAAAGAGCGCGGAGTGGCGCAGAGAGCAAGATGAGGTTCGCGCGCAACTAGGGCGACACCAAGGGGCGAATCAGAATTACATGGAGGAAGGGATCAAGATTTTGGAACTGGCGCAACGGCTAGTGCCGCTGTACGTTGCAGGATTACCCAATGAGAAACAGGAAATCCTCAAATTCCTACTTTGGAACTGCACGTTGAAGGGCGTAACTCCCACGCCCGTTTATCGTAAGCCATTCAACTGGTTGGTGAACTTAAGCCAACTGCAAGAATGGCGGGGCCGACGGGATTTGAACCCGCGATCTTCAGATTGACAATCTGACGCGTTAGACCGGACTACGCTACGGCCCCCTTAGAGAGAGTATTGTAAGATGAAACGAAACGGCGCGCCTATTAAAAGTGGGCGATGGAGGGCTCGAACCCCCGACCTGCGGAATGTAAATCCGCCGCTCTAACCAGCTGAGCTAATCGCCCGGACAGGAAGCCAGATACGACCGGATCACCTCGCCGGTGGGCCCAAACGCCGCCACGCGGCCGGCCTTGAGCCACAGGGCCTGGTCGGTGAGCTTCCGAAGGATCTCCAGGTCGTGCGAAACCAGCAGGCTGCAGACTCCCTGCGCGTGCATCCGGCGCAGCTGCTCCGCGCTTTTAGCTTGGAAGTGGGCGTCGCCGACCCCCCAGGCCTCGTCCAGAAGCAGGATGTCGGCCTCCACGTGGGTGGCCACGCTGAAGCCCAGCCGCATGGACATGCCGACCGAGTAATGCTTGAGCGGCATGTCCAGGAAATCCGCCACGCCGGCGAACTCCACGATCCGGTCGAGCTTCCGCCGGACCTCCCCGCGCTGCATGCCGAGGATCATGCCGTTCAGGTAGATGTTCTCTCGGCCGGTCAGGTCGGGGTGCATGCCGGCCCCCAGCTCCAGCAGAGGGACCACGCGGCCCCGGACCATCACGGTCCCGCTCGTGGGCTCGGTGACCCCGGCGATGATCCGGAGCAGCGTTGTTTTCCCGGAGCCGTTTTCCCCGATGATCCCGATCCGCTTGCCCGACCCGATGATGGAGAGGTCCACATCCCGCAGCGCCCAGAACCAATCGGAACGGCCGTCCTTCCGGACCCACTGTTTTTGGATCAGGGAGATGCCGGCCGCCCCGCGGGTGAACCGCTTTGAAACGCCGGCGCAGCGGACTCGTTCCATCAGAGAACGTCCGCGACGGTCCCTTCCAGCCGCCAGAAGGAGACCACGCCGACGGCCAGGATTCCCAGCGCCACGAGGGAAGCCGGGATCATCAGATCCGCTTCCGGGGGCTTGCCCAGGAACAGAGCGGCCCGGTATCCCTCGATCAGCCCGGTCATCGGGTTCCAGCGCGCCAGCTCTTTGAATTCGCCCGGGACCATGGCGTAGGGATAAAAAACAGGGCTCACGAAAAACCACAGCTGTAGCAGGAAGTTGAGGGCCTGCCCCACATCCCGCACAAAGACGTTGGCCAGGGAAAAAAAACAGCCCAGGCCGATTAAGAAAAACAAGTGGACTACGAGGACCGGCAAGACCCAAATGGCGCTTGCCGGCAAGGGGGTTTGGTAGCAGAAAAGAAGGCCGACCAAGAGCAGCGCCATGATTGCCAGGTCGGCCAGGGTGCTGACGACAACGGAAAACGGCAGCAACATTTTCGGGAAAGCCACTCGCTTCAAAATGACTTGGTGGCTGGTTAGGCAGGAGGCCGCGTGGGTCACGACGAGGGCCGTCAGGGACCAGGCCACCAGCCCCGTGGCCGCGAACAGCGGATAGGGGATGCCGCTGGAGGGGATCTTGGCGAAGCGGTGGAAGATGTAAGTGAAGATGATGGTCAGCGCGACCGGCTGAAGGAAAATCCAACCGAAACCAAAGAGTGTTTCCTTGTACCGGAGACTGATCCGGTGGATGGAGAGACTCCAGAGGAGCTCCATTTTCCACCGCAGGGAAGGCTTGGGCAGCCGGGTCACATGCTTCATTGTGGGCCAAGTGTACCACAGTGCCGGAGCAGGACGCGCGCGATCCGGTCGGCCGCGTGGCCGTCCCATCGAGGGGGAATCCGGCTCTTGGAGCGCCCGGCCTTCAGGGCGGTCCGGCACGCCCCGATGATTTTCCCGGTCGTCAACCCGACCAGCCGGTTCGTCCCATGGGTGATCGTGATGGGGCGTTCGGTGGATTTGCGCAGGGTCAGGCAGGGGACCTTCAGGATCGTGGTTTCCTCCTGGATCCCCCCCGAATCGGTGAGGACCACCCGCGCCTGAGACATGAGACGCGCGAAATCCAGGCAGCCCATCGGCGGAGTCAGGAGAACTCCCGGCGCCCGCCGCAGGTCGGCCAGCAGGCCGTTGCTTCGCCAGAGTTTCCGGGTGCGGGGGTGCAGAGGGAAGACGACAGGCAATTCCCCCTGCAGCCAGCGCAAGGCGTTGACGATCTGGCGCGCGGTCTTCGGGTCATCCACATTGGAAGGCCGGTGGAGGGTGACCAGCGCGTACTGCCGGGGGCGCAGGCCGAGCCGCGGGAGGACGCGCGAGGACCGGGCGCGGCCCTGGAGCGCCCGCAGGGAATCGATCATAACGTTCCCCGCGAAGAAAATCCGACGGGAAGGAATCCCCTCCCGGCGCAGGTGGGCCACGGCGTCGGGCGAGGGGGCGAACAGGAGATCTGCCAGGTGGTCGGTCAGTTTCCGGTTGGCCTCCTCGGGCATGGAACGGTCAAAGCTGCGCAGCCCGGCCTCCACGTGGACCAGCAGGGGCTGATACGGCATCTTCCAGGCGGCCAGCGCGCACGCGAGCGTGGAGTTGACGTCCCCAACCACCACAACGGCGTCGGGCCGCAGCTTTTTCAGGACCGGCTCGAAACGCTTGAGGATAGCGGCGGTCTGCGCCGAATGGGAGCCGGACCCCACGCGCAGGTTGATCCGGGGAGGCGGCAGTTTTAGGTCGCGGAAGAAAACGGAAGAGAGGTCCGAGTCATAATGCTGCCCGGTATGGACCAGGGTGACTTTCGCTCTCCCGGTTTTTCGCAAGGCGCGGATGAGGGGCGCCGCCTTCATGAAGTTGGGCCGGGCCCCCACGGCGATCAGGATATGCGGATGTTTCATGGTTGAATCAGCCCCTCCAAGAGTCGAAGGTAGGAATCCGCTCGTGTCTCCACGGAGAACCGCTCAAGCGCGTATCGGCGCCCCTGGTCCCCGCACCGCTGCTGGAGATCCGGGTCGCGCGCGAGCTTGAGGATGGCCGAAGCCAGCGCGGGGATGTCTCCGGGTTCCACCGCGATCCCTCCGTGGGAGGCCTCCAGGATCTCGCGGGCGTGGCCGGCGCCGGCTAAGGCCACGGGCTTTCCGCAGGACAGGTACTCCAGGATCTTCGTCGGCATAACGGTCTTGAACGTCTCCCCCGGTTTGAGGCAGGCGACACAGAGGGTGGAGCGGTTGATGAGCCGGGGGATCTCCTCCCAAGACTGCTTGGGAAAGAACCGGACGTTCTGCAGGCGGAGCTCCCTCGCTTTCTCCAGGAGCCGATCCTTCTCGGCTCCCTCGCCGACCAGAAGAAACCGGACCTCTGGATCCGCCGCCGCGACCTGAGCGGCGGCTTCCAGCAGCTGGGTGAGCCCGTGCGCCTGGCCCAGCGTTCCGATGTAGGAAACCACCGGATGCCCGTTCAAGTCCGCCAGCTCGTCCGGCCAACCGGAGAACCGCTCCGGCTGGAAGCGGGTCCCGTCCACGCCGTGCTCGATCACGGCGACGCGGTCCGCCGGGACATGCCAGGAAGTCCGGATCGTTGCCGCGATCTCATCGGTGACCGCCACGATCCGGTCGGCCCGCGCGTAGAGGAAGCCGGCCAGCCGGCTGACCCATCGAATTAGAGAGGAGGATTCCCGGCCCACGCCGGATGCGATCAGCGATTCCGGCCAGAGGTCACGGATCTCCAGCACGAAGGGGACCCGGAAGGCGCGGCTCAGCCACCAGCCGGCCAGACCGGTCAAGAGATGAGGGGAGGTGGCCACCACCCCCTGCGGCCTCCGGGCCAGAAGGCCCAGCGTGCTGGCTGAAAGGAAGAAAGAGCCGTAGTTGAGGATCCGCTCCCAGGCCTTCCGGTTCGGGGCCGGGATGAGCCAGCACCGGAGGATCTCAACCCCCTCAAGGGATTCCCGGAGGAAGAGGCGCCACAACTTGCCTCGATAGGAGGCGGGGACCTCTCCCGTCGGATGGTTGGGAAACCCGGTCAGCACTTGGACGGCGTGCCCCCGCCGGCCCCAGCGCCGGGCGAATTCAAATGCCCGGTTTGCCGGAGCCCCGATCTCCGGGGGAAAATAGGCCGACACGAGAAGGATCTTCATGGGATCAAATTTCCTAATAATAGCGCAGCTTGAACGCGATTTTTTCCGCTAGCGCGCGGGCCCGGTAAACGGGACGGGCTTGGTACGAAGCCCACCGCCGGGCCGTCTGCTCGAAAAGGTTGTTTCCGGTCATGCAGGCCAGGACTTTAAGCTGCGCGATGTGGAGCCGGTGGTAAAAAGGGCTGGCCATCATCCGGGGCGTCCCATTTTCCGGGAGCTCGTACAAAGACCAGAACCCGGTGTCGTACCGGGCCAGGTGGGTTCCCAGTGTTTCGGCCGACTCATCGAACAGCCGCTTGGCCGTGGAGTCCCGGGTCGCCAGCCAGGTGTCGAAGAGGCCCCATCCCGCCGAGATGGCGCCGTTTAAGACGTGGCTGGGCGGTTGAACCAAGTACTCCTCCAGCCACAGGCCACCGCGTTCATCACGGGCCGTTACGCCCCCTTCTTCCATCGGCAGCGCGAAAGCGGCGAGGGCGCGCCGCGCCGCGTCGAGATAATCGGCACGGCCGGTCTCCGCGGCGGCCCGCAGCAGCACGGAGATACCCTGCCCCTGCGCCAGAGCGGATGCCCAGGGCGGCTCCAGGCCCGCCCGGTAGGCCCAAGGGAAATGGTGCTGCCAGACCGGCACCCCATGGGAATTCTTTTCCAGGTGGTTCAGCAGCCAATCGGCCGCGTGGATGAATTTTTCGCGCGCTTGAAGCGCCCGCCCGCTCCGGAGCCGGTTAAACTGCGCGAGCCCATACTGGGCAACGGCGATGGGGTTGTGCTGGAGCCCGATCTTTCCGCGATAGTTCAGGAGGGGAACCCCGGACTCGTCGAAAGGCCCCGCGTAGTCCGCCTTCTTCCGGTGGGTGAGGTAATAAGGCCCCAAGCGGTCGTAGACAGCTTCGGGGTTGACCTCCGGGATCTCATGCCAAAAACGCAAGTGGCTGGGAGCACCCAGCACGTACGCCTCCAGAATCCTCCGGTAGTGATCCCCCCGGGGGATGCTCAGGGATGCTCCTCGAGCAGAGGCACCGGCTGGCCCTTCCGAAGCGACTCAACCGCCTTGAAGGTGGCCTGGGTGGTCGCGAAGATCTCCCGGAACGGGATGGGAGGCGCTTCCCCCAACCGGATGGCCTGTATAAAGGAAGCCAGCTCTCCCTGAAAGCCCTTGTCCTGAAAGAGCCGCCGGCGGGTGACCCGGCCCCCTTTTCGGTGGAGGGTGACCGATCGGAAGTCGTCCACCACGGCCGCGCTTTCTTCGGCGAACAGCTCGATCCGCTCCTTGGGGCAGCTCCGGTCGGAGTCGGTGACATACGCGATCACCGCCTGGGAGCCGTCGGGATAGCTCAGCGTGCTTGTCGAGCCGGAGCTGAACACCCGGCAGGCCGTAGATCCCACGAAGAATCCGGCCAGATCAATGAAGTGGCCCAGCTCTCCCAGGAGGCGCCCTCCGCTTAAGGCCGGGTCGCTCAGCCAGCCGCCCTCTTTGGGCGCCGGCCCGGCGTTCACCCGGTACAGAATCGTCAGGGGTCCCTGCCGTTTTTCGAAGTGGCGCCGGACCTCCTGGGCGATCCAAGAGAACCGCCGGTTGAAACCGACCGAAAGGACCGGCGGGGCGCGCTGGGCGCTGTAGGCAGAGGAGATCTCCTGGAGCTCTTGAGGGTTCAGGCAGAGGGGTTTCTCCACGAAGAGGTGGCGCCCCGCCCGGATCGCTTGGAGGACCATCTCCGCGTGCAGGTGATGGGGGGTGGCGATGACCACCGCCTGGATCCCAGGGTGAGCCAGCAGCTCCCGGTAATCGGTAGTGGCCAGCGGGATCCGGAAACGGCGGGCCGCGGTCCGCGCGGTGGCTCCCTGGGCGGTGACGACCCCCAGCAGATCCACCTCCGGGATCTTCCGCAGCCGGGGCACCAGCTGCCCTCCGGCGAAGCGGCCCACCCCAATCAGGCCGATGCCTACCTTGCCCCGCGCGGGAAGGAGCGATTTTCGGGTTTCCTCCTTTTCGGCCGATGGAGCGGAGGCCGGCGCCGCTGAAGTTTCATAAGTGAAGAGCACGCCGAGGCAAGAAGGGGATCCCGGCTCACCGGAGATCAGCCGGTAGGCCTCCGCGGCCTGCGCGATGTGGAAACGGTGCGTGATCACGGAGGAGACCCGCGCCTTCCCTCCGGCGAGGAGATTCAGAAAGGCCTCCATGTTCCGCTGCGCGGTCCAGCGGACATAGCTGTAAGGATAATCCACCCCATGCAACTCATAGCCGGGGTCGTACCGCCCCGGGCCGTAAGAGCGGGCCAGACGCAGGGAAAGCTCCTTCTCGTAGAACCGGTCGCGCGGCACCTTGAGCGGGAGATCCCCCACTACCACTATTACGCCCCGGTCACGGCAGAGCTCCGCCGCGGCGAGCAGAGAATCCTCTTCCTCGGAAGCCGCTGCCAGGATCACCGCGTCGAACCCGCGGCCCTGGGTCAGGGAAAGGGCAGGCCCTTTCTCCGCTCCCGATTCCTGAGCCAGAGCCACCCGTTCCTGGCGCGGGTCAATGCCGAAGACCCGGCATCCGGAGGCATGGGCGACCTGCGCGATGAGCTGCCCGACAATCCCCAGCCCCAGCACAGCGACGTTCTCTCCCAGTTTCACGTCGGCCACCCGGATCGCGTGCAGCGCGATGGACCCCAGCGTCGTGAAAGCGGCCTCCTCCCAGGAAACCCCTTGGGGGATCCGGACGCACATCTTTTTCGGGACGCAGACCACCTCCGCGTGGGAGGCGAACCCGTATCCCGCGCAGGCCACCGGGTCTCCCGGCTGGAATCCTTCCACGTCCCCGGCCACCTCTTCCACCACCCCGGCGCAGCTGTACCCCAGGGGGATCGGCTGCTCCAGCCGGGAGACCACTTTCCCCCAGGTGGCCCCAAGACCTTCGGTGACTAAGCTCTCGAAAAGCTGTCGGACCCGCTCCGGCTTACGGGAGGCCTCCCCCAGCACCCCCTGCCGGACCCTCTGGATGAGGGCCCGTTCGGTTCCCACGCTGACGGCGGAGCATTTGTTCCGGATCCGAAGGAAACCGGCTTCAAGGGCCGGCGGCGGCACCTCTTCCACGACGATCTCCCCGCTGGTCAACCGCTGCAACACCTGCTTCATCGCGTCTCCTCCACTGTGACCGGCTGTTCGAGGATGTACCGGCGAAACCAGACGTCGAAAAGGATGATGCCCAACAGCTCCATCGAGGCGTCGCGAAGGCCCCTCTTGTGTTCCTGCCGGATGCGCTGGATCGCTTCCCAGTGAAAGATCCCCTGCTCCCGGACGGCGGCCTCCGTCAGGACCCGGTCGAAATACCGGTCCAGCACCCGGGTCATCCACTGGGCCATCGGCGGGGCGAATCCCCGCTTGGGGGCTTTGGCGATGGCGGGGGGGAGCAGGTCCCGGAAAGTGTCCAGCAGGATCATCTTCGCTTTTCCCACGCGGACCTTTTGCTGGAACGGGATCCGGGTGCTCAGTTCCACAAGCCGGTGGTCGAGGAAAGGAACCCGGGTTTCCAAACCCACCGCCATCGTGGTCTTGTCGGTATACTCCAGCAGGTTTCCCGCCAGGAAGGTCTGGAGCTCCGCGTAAAAGAGCCGGCTGTACGTGTCCAGATCTTCCGGCAGCCGCGCCAGATCTTCCTGAAGGAGCCGCCGGGTGGGACCCAGCGATTCCGGGAATCTCTGGTTGTTCAAGAGCCGCCCCTTCTCCTCACCGGAGAGGTAGTAGCTCCAGCGGAGGTACTGCTCCTCCAGCGGGACCCCCGTTCCTCTGAGAAGCCGTTTGGCCCGGCGCAGCAGCGGATCTTCCCTGAACTGCCCCAGGAAACCGCGGGTCGCCTGTCCCACCGGGGCCGGGATCGCCCGCAGGAATCCGGCCCAGGGGAAAAGCTGGTACTTCGGGTACCCGCCGAAGAGCTCATCCCCCCCGACGCCCGACAGTGCCACCGTGACGAAGGCCCGTGTCTCCCGGGCGATCAGGTACTGCAGGTAGAAGGTGGGGTTGGCGAAGGGTTGGTCGAAATGTTCAACGAGGGAGAAGATCTCTTCCATCGCGTTGAGCTCGACGATCAGCTCATGATGCTCCGTCCCCAGTGCCTGGCTGGCCAGCCGCGCGTAGGGCAGGTCGTCCTGGATCCCTTGTTGCGGGCCGCGGAAGCCGACGGTGAAGGTCTTCACCGGCTCTTTGGAATGTTGGGCCATCAGGGCCGCCAGCAGGGTGGAGTCGATGCCGCCGCTGAAGAAGAGCCCTAACGGGACGTCGCTGATCATCTCTCCCCGGACCGCGTCGGTCAGCAACTCCCTGAGGTCGCCGTTGCCCTGGCCGGCCTGCCAGGGGGTCCAGTAGCGGCGGAGGGCGCATTGACGGGAGCCCAGGTCGTACCGCAGGAGGGTCGCCGGGGGAAGCTGCTTGATTTGGGTGAAGGCCGTGGAGGGGTGCGGGACGAACAGGTAGGTGAAGTAGTCCTGGATGGCCTGCCAGTCCACCTCGCGCCGGACCGCGCCGGTTTCCAGGATCCCCTTGATCTCAGAGGCGAAGAGGAATTCCCCATCCGGCTGGGCGTAATACAGGGGCTTGATCCCCAGCCGGTCCCGGGCCAGCAGCAGCCGGTTCCGGGGTTTGTCGTAGAGGGCGAAGGCGAACATGCCGGTCAGCCGGTGGACCAGCTCCTCCCCCTCCTCTTCGTACAGGTGAAGGAGGACCTCGGTGTCGGTCCGAGACCGGAAGGTGTGCCCTTTGGCGATCAGCTCCTCCCGGAGCTCCGGATGGTTGTAGATCTCGCCGTTGTAGGTGACCCACAGGGTCGAGTCCTCGTTGGTCATCGGCTGCCGCCCGCCGGGAGAGAGATCAATGATGCTCAGGCGCCGGTGGCCCAGGGCCATCCGTCGGTCCGGGCCCCAATAGGCCCCTTCGTCATCCGGGCCCCGGTGGCGCAGGGAACCCAGCGCCTGCCGGAAAACGCGCTCGTCAATCTCCCGTTGGGAAGCCCACCCCAGAATCCCGCACACCGTCGTGACCTCCTTAACTCACTCGGAGAATACCCGGATCAAGGATACTTGATCTACCGGAGCATCCGGTAGACTTGGACGACTCGCTCCATCCGCTGGGTGTAAAAATGGCCCTTTTCGACAATCCGCTTTTGCGCGGCCAGAGCGATCCCGCGGCGCTTCTCGTCGTGGCGGAGGTAATGATCGATCTTGGATTTCAGGTCAGGGATGCCGGTAAACAGGACCATCTCCTGGCCGTCCCGGAAAAATTCCTCCGCTTGGCCCGCGTCTTTCTCCACCAGCATGAATCCCCCGGCCGCCGGGATCTCGAACAATCTCAAAGGGGCGGCCACCCGGCCCGTGTCGAAATGCACCAGGAAAACCAGAGAGATCTTGGCTCTGCGGAAACAGCGTCCATATTCCTTCCAGGGGACCTGGCCGAATCGGACATAAGGCCGGAGCGGAGAGTGGCCGGGGAGGCGCTCCCATTGGCCGCCTTGGATCCGGAGGCGGAAGGACACCCCATCCGCTACGAGCTTCTCCAAGAACCGCTGCCGTTCCTCGCGCCAGTTCCCGATGAAAAGGACGTCGGTTTCGAAGGGCTCCTCCGGTTGCTTGTCGATCGGATGGTAGAGGGCGGGATCCGCGCCGTGAGGCAGGTATTCGGCGCGGCGGGCTCCCCTCCGGAGGAGCTCCGGCACATTGGCTTGGGTGTGGGCGAAGATGCAGTCGTACAGCGGGATGGACCGGATCGCGTGGTCCGAGGAGAGGGCCGGCGAGAAGTAGTCGTCCGTCTGCCAGTTGAACAGCAAAGCACCTGTCCGTTGCTTCAGAAGCTTCAGGGTTTCCGGCAGGATGCGCTCCCCCTTGCAGAATAGGAGGAGGTCCGGCCGGAAACCGGAGCGGTCCAGGAAGCGCCGGAGGCCGCGGTTAATGAGCCGGACCATCAGCGCGGTGGATACCTTATTGGCGGCGCGCCAAAACAGGGAGCGAGCCATCGGGAAGGTGACCTCCCCCATGTTGTAGGTCTCGACCTGATGGCCCATCCCGGCCAGCGCCTTCCCGCAGGCCGCGAAGCTCCACCCTTCCTGAATTTCCGCCACGATCAGAACACGCAGGGGGGCCGGCATGAGGGGTTAGGGGTGAGGAAGTTCGGAGAATATGCGCATGATCTCATTCCCGTAGGCGTCCCAGGTGAATTTCAAGGCCTGCGCCCGAGCCGCTTCTCCCATGGATTTCCGTTCGCCGGCGTGCTCGTACAGGTAAACGATCTTCTCCCGCAGCGCCTCGGGATTGCGAACGTTCACGACGAACCCATCCATGCCCTCCCGGACGCAGTCCGCCGCCCCGACGTTGCGCGTGATGATGACCGGAAGACCATGCGACATCGCCTCCAGCACCACGTAGCCGAAACCCTCATCCACGGAGGGGAGGCAGAACGCAGACGCCGAGGAATAGAGCGGGGTCAGGTCCGCCTGGTGCCCCACGACCCGGACCGTGGGATTCGCGAGGATCCGCCGCACCTCGGAGGTCATCAGCAGGTCGGAGGCCCGCAGGACCAGCTCCGAGTTTTTCAGCCCCAGGCCGTCCCATGCGCGCAGCAGGTAGATGAGCCCTTTGCGAAGAAAGTTTCCTCCGACGAAGAGCAGACGGAAAACCGTCCGGCCTTCCCGGTTCGGAGAGGCGCCCGGCGGCGGGAACTTGGCGGCCAGCGTGGCGATGCGCACCTTTTTCGGATCAAAACCGCGGGCGAGAAAGCTGTTTTGCGAGAACTTGGACGGCACGATGATGACATCCGCCAGATCATACTCCGCCAGCATCCGGTCGACAATCCTCGGGTCCTCCGTGTGAGTCAGGCCCAACCGGCTTGCCTCTTCGCCCAGCGTGGCCGCCTGTTCCAGAATGTGGGGGCACGCCCTTTCCAAAGCCAGCGCGCGCTTTCCCTTGTGGTGCCGCATCGTGTCGGCGCAGAAGCTCGCGAAACCGAACAAGAGATCGCAGCCGGCCACGCGGCGGGACGCAAAACGGTCCAGCAGCAGAGCCTTCCAATAATAGCCCGCGTCAGACCGGGAGAGCCGGTTGATCCCTTGAGCAACTATCTCGGCCAGAGGGAAATGGAGGGTCTTCTTGGGGTCGATCTTTGGGCTCTGGAAGGCCCACCGCGGGTGGCTGGTGATGATGCTTTGAAGATGACCCCGTGCCTCCAACTGCTCTCCCAATTGGATGGCCTGCCATTTTCCGCCCACCACGATGGTTACCCGCATCGGGCCACCGCGAAACGGAGCGCCTCAAGAACCCCGGCCACGCTCTCATGCGGATTCCAGGCCTGGATCCTGAGGGCCGATTCCTCACCCATCTTTTTCCGGAGGGTCTCATCCCTTAAGAGCGTGTCGAGACGGTCCCGCAGCGCCTCCACGTCTCCAACCGGGAACAGGAAACCGTTCTCTCCGGGCCGGACAAATTCAGGCGCGGAGGGAATGGCGTCGGATAGGATCGCCGGCAGGCCGCAGGCCAGCGCTTCGTTGATGGTCAGCGGAGAGGCCTCCATCTCGGAAGAGGGCAGGACGAAAAGATCCGCGAGCCCGTAGTATTTCGGGAGCTCCGCTTGGGGGACGAAGCCGGCGAAAACCACCTCCGGATGGCCGGCCGCTTTCTTCTGCAGGGCAGAACGCAGAGGGCCTTCCCCCGCGAAGAGCAGGGTGGCGGGACGTTTTAGCCGGAGGAACGCCTCCAGAAGGTCTTCGGGCCGCTTCCGGGGAGCCAGCTTCCCGCAGAAAAGGATGACCGGCCGGCCGGGATCCAGCCCCAGCGAGCGTTTGGTGTCCGCTTGCCGGGAGCGCCATTTCCCGCTCTCGCGCAGGAAAAACTCATTGTCCACCGCGTAGGGAGAGCGGAAGATCCGCTCCTCCGGGACCCCGAAAGCCCGGTAGAACCGATAGGAGGCCTCCCCGATGGCCAAGCAGGCCCGCACTCTTTTCAGCAGTCCCCGATAGAGCCCTTTTTTGAGCCGCCCCTTCAAGCCTTGAAGACGCGCTGGACGCACGACCGCCTCTCCCCGGAGCAAGACGGGGATTCTGAGGGTCCACGCGGAAAGGAACCCGATCCAATAAGAGAGATAGGCGTATCCCGGGATCAGCGCGGCATCGTAGCGCCCCTTCCGCAGCGCGGCGAAGATGCCCAGGTTGATCAAGGAGAGAAAGCGTCCCGGCGCCGGGCTCAAGGGGACGTTTTTCAAGAACCGGTGCGGATAACCTTCCAACAGGGGCATTCCCCATGCCAACGGGATGCCGAACCCCGGGTCAATCCGCCCCGAAAGGCCCAGATCGCTCAGGTAGAGAACCATCACCTCCAGCTCCGGATGCGCGGCCAGCGCGCGGTAGAACGCGATGTGGTAGGGGATCGGGCTTTCGGCCAGGATCGCCAGACGGCAGGGCCGCCCCCGAGAGCTCCCCGGCGCTTCGTTTTGCACGATTAAGTCAGCGATCGGTACACAGCCAGCGTCTCCCGAGCGTTCTTCTCCCAGCTGAATTGCTGCGCGCGGGCCAGCCCCCTGCGGCGCAGATCCTCCCGCAGCGGCTGGTCTTCCAGGATCTTCCGGATGCCGGAGGCGATCTCGGCCGGATCTTCCGGGTCGACCCAGAGGGCGGCCTCTCCCAGGATTTCAGGCAGCGATCCGCGCGGAGAGGAGACGACCGGTGTTCCGCAGGCCATCGCTTCAAGCGGCGGAAGCCCGAACCCTTCGTAGAGTGACGGGAAGATCAAACAGTCCGCCATCCGGTACCACGAGGGCAGCGTATCGTCCCCATGGACGCCCACCTCTCGGATAAGGTCCGCCACTCCGAGTTTTTGCGCCAACCGGCGCTGAGGCGACAGCAGCGCGGGCCCCACCCGGATCAGCGTGAACGGCCGGCCCAGCCGCCGTTTAAGCGGCGCCAGCGAACGGATCAGGCCCTCCAGGTTTTTGTACAGCGCACACACGCCCACGTGGATCAGCAGCGTGTGGTCCGGGATTTTGAACAGGCGCCTGAGAGCCGCAACCCGGTCCGGCTCCGGCGGGCGGAAGAAAACGGGAGAGGCGGCTTCATAGACCACGCGGATTCGCTCCGGTTTGCAGTTGAGATACCGGATCGCGTCCCGCTTGTTGCACTCCGAGACGGCGATGATCGCCCTGCATTTGGGCAGACCGGCGACGCAGAGCCGATAGAGGGAATCCTCCAGGAAAGGGATCGCGGCCTGCCGCTTGAATTGACGCCGCAGCGGGAAATGCAGGAGATCGTGGCAGGTCACGACGGTTCGCGCCGCGTCCAGGTACCGGACCAGATAGCTGAGGGACTGGTCAACCAGGTGGTAGACATCCGCTTTTGAGCGGCGGATGCGGCGCGGATAAACCCAAAAGCGGCTCCAGTAGGAAGCGAGCCGGCGGCCGATCGGCCCGGCGTCCGCCAAACGGTTCGCGAGAGGACCCGGCTCCGGCGTCACGGAGGACAGGTCAAGGGGGATCTCGCGGTCCAGCGCGGCCAAATGGCGCATCAGCTCGCGCTGATAGCGGCCGATCGAAATCCACCCGTCTTTCGAATAGCCCTCCAGGAACAGAACCTTCAAGATTCTCTCCAGAGCCCTTTCATCTTCAGGGCGATGTGGTACTCCTGGACGGCCTGCAGAAGGCAGAGCTGCAGGCCGGCCGAGCCGTCCAGGAAGCCGAGCCGAAAGATATAGAGATAGAGGAACCAGACCAACGGTTTCAGCGGAAGCCGGAGGTAGATCTTTTCCTTGAGGAACCGCTTCCGTTCGGGAGGCGTGCCCAACAGCTTCGGCTTGAACCCGGTCTCCTTGCCGCGCAGCAGCGCCAGCCGCTCCTCCGCCTCCCAGGAGGAATATTGATTGTGCCGTGCGATCCACGCGGAGAGCCCCCGGCGGTCGTCGTGGATCAGGGGGTGTTTCAGGAACCCGACGCGGCCCTGGACCAGCAGCTGCTGGTTTACCTTGCGGTCTTCGCAGCGGCCGGATCCCTTGCGGAACAGGCGCAGCACCCAATTGGGGTACCAGCCGCAGTGCTTGATCCACCGCCCGAAAAAGATCACCCTCCGGTTGATGTAGAATCCATCGAAGCCGCCCTCACCCGCCTCCAGCGCCGTCCGGATCTCCTGTTTGAGTTCGGGGGAAGGGGCTTCGTCCGCGTCGAGCAGAAGGATCCAGTCGTTGGCGAAAGGCAGGTTGGCCAGCCCCCAGTTGACATGGGAGCCGTAGTTGTCAAACGCGCGCTGTCGGAGATGCACGCCGGCCCGGCGGCGAACGATCTCCAGCGTTTGATCGGCGCTGAAGGAGTCCAAGACCCAGAGGTCATCGGCCCAGCCGGAAAGCGCGCTCAGGCACCGGCCGATGTTGCTCTGCTCATTGAACGTCAGGATCAAGACGGACAGCGGGACCGGCGCGGAGGGGGTTTCCTCGAAAGGGTTCACGGCGAATGGGTTTTGATGATCCGCGCGGGAACCCCGACGGCCGTCACATGCGCGGGCAGATCATCCACCACCACGGCGCCCGCTCCGACCGTGGTCCACTCCCCAATGGAAACCTTGTCGATGACGGTCGCGCCGGCGCCTAGGGTGCAGCCTTCGCCGATGCGGACGTTGCCGCAGAGGGCCGCGTGCGGGTTGATGTTGACGAAGTCGCCTATCACGCAGTCATGAGACACCGAGGCGTGCACATTCAAGATCCCGTGTTTCCCGAAACGGACGCGGGTGGTCAGGATGGCGCCGGGAGCCAGGCAGGCGCCGGCCCCGACCTCCACCTCTTGGCCGACGGTCGCTCCGGGGTGCCTCAAGGTCCACGGGGAGAGATTGGGCAGGCCCAGCCACTCTATCTTCCGGACCAGGGAACGCCGGGCGCTGTTGTCGCCCACCGCCGTGATGTACCCGAACGCGGCTTCGGGATGCGCGCGCACCCATTCCTCAAGCCGATCGAACCCCCCCAGGATCTTCGACCCGGCGAAAGGGCCCGGCGGCTTGTTCTCATCGATGAAGCCGACCAGGGAAACGGCGGGCTCCCTCGCGCTGATCTCCGTCAGGTAGGAGCGCAATTCGCCGCCGTGTCCGCCGGCGCCGATGATGAAGATCAACGGTCCTGAACCTTCTTGAGAGTTTCCATCAGCTGCAGCACCTCCTGAGCGCTCTTTGAGCCGACCTGCATGAGCTCTCGGATCCACTTCGAATTCTGGTAGAAGATCGACTCCGGGTCGGGGATCAGCCCCGACGTGATCGCCTCAATCATCTCCTCCGCACCCATGGCGACCGTGATCTGCGGCTGGAAGCCGGCCTTCCGCATGCGGTCGGCCCGTACCGAGTAATTGCGGGCGTCCTTGCCGGCGGTCTTGTGGCGGATGATTTTCAGGCGCGGATTGAGCCGCGCGAAGACTTCCGCGACGTCCGTCACCCGCATGTTTTGATGCGCGATGTTGTAGCACTCATACTCGACCTCCCGCTGCTCGGCGAAATAGACGAACGCCTTCGCGCAGTCCCGCACGTGCAGAAACGGCCGCCACTGGGCGCCCTTCCCGAAGATCTGGATTTTGTTGAAGAGGGTGCTGTAGAGACTGAAGGTGTTGACGACCAGGTCAAAGCGCATCCTCGGCGAATAGCCGAACAGCGTGCCGTTGCGCAGGATAACGGGCCGCCAGCCGGGTTTTGACAGCGCCGAGAGCGCCTTCTCGGCCTTCATCTTCGACACGGCATAGGTGGTCAGCGGATGCAGCTCGCCGCGCTCGTCGGTGTTGTCCGATGTGCCGTAGACCGAGCAGCTGGAGGAGAGCAAAAACCGGATGCGTCTCTTTCGGGCCAGCTCGGCCAGCGCGCGGGTGGCCCGGTAATTGATCTCGTCGGTGATCTTTGGGTTCAGCTCGGCTGAGGGGTCGTTGGAGATCGCCGCCAGGTGGATGACCCGGTCGCACCCGTCCAGGAGCTTCCGGCCGAAGCCGGCGCTTGAAAGAACGCGCCGGAGATCGTCGCGGATCAGCTCCACCGGCGGGTGCAGCGTTTTCAAGTGGCCGATGCCGAAATATCCGACGTCGAGCACCCGCACGCGATGCCCCCGCGCCAGCAGTTTCGGGAGCAGTACCGACCCCAAGTAGCCCGCGCCGCCGGTCACCAGGATGTTCACGAGAAGGCCTCCTGAGCGTTTTTCAATTGTCGGACGACCTCGGCGATTTCCTCGTCGGAGATCGACGTGTAGAACGGAAGAGAGATCACCCTCCGGGACAGGTCCTCGGTCATCGGCAGGGCCCGGTCCGCGAATCTTCGGAAGAACCGCTGTTCGTGGATCGGCGGAGAGAAATAGCCGCGCGTCTCAATGCCTTGCTCGGCAAGGAAACCGATGATCGCGTCTCGGGATCCTTTGAGCTGCGGCGGGGCAACGATCGTGAAATCCTTGTACGTATGCCGGACCGAGGGGGGCGCCGTCAGCGGCCGGAAACAGGTCTCCTGCTCAATCCGGCGCGCGTAGCCGGCGGCCTTCTCCGCCCGGATGGAAAGCACCCCGCCGATTGTTTTCAGATTTTCCAGCCCGATGACGGCGTGGAACTCGCTCATTTTTCCGTTGAGGCCCGGCCAGTGGGCGTCGTAATGGTCTTCGATCCCGTAGTTCCGCATCTTTTTGACGCGCTGGATCAGCGAGGGGTCTTGACTGGCGACGAGCCCGCCCTCCACAGAAACAAGGGTCTTGGTCACGGAGAGCGAAAAAACCTCGGCGTTCCCGAACCCCCCGACCCTGCGGCCCTCGCGCTCCGAGCCGAACGCGTGCGCCGCGTCATACACAACGCGGATCGGGGCGCCGTTCCTTTCGCCGTTCTGTTCGGCGATCTGCCGGATCTTTGGGGTGTCGCAGGGAAGGCCGTACAGATGCACCGGCAGGACGAAGGCCGCGTCCCGGTGCGCGGCGAGCAGAAGCTCAAGATCTGCGGGGGAGAGCGTCATGTCCGGCCCGATGTCGGCGAAAACCGGCACGCCGCCCGCGTACAGGATCGCCTGGGCGCTGGCCATGAAGCTGAAGCTGGGGACGATCACCTTTTCGCCGGGCTTCAGGCCGAACGCCTGCAGCGTCAGGATCAGCCCGATGGTCCCGGAGGGGGTCGTGGCGGTGTGAACCCCGAGGAATCTCCCCGTTTCCTCCTCAAACTGGGTGACATAGCGCCCGAAGTTCGTGATCTTGCCGTTGCGAAGGATTTCCTGGAAGGGCCCGCTGATGGCCTCAAAAAGGGGAAGATCCGGTTTGATCAAAGGGATTTTTATCAATGGATTGGCCCCTACTTTACCATCTCTTCGATCGCTTGGGCTACCGCCGCGACGTGGCCTTCCCATGTGAATCGCGCCGCCCTTGACAGGGCGGCCTCGCCTAAACGCCGGCGCTCCTCCGGCCGGTCCGTGAGACGGGCGATCTGGGCGGCCCATTCCCGCGGATCGAACGCCGGGGCGTAAACGGCCGCTTCGCCGCAGACTTCCCGGTTGACCGGCGTGTCGGCCGCCAGGATCGGAAGCCCCGCGGCCATCGCTTCCACGAGCGGGTGGCCGAACGATTCCGCATAGGAGGGAAAAACGAAGAGGCCGGCCGCCTGGTAAAGAGCCGGCAGCCGCTCCCGCTGAACAGGTCCCAGCATCACCACGGCCTCCTCCAGGCGCTGCTGAGAGAGGATCTGCCGGTCTTTCCGGTAGTTCGTGCTGGAGGCCGGGGACAGGTGAGTGGTCAGCGCCAGCAGCGGAGCGCGCCCCTGCCGTTTCAGGACCCCCAGGGCCTCGAACAGGACGGTGAAGTTTTTTTGGCTGCTGTAGAGCGAAACGTTCAGCAAGAACCGGCCCTTCTGGCGCGCGAGAGGTTCCGGGAGCCAATTCGAGCCGCCGGAGGGCCTGCGGAAGAATTCGGCGTCGCAGCCGTAGGGCGCGATGGACGCGCGGCTTTCCCGCAGGGAAACGAATCGTTCCACCAGGCCGGCCATTCCCCGGGTCGGGAAGAGAACCGCCTTGGAGGAGCGGATCATCCACAGGGAGAGGCGCCGTCGGAGCGCCAGATCGATCCTCGGCCGGATCCCCCGGATTTGCCGCCGGTAAATCTCCGAAAAGTAGATCGGGTTCCTGACCATCAGCGCCTGCGGACAAGAAGGCCGGAGCATTCCATAACCGGTTGCCGCGAAGACCGCGTCGACGCGCTCTTTCCGGACAAGGGCCGGCAGAACAAAGGCCAGCCAGACCAGATGGCCCAGAGAGTTTGTCCAGGGTCCCGCGAGGCGCCGGACTTCCACCGAGGGCGAACGGATCGGCGCCGCGTCGGGGAGCCCGGTGTAGAGGATCCAGCGATGGGCGAGAGGGCCCTTCAGCAGCGCGCGGATCAACTCCTGCGTGTAGGTCTTGGCTCCCCCGACTTTCGCGGTGGAGCAGTCGACCAGGATCCTCAAAGCTTCTTGGCCTCGATATACAGGAGCGCCGCAGGGTTTGCCCGGTCGGAATGTTCTTCCAGCTCCAGCGCCGAGGGATCCAGCCAGCGGCTCTTCCCCCGGGCGGTTTCTTCAATCTCCGAGAAACCGGCCCGGGTCAACAGCTCCTCGAGCAGTGAGAAATCGAATCCCATCCGGTGCTGGCCGTCGCAGAACAGGAAATTGGACAGTTTGCCGCCCACGGATCGGTACGAGCGGGGCCAGTCCTGAAGCCACGCCAGGTTGCCGGATTGATAGGCCTCGACCGCGCGCCGCAGGTTCGGCACGCCCAGGCGGATGCGGCCCCCTGGTTTTAAGACCCGCCGGCAGTCCTGCAGCAGCCGCTCGACCTCTTCGGGATAAAGGTGCTCCAGCGTCTCTAGACTGTAAATCGCCTCGACCGCCCCGTCGGGCGCCGGCAGCCGGCGCGTCAGGTCAATCCAGAGGTCGATTTTCCTGAACGGGTTGATGTCCGCATTGAGGAAGGAACTCAGGTAGTCTTTCCCGCACCCCAGGTGGATGCTCCGCTTGGGTCCGCCGGAAGGCCAGGTGATTCGGTAATACAGGGCCATCAGGCGCAGGGCCGGACGCGCCAGCAGGAACAGCAGGTCCTTCCTTCTTTGGGGGATCATGCCGGTTTCAACACCAGGTGGCCCCGACCCCGGCGTTCCCATAGACTCAGGACCCAAAGGAGGCCGAAGATCAAAAGGCTTTGGCGGATGAATTCCCCGTAGCCGCTGGCGAACGGGATCTCGATCAGGCTCATGAGCCGCCACCCCACAAAGAAAACGGCCAGCCCCCAGGGTTTTTTGTCGATCCAGTAGAGCTGCCACGTCCGATAGAGAATTCCCTGCAGCAACATGCCCAACAGGAGGCCCCACAGGCCGTAGTTGAGGTAGAACTCCCCCGCCTGCATGAGGGCCACCCCGGAGGTGGTCTCATCGTAAGTTCCAAAGACCTCGGTCCCGTAAAACGTCGAGCCGTAGCCGAGGAACTCTCCTTTCCCGGGTAGCACAAATCCCGGGATCAGGATCACGTACCACTGCCAGAGCGTTTCCCCGTGAATGATGCCGTTGGACTCGACATAGTCAACGACGTTGGCGACGGCCGGCAGCCCGGCGAGACGCTGCGCGACAAGCTCCGTCGCGTCCCCAACAAAGGTTTCCGATTGGGGCGAGGTGATGCCGCCCCAGAGGCGGGAACCGATTTGAGGCGCGACAGTGAGCAGGTTATTCAAGCGGATCGGGTATTCGGCCGCCCACTCCCGGTACTCGGCGACCACCGGGAACACGACGAAAACCCCCACCAGCGCGGCCCCCAGGACGTGCTGGATGCGTACCGGTTTTTTCAGATAGTGGGCTGCCAGCAGCGGAGCCGTCACCACCAGGATGAAGGCGTTTTTCGAGGCCTGGAGGAAAGCCCAAAGGATCTCGCCCGGCAGCATGACGCCCCAGAGGGCCAAACTCAACAGGCGGGTCTTCTGATTGGAGAAGAAGGCGATGCAGGCCAGCATATACCCGAATAGGGCGCAGTTGTTCACGTAGCCCACCGCGCTTGCCCCGGCGCCCTCGATCACCGTCCCGAACTCGATCTCCTCCGACTTGACGCTCCAGGTGCTGCTGCCGATGAGCAGCAGATACATTCGGACCAGGGTCCCCAAGGCGTACAGCCCGTAGATCGCCGTGCGGGCCAGCGCCGGATTGATGACGAGGTTTACGCTCGGAAGGCGGCGGACAATCTCCGTCGGCAAACGGCTGTAGTAGCCGATCAGCAGGCAGCAAAACCCCATCGCCACATAGAGAATGGCCCGGTTGATGTCCTCCTGCGAAAGCCAAGGGAAGGTGAACAGGGTCTCTGAGATTGAGCTGGTGGCGTTGTAGACGAAATACAGCAGATAGCCGGCGGAGACCGGGTAGATGATCTCGAAGAATTCAAATTGTTTTTTCAAAACCCCGTTGACGGCCGGCAGGGCCGTCAGGACGGCCAGCACCGCCAGCAGGGGCTTGGTCGCCCAGCCCGCGCCGGCCGGAACGAGAAACGAGAAAAGGGTGAGAAGACTGAGGACGAAGAAACTGGTTAAGGTCATCGCGGCCCGGGTGGTTCAACCGGGTTCAAGCCCCCTCCGCGGTTTCTTCCGAAATGGGGGTGGTCTCTTCCCGGGGGCCGCGGGAAGGGGGACGTTTTGTTTTTTCCCGGTACCGGTCGTATCGGTAGGAGTAGTAGTACCGGTAGCCCCGCTCCATCTCCAAGCGCGCCCCGTTCAAGACACCCCCGACCAGCTTGGCCCCGACATCCAGGAGCCGCTGCTTGGCGGTCATGGCCAGCTCGCTGTGGGTCCGGTTCGCGCGCAGGACATAGATCACCCCCTCCACGCAGGTGGCCAGCACCGACGCGTCCGCGGAGACCAGCACCGGAGGGGAATCGATGAGCACGTATTGATATTGCCGCGACCAGCCCTCCAGCAAAGTCCGGAATTGAGGGCTGCTCAGCAGGTCTGCCGGTTGGGCGGGGGTCAGCCCGGCCGAGACAACGGAGAGCCCTTCAACAGACTCGGGGGTCTGGATCAGTTCCTGTTCGGAGGCGGTCCCTTGCAGATAGGTGCTCAGTCCCGGTTCCAGGGACAAGTTGAAGGCCCGGTGAAGGGAAGGGCGGCGCATATCCGTGTCCACCAGGAGCACCTTTCGCCCCAGCTCATGAAGCGCGATCGCGAGGTTGGCGCTGGTGGTGGTCTTGCCTTCCTGAGGGACCGCGCTGGTGACCAGCAGCAGGTGGGACGGCGCCGAGGGGAGGATGAATTCCAGCGTTGTCCGGATGGAAGAAAGGGTTTCCGCGACGCCGGTTTTCGAATGACGAAGGCGCAGCAAATAAGGTTGCCCGCCCCGGCCCCGCCCTTTTTCCGCCGCCATCAGCGGTATGTAGCCCAAGAACGGGATCTCCAGCAGCCGCTCGAAATCCTGGCGGGTCCGGACCGTCTCCGTCAAGAATTCCCTCGTCAGCGCCACCGTGGATCCCAGCATGAACCCGAAAATGAGGAAGAAGGTGATCTGCCGGGCGCGCGCCGGACCGATGGGGAACGCGGGGACCTGGGCCTGGTCGACGACCATCGCGTTGTTGGACTGGATCCCCTCCTGGACGGAAAGCTCTTTCAGCCGGGTGAGCAGGATGTTGTAGATCGTCTCGCTGGTTTTGGTTTCCCGGAGCAGCGTGTTGACTTCGATTGAAAGACGATTCTGCTCCAGGATCTTTTGCTCCTGCTCAAAAAGCGCCAGCTGCAGCTCCCGTTCCTTGGCGAGGAGCTCCTGCAGTGTCGGGTGCTTTTCGCGGTATTTGAGCTCCGCGTCGAGCCGGTCCTCGCGGGTCTTGTTCAAGGCGGTGTTTAAGGCCTGGAGGCGCTGAAGAACCGAGTTCTGGTTCTCAAGCCCCAGGTCCACGTTGCTGTGCGTTTCTCGGAATTCGAGCAGCTTCAGCTGCGAGGTCCGCATCCGCTCTTCCATTTTCTGGACCTCGTCCTGCAGCCAGCGGCCCCCCCCGACGGTCAGCTCGCGGCGCCGCTCCAGGTTGATTTTCAAGTAGGCGTCGGCGACGGCATTGGCGATGCGGGCCGCCAGCTCCGGTTTCGTGCTTGTGCAGGAGATGTCCACCAGCTTGGTCCCCCGCACGGCATCCACCGAAACCATCTGCGTCAGCATCGAGGCCGGATCTTTGGCGCGGGAGAACGGCGTAAAGCTGGCCAGGTTCAGATCTTCGACGACCCTCGACATAACCGCCTTGCTCTGGATCACCTTATATTCTGTTTGGAGGAAAAAGCGGTCCAGCCCGGAGGCCCGCTCCACCTCCTGGAATTGGACCACCCGGGGAGATTGGGTCTCGATCAGGATTCGGGCGGAGGATTGGTACAGGTTGGGCTGCTGGAATACCGCGACGGCCCTCAGCAGACCCAGGATGAGCGTGGAGGCGAGGATAAACCCCCGAGAGTGCCAGAAGGCTCTCAGGAGGTCCTCCATCTCGTATTCTTTCAGGCGGCGCAGCATCAGATTTTGGACCCCGGTCTTTCCCAGGCGGCCCGGAGCGTGACATACAGCGAACGCCAAAGAGCCCAAAGATCCAGACCCAGCGAGCAGCGGTCGACGTACTCCAGGTCTCCCCTCAGCCGTTCGGACAACGAAGGGGTCTTGTCGCTGCGCAGCTGCGCGAGGCCGGTCAAGCCGGGTCGCACGCAGAGGCGATCTTCGCCTCGCGGGAAGTTCCGAAGCTCAGCCAGTTCCTCGGGGATCAGCGGCCTTGGGCCCACGAAGCTCATCTCTCCCCGCAGGATGTTGATCAGTTGAGGCAGCTCATCCATGGCAGTCGCGCGAAGCCAACGGAAGAAAGGAGACGGCACAGCCCCCTGTCCGGTCATGGTCCGGAACTTCAATACGGTGAACCGCTTGCCTCCATAGCCCAGACGGGTCTGCCGGAAAAGGGCCGGAGGCCCCAGCTCCCGGCGGATCCTCCAGGCGATCCAGGCCATCGGGACCAAAAAACCGGCCAGCCCGGCCAGCGCGATCGCCAGATCAAGCAGCCGTTTGAACCCTCGGGCATACCCCCTCATGATAGAACAGTTCTCATCAGTCCGCCACTTCTACCGAGATCCAGGCGTAGCCCTCGTTGAGCTTGTATTCCTTGACCTTGAGGGAGTATCGGGTCTGGTCGATTGTGGTGTTGACGCGCGTTTCCAGCAGTTTGAGCAGGGGTTCCGGCAGCGAGAATTTCCCGATCTTGATGCCTTGAACAATCGCGTGGGGCCGGTAATTGCGGACGACGATCCCAAGCCTTGCCTCCACGCGGAAGTTGAGGATCCCCAGGTGGACGTCGCCCGACCCCACAAAACCATCGGGATGGATCTGCGTTTTGACATTGGTCACCTGGCCGGGGAATTTCCTCTGGACTTCCCGGACCACCAGCTCCCCGAACTCGGTGTCGGTGAACCGCCGCGCCAGCTGTTTTTCGCCCACCGCCTCCATGTATTTCGAGAGCCGATCGGAGAAGACGCTGACAAACACCGGCAGGAAGTTTTCAAGCCAGTTGACCAGAGGAGATCCGGCGGCGAACATCCCGCCCGGGGCCGGTTCCGGCGGCTTGGGGGGCGGCCCGCCCGGCGCCGTGATGCCCGGCCCCGTGGAAGCCGCAAGCCAGCCCTTCTTCACCTGCAACTGTTTCAGCTGACTGCCGACGGTGCTGTACGAGCTGGCCGGAAACTTGTTCGCGAGGTCACGCAGCAGGACCTGCGCTTTCCCGATGTCGTTCAAATCAAATTGGTAGGTGCAACCGGCTTGGGCATAGGAGATGGCGGTCAGGGCCGCGTCCGTGGTCTTCATGGAGGTGGCCCGCTCGTAGGCCTCACCCGCGGCGGCCGGGTTGCCGGAGGCCTTGTACATCTCTGCGATCTGAAGCTGAGCCGCCACCGCCCAGTCGGTTCCCGGGTGCTCTTTGAGGAAACCGGAGAAGCGGGAAAAGGCCTCCTCGATCCTTCCGGCGGCCCGCAGACACCAGGCCTCCTTGAACAGCGAGGGGACCGCCAGCTCTCCTTCCGGATCCGCCGAGAAGGATTCCCGGAACGCCTTCGCCGCCTCATCGAACGAAGAGGCGCGGATCAAGGTGGAACCGAGTTTAAAGGCGGCCCTCTGCCGCGGCTCTCCCGGTTCAACGCGCGTTAGGCCTCGCTGCAGCCCCTTTGCTTGGCCGGCCCGGGCGCCCAGCTGGGCAAGATTTTGAAGCATCTGCCGGGCGACGGCGGATTCCCGCGCGTCCCGGATTTCGGCGAGCGCTTCCTGGTAAAACCGCCGCGCCTGTTTAAAATCATTGGATTTTTGGAACAGGAGGCCCATCCGGAGCTTCAGGGATCCGCGGCCGGTGTAATCGGGGTAGGTTTTGATCAGTTCCTCGTAAAGGGCGGCCGCCTCTTTCAGGCGGCCTTTGCGCTCCAGTTGGGCGGCCTCCTCCAGGCGGGCCAGGTCGATCTCCGGAGAGAGGGGTTTGCCCAAGGCCTGGCGGGGCAGAAGCGCGGCCTGGCGGACCGCCGCCTGGGCCGAGAGGACAAACCCGTCCAGCGCCATGAGGATCCCAGGCCGCTCGGAGGCCTGCTCCTCCCCCAGGACGTTCAGTATCACCTGCGCGTCGTCCGGCGGGCGGTCCATTTTGTCGGACGTCAGTGCCCCCTGCGCGTACTGCAGCGCCGCGGCGGCCCGCAGGTCCAGCTCCTCCTCCGCCATCTGAGCGGTCAGATTTTGGTCCACCAGGAGCAGCGCCGCTTCGGCCTGCCCGACGCCGGAGGCGCTGTCCATGATCGAAAGGGAGGCGCGCAGGTTGCGCAGGTTGGAATCGAGCAGGAAGCGGTTGTAGAGGGCGAAAAACAGGAAAACCACGAGAAGCGCCAGCGGAACCCGCAGGATGAGGAGCCAACGCCGGAACTCAGACGGCATTTAGAAAAGGCGACGCCTTGCGTAAATCGTATCGCGGGGTAGGATCTCGATGTTCGGCTCTTTTCCCTTGACGATCCGCTCGATGTTGGCCCGGATGGAAAGCTTCTTATCGCGCTCCCCCCGGATGATCTCGATGCTGTTGGATCCGAATTTGGTGATCCCTCCCGCGAGACTCATGGCGGTCAGCAGGTCCATCGTCCCTTCGATCACGTAGGTGCCCGGGCTGTTCACCTCTCCAAAGATCGAGAACTTCGCCCCCGTTAGGCGGATGGTCACCTGCGGATTGACGATGTATTCGCTGTTCAGCCGTTCCTGAATCTCCCGCTCTACTTCTCTCAGCGTCCGGCCCGCTCCTCGGACGTCCCCGATGAGTGGGAAAGAAAGAGTGCCGTCCTCGCGGACCGGCGCGATCCGGGCCAGATCGGCGTGGCCCCACACGGAGATGTCTAACTGGTCGCCGAAGCGAAGATAATAAACGCCGAGAGCGAACTCGGTTGAAGCGACAACCGGCAGAGGGTCTTCCGACGACGGGGACGTGTCGGGCTGGGCCGCCTGGGGAGGTTCAACTTGAGGCTGCCGCGCGGCCTCCTCTTGCCTGCGCCGGACTTCCTGTTCCTGCTCTTGGGCGAGCTGGAGTTCCTGCTGCTTGCGGAGCTTCTCTTCTTTAGCTTGCTGAGCGGCTTCAGCCTGGAGGCGTTTGCGCTCCTGCGCTTGGGCCTGGCGCTGTTCGGCGGCTTGCCTGCGCCGGGCTTCCTGTTCCGCGGCGGTCTTCCGTTGCTGCTCTTTGCGCTCGGCGTCAATCTTCTCCTGCTGGGCGCGTTGCTCCTGGGCTAGTTTTTGCTGGCGTTCCTGTTCCTGCTCTTGGGCGAGCTGGAGTTCCTGCTGCTTGCGGAGCTTCTCT
>CAYJTM010000003.1:26323-39267 GCA_964373055.1 uncultured Planctomycetia bacterium
TCTTTAGCTTGCTGAGCGGCCCGTTGTTGGCGGTCCCGCGACTCCTGAACGATGAGCTGTTGGCGCGCGGCCGGCGCTTCACCCTCTTTCTCTGGCGAGGTGGCGCATCCTCCCGCCAGAGCAAGCGAGCAAGTCAAAACTCCGCCGAGAAATCTAAATTTCCGTTTCAAAAAGCCCCCTCGATTCCCAAGGTGGCGACCTTGTTCGTGTAATCCTGGGTTGTCGACCGCTTGTGAACGTAGTCGAACGTGATGTGGACCTGTTCTCGCACCTGCCATTCCAGCCCCAGAGAGGCGCCCCAGAGCTTGTTCACCTGCGAGGTTCCGGTGCCGCCGCTGGTGACGTTTTTTCTGGAAGACTTCTGTTTCTCGTAAAGGCCGCCGAAGCTCACTTTGATCAGGGGGGTCAACTCATGCTGGACCTTGAAACTCGGCATCCGGATGCGGAAATCCGTGCGCCCGGATGAGAAAGAGGTGACGCGGCTGTCCTTGAGGTCCAACCGGAGCAGGATCCTGGGCCCCAGTTCGTGGGACCACCCGATCGCATAATCGAGGTCGGTGGTGACCTCCTTCCCTTTTCCCTTGGGCCGCGTCAGCTCCACCAGCCCGTCGAACCGTTCAGTCCGGCTCAGCTCATAGCGGGCTCCCAGCCGGCCTCCGTACGAGGTGGAGCTCTTCAGTTTGTCCCCGGGCACGTCGCGGTCCTCGAACAGCGCTCCCCCGAACACCGTCCAGGTCCGGGTCAGGCTGTGGTCGAGATCCAGCGAGGTTTTGAACAGCTTCCGGTCGGTGGAGGCGTCGCTGATCGCCTGGTCATCGAACAGGGAATAGCTCATCCTGCCGACCAGCCCATTGTCTTCGGTCAGCGCGTAGCGGAGCCGCTGTTCGAAAGTGTGCTCCACCGTCCGCTGGAAGTCCTTGCTGCGCCTTAAAATGTCCACGCCGGGCGCCCCGAAGACCAGCCGGTTCGAGATATCCAGGGTGTGGGTGAAATGGAACTGCAGCCGGCTGCCGGGATCGTAGTCAATGTAGGTCACCACATCGTGGTCAATGGCGTTTCGGTCGCTGCGCATGTAGCGAAAGGCATTGACCTCCCACTGGCTGCCGTAGAGCAGGCCGCCCCGGGGGTCGTTGAAGAAGAGGACCCCCTCCAGGGTGTTGATGTAATCCTCCACCCGGCGGTTGTCTTCCAAGAACACGTTGTCGTTAAAGGTGCCGTCCCAACCGTACCCGACCTGGGTGCGCTCGGAAAAGAACTGGAAAAAAGACTCCGGCTTTTCGCTCGTCAGGGGAGCGGTACCGGCCGACGCCTCGGAAGGAAGCTCACCCGTCGCGATCAAGGTGGATTGCTCCTTGAAAGGATCGGCTTGATCCGCCCAGGAGGCCGCGCCTTGGAGGACCAGCCAGAGCATGATCAGCCCTCCGCAAAAGACCCTTAGGGAAGAGTTCGCCACCAGGCTCCGCTGCGATGACGATTCCTTTGGCGGGGGCTGTAGAATCGCTCGATGGCCTGATCCAGCAGGGCCTGGTCCTCCTCGTCGATCCGCTCGAACCGGATCCCGATCTCATAGCCCCCCTTACGGCCCGGCAGGCAGCGGATGACTTCTCCCACCGCCTGGATCGACCGGTCCAGCGGCGGCACGTGGACCTCCAGCTTGATGCGGCTGCCCACCGGGAGCATTTCCCGGATGCTGAGCGCCACCCCGCCGGCGCTGACATCGGTCGCGTGGGTCACCTGGTGGCCGGCCCCCTCGATCTCCGGCTCATACCGGATCGGCCAAGCCGCCGGCAGCCGGACGAACCGCCGGGTGTTGTCGTACTTGTATCCTTTGGATCTGCGGCCGAACACGTTTTACCAGAGCCCTCCGCGCACAACCTCCTGCAGCGCAGGAAGATTCAGCGACGTCTGGATCAGATCCCGGTGCCAATCGAACTGCGCCAGGCGTTTGACCAGGCCTATGATATCATCCCGCGTACCCAATTCCACGAGAGCGTCGATCTGGCTGTCGCTTAAGCGGGCGAAGATCTGCCGAAGTGACAGGCCCATCTTCAGCTCCTGGCCAATCGCTTGGGTCCAGGCCTGCTCGTATCCCTGCAGGACCGCCGCCCCGAAATCGTCCCGGCGGGCCGCCTCCGACAGCGTTTCGGCCGCCATTGCCGCGCAGAGCATGCCGTAATAGATGCCCCCCTGGGTGGTGGTTTTGACCTGCCCGGCCGCTTCCCCGACAACCAGCACCCGGTCGGCGTAGCTGCGCTCGATCAGCTCGGTCGGAACGGGGCTCAAGAGCATCTTGGGGTTCAGGGTCCGGATCCTCGGCGCGATCGAGGGGTGCTCCAGCAGCCGCCGGAAATAGATGGGGGCTTCTTTGGTGGCCACCAGCCCAACGCGGGCGATCCCCGGCTGGAGAGGGACCACCCAGGCGAACGCCTCGGGAGCCACCGAGCGCCCCAGGTAGATTTCGATGTCCTTCAGGGTTTCCATCTCCACCTCCGCCTGCGCGCCGTAGACGATCTCGCGCGGGCCTTGGAGGCCCGCCTGCACGGCCAAGTTGGACCCGAACCCGGTGGCGATCACCACCGCGCGCGCCCGGACCGGTTCAGGGTCGTCCTCCCTCTGCCGCAGCTCCACGGCATCGGAATCCACCCGGAGGAGCCGGGCATGGTACCCGGTCCGCAGCGAGGCCCCGGCCTCCTGGGCCCATCCGGCCAGCATCTGGTCGAACTGAAGACGGCTGACGATGTGCGCCAGCGGCTGCCCGGGGTCATAACGGAAGGATCGTCCGGAGGGGGCGTAGAAGGTGATCTCCCGCAAACTGCTCAGGATCGGCTCCGTCGGAAGGTTGAGGCGCCGGAACGCCTCCGCGCCGATAATGCCGGTGCAGTTGACGAACAACCCGGGCGCCTCGTGCTCCTCCAGCAGGAGCGTGGAGAGCCCTGCCCGCGCCGTCAGCGTCGCGCACATCGTCCCAGCCGGCCCCGCCCCGATTACTACGACGTCGTGCATCACCCCGGCGGCCAGCTCATCGAGCGGCCTCCCAACAGGTGAAGGTGAAGGTGGTAAACCGACTGCCCCGCCGCCGGGTTGCAGTTGATGACCAGCCGGTATCCGGGCTCGGCGACGCCCATCTCCGCCGCCAGCTTGTTGGCGGTGAGCACGAGCTGCCCGATGATCTCCGCGTTCTCCTTGTCCAATTCCGAGACGCGGGCGATGTGCCGCTTCGGGATGATCTGCAGGTGGACCGGCGCCATCGGGTGGATGTCGTGAAAGGCCAGCAGGTGCGCGTTTTCGAAAGCGATCTTCGCGGGGACCTGCTTGGCCGCGATCTTGCAGAAGATGCAGTCCACCATTTATCCTCCAGGGGTGCCAGGTCTTAGGCCGGGCACCCAGTGTTCCGCGAGCCGGATCCGCTTGGAGATCGGCGGGTGGTCGTAGAGCAGCCATTCCGCCCAAAGCGGCGGGTTCTCCTCGGCCAGGTTCTGTTCGGCCAGCCGGCGCATCGCGGCGATGAAAGCGGCCGGGTTGCGCGTTTGGTCCAGCGCAAACTGGTCCGCCTGGCGCTCAAGCCGGCAGGAGATCCCCTGCGTGATCGGCATCAGCAGCAACCCGGCTAAGAACAGCCAGAACCCGAGGACCACAAGCGCCGGCAGATCCGCCAGGCCGGCGATTCCCAACCCCGCCATCCCTCCGCGCGCCAGGCGGTCCACCATGAAGCAGGAGAGCCCCGCGGCCGCGGCGCTCAAGGCGAGGCCGATCCCGATGTGGCGCCGGCAATGGTGCCCCAGCTCGTGCGCCAGCACCGTTTCAATCTCTTCCACCGGATAACGGGAGAGCAAGGTGTCGCTCAGCAGCACGCGCCGCGAACCGCCCAGCCCGCAGAGCATGGCGTTTGCCTTGCGGGTGGTCCGGCTCAGGTTCAGCGAGAAGATGCCGCTCACCTTTGTCCCGCATTTGTCCAACAGCGATTCCATCTTCTGCCGCGCCGGCCCTTGTTCGAGGGGGGTCTGCTTGTAGAACAGGGGGAGCAGCAGCATCGGGAAGACCCACGTCAGCAGGGCGCCCCAAAGGGTCCAGGCCGCGGCCGCCCAGAGCCACCAATGGGCCGGCGCCGCGCGGAGCAGGAGCTCCAAGCCCTCGGCGATCCCAAGCCCCATCAGGCCGCTTAAGCCCAATCCCTTGGCGTAGTCCTTGAGCCAGCTCGTGAAGCTCTGCGTCGAAAGGCCGAACCAGTGCTCCAGCCGGAAACCGCGGACCCAATCCAGTGGGAACCCGGCGAGCACCGCCGCCGCCCACAGGACGCCCACATAGAGGGCCACCTGCAGCGGCCAGGGCCCGGCGTGGGCCTGCACCCAGCGCCCCCAACCCACCGCGAGCCCGCTGAAGATCAAGAGGCAGAAGAGGCCCAAGGTCAGGCCCAAATCGGCCAGCCAAAGCTGGCGCTTCAAAGCGGCGTAGAGGGTCGGATCGGCCGGTGCCCTAGGATTCGCGGGCCCCGCCGGGCGCTCCGGATCCAGCGGGTAACCCGGAATCTTCAGCAAGGCCGCCAGCTCCTGCTGCAGCGCGGAGCTCAAGTTTTGGAAATGGACCCCAACGAAGAAGCGCCGCTGCGTCTCCTCCATGCCCGGCTCCGCGGCCACCTCTTTCGTCCAGACTACCACGGCGGTCACACGCAGCGGGATCTCGCGGCCGGGGATCGGAACTTCCAGATTGAGCTGCGATCCCAAGGGCATCTTTTCCAGTAAGGTCAGCCCGGCGCCGGTCTGGCTGACGTCCCGAGTCTGCGCGCTTGAGGAGATCTCCGATCGGCGATAGCGTACCGACCAGTTGACCCGGTACCGGGGGTGGCGCCTCCGCTCCGGCCCGAACCAGAGCCGGCGCAGCCGTCCCATCGGGACCTTCCCCTGCGCGGCCAGGCGCTCCTCCCGCACGATCAGCATCAGCAGGAAGACGGCCAGCGCCGCGGCCCACAGAGCGATGTTCCTAATCATGGAGCAGCTCCAGCTCCTTCTTCGCCTGGGCAATCCGGTCCGAGGTCAGCGGGTGGGTCCGCTGCCAGACCGTCGCGCGGGCCATTTCGTCCTCCGGGTATTCATGGAGCATCTTCTCAAAGAAGGTGATCATCGCCTCCGGGTTATAGCCGGCCCGGAAGGCGTATTTCAGCCCCAGCCGGTCCGCCTCCAGCTCGTCCTGCCGGCTGAACCCGTTGCTGATCAGGCCGTAGATTGATTCCGCCACACGGACCGCGTCGGGATCTCCCGCCGCGGCGCCGGCCACTCCCACCAGCAGCGAGAACCCCAAGTCGGCCTGCAGATGCTTAATCGTGTGCCGGGCCGCGGCGTGCCCCATCTCATGGCCCAGGACGGCCGCCAGCTCATCGTCGTCCGCTTTCTGGATCAGCCCGGCATGCACGTAGATCGTGCCGCCCGGCAGCGTGAAGGCGTTCAAGCTCTTCTCCTGGATGACGCCGAACTGATACCGGACGTCCTGCCGGTCGCTGACTTGCGCGATCCGCCCACCGATCGTCTGTGCCCGGGAAAAATCAGCATCCGGCACCCTTCCCATCTTCAGCGAGACCAGACCCATCTGCATCCGGGCCACGTTCCCGAGCGCCGTTTCGACCGGGGTGCCCAGCAGCGTTTCCTGGCGCCCCGTGGCCGGGTTGTACAGCGTGACGCAGGCGGAGAGAGACAGAAGGCAGAAAGCAGTAAGCAGTAGGCGGCTGCCTACTCTCACTTCAGCTTCTCCTCCAGCCATTGGCACAGGTCTTCGATCACGTGGCCTCTCTCCGGCTCGTTGAACAGCTCGTGGTACATCCCATCATAGCGGTACAGCGACAGCGGCGCCCCGTTCGCCCGGCGGGAAAATTCCAGGGCGGTTCCCGGGTCGCAGACCTCGTCCGTCCCCGATTGGAGGATCAGGCAGGGGAGCTTAAGGCGGCTCGCAAGTTCCAGCGAGTTCGCGAGCGCGTCCCGCAGCGCCAGAGCGCACCGGGCCGTCAGGATCCTGTGGATCAGCGGGTCTTTCCGGTATTGCTCCACCACTTGGGGGTCCCGGCAGAGGTCGGTGGGATTGACGCCGTTTTGAAAAGTGGCGAGCGGGGCGATCTTGGAGGTCGCGGTGACCAGGGCCACTTTCCAGGCGGGGGTTTCATGGGCCAGCTTGAATGACGGCGAAGAGACGGCAACCGCCCGGATCTCTTTGGGATGGTCCGCCGCGTAGGTGAGGGCGATCAAGCCGCCGAGACTGTGCCCGATCAGCAGCAGCGGCGCGTCGGGCAGCACCTCCGCGGCCCGTGATTTCAACAGATGCAGGTCCTCCACGAATTCCCTCAGCGAACGGCAATCTCCCCGGACCCCCTCGGAGCGCCCATGCCCGCGGTGGTCCATGCTCCATGTCGAGAAACCCTTGTCCGCCAAGCGGGCCGCCACGTGCCTATACCGGCCGCTGTGCTCGGCCAGCCCGTGCACCAGCAGGCAGACCGCGCGCGGCCGCGGGACGTCCCACCGGCGATAAAACAGCTTGAGCCCGTCGCGGGCCTCAAAAAACCCCTCCGTTTCCGACACGTGAACAGACTCCAGCATAGTCTAGGATTATATCACTACTTAGCGGTAGAGGTCTTCGATCTGGTCGGCGTAGCGCTCGGTGACGACGCGGCGCTTCACCTTCAGCGTGGGGGTCAGCTCGCCGGTGCCCAGCGCGAAAGGTTCCGGCAGCAGGGCGATCTTCTTGATCTGCTCGAAGGGGGCCAGCCCCCTGTTCACCCGCTCCACCCGCTCCCAGAGAAGGGCCGCCGCTTCCGGCCCTCGGGCGTTGGGGACTTTCTCCGGGTTGGGGACGATCAGGGCGGTCAGGAATTTCCGCTTGTCGCCGATCACCACGCAATCCAGGATCAGCGGGTCGGCCTTCAGGGCGGCCTCCAGGTTTTGGGGCGCCACCATCTTCCCGCCGGAGGTTTTGATCAGATCCTTCTTCCGGTCCGTGATGGTGAGGAACCCCTCCGCGTCCAGCGTCCCCACGTCCCCCGTGTGGAACCAGCCGTCATGGTCGATCGCCTCGGCGGTGGCCGCGGGGTTCTGGTAGTAGCCGCGCATCACGTGGGGCCCGCGCGTGAGGACCTCTCCCTCTTCGCCGATGCGGACCTCCGCGCCGGGGACCGCCAGTCCCACGGTCCCGAACCGGAACCGGTCCAGCCGGTTGCAGGTGATCACCGGGGAGGTTTCCGTGAGGCCGTACCCCTCCAGGATGAGGACCCCGGCCGAATAGAAAAACTCCGCGAGCGATTTGGACAGCGGAGCGCCGCCCGACACGCAGAAACGGATGCGGCCCCCCATCCGCTCCCGCAGCTTGGAGAAGACGAGCCGGTCGGCGATCGGGTTCCTGCTTCCGGCCCGCATCGCCCAATGAAAGATCGCGCGCCGGATCGGGGAGGCGGCGCGAACCGTTTCCAGGATCCGCTCGTGGATCTTCTCGTAGAAACGGGGGACTCCGGTGATCACCGTCGGGTGGACCTCCAGCATGTTCTTGGCGACTTGCTCCATGTTCTCGGCGTAGGCGATCGCGCCGCCGACCGAGAGGACGAAATAGTAGCCCGCCATCCGCTCGAAGACGTGCGACAGCGGCAGGAAGGAGAGCAGCAGGTCCTGCTCGCCCATCGGCAGGACCTCCTTCACGGCCCGGCAGTTGCTGAGGAAATTGTCGTGCGTCAGCACGACCCCCTTGGGGTTCCCGGTCGTGCCGGAGGTGTAGATGATCGAGGCCGGGTCTTCCGCTTTTCCCTGCTCGATCTGGCGGCTAAGCATACGGCGCTGTTCGGCGGCGGCGGTGCTGCCTAAGCCCAGCAGCTCCCCGAACCACCAGACCCGCGGGCCGGAAACCCGGTACGGGGCGTCGAACAGCACCACCTTCAATCCCGTCTCCTTCTGCAGCGAAAGGGCCTTGCCCATCAGTTCCGGGTTGGCCGCGAACAGCAGGCGGGCGCCGGAATCGCGCAGGATATGCTCCACCTCTTCCGTGGTCAGCGTGGCATAGACCGGCACGGTGATGGCCCCCACGCTTAAAGTAGCCAGATCGGCGACGGCCCATTCCGGCCGGTTCTCCGACAGGATCGCCACGCGGTCCCCCGGCTGGATCCCGAGATCCATCAAGCCCAGCGCCGCCTCTTCGACCTGTTTTAGGAGCTCGTTCCAGGAGAGGCTTCGGTAAAGGCCTTCTCGCTTGGCCTTCAAAACGGCCCGGTCGCCGTACCGGCCGGCCTGGGCCTGAAGCATTCGGGGAAGGGTCGCTGGCTCAGGCATCTTTACCCTTTTCTGGAAAGGTGACTTCGTGAAAATCGTATAAGCCCCGTTGGTTGTTCAGGTAAGACCGGTCTTCCAACAAGGGAGCGCGGGTTCCCAGGTATTGGTTGAAAACGATCCGGAAGCTGTTCACCGGCGTGATCCCTTCGTGAAGAGCGGCATAGTTTCGGTCCGGGAAATAATAGGCGTTCAGGATGGCCAGCCGTTCTTCCGCGTATCGGTCCGGCTCCATCCGCGAATAGAAGGCGGGGCCATGGTCGGCCTGCAGCAGGATGACCGGCGGTTTCCTGGAGTCACGGAGGATCCGGTCGATCGCCGATTGGATCCGGCCGGTGACAAACGCGAGCTGGGCCGCATAGTTCTCCCGGTACTCTTCATAGGCCATGTCTTTTCGGGGCTCGAATGAGAACCGCCGGTTCGTGGCGGGCAGCCGCGTCCCGTCGGCCCGGAACAGGTACGGGGGATGGGGGCAGACGATATGGGCAAACACGAAGCGGGGCGAAGACAACCGGGTTGTCGCCGGGAGCCGGTCCAGGGTGAACAGGATCCTTTCCGCGTGGGACCTCCTTTGGAGATCGAAGAGGTCAAGGAGCCGCGGAAGAGCCTGAATGGGGGTCGAGTTGATCAGCTCGTTTTGGAACGGAGAAAAACCGATCGGAGGCGCCAGATAGGCGTCGGCATCCCGCATCTCGGTCGGATAAAACCCTGACGAGAAGGCGACGATCGAATAACCCCTCTGCCTCAGGAAATTCATCACCGCCCCGTTGCGGATCCTTCTCTGGAGGGGGATCTCGTTCCTCGAATGGGGGCCGACCCGCTCCACCAGCCGGTCCAGATAGTCCATGTTCATCGAGGAGGCGAGCGAGGGAGAGGTAAGGGTGTAGTTGGGGCGGCTCCGGTGGGCGACGTAAAAACCCCGCTCGGTCAGCCATCGGATGAATGGGGAGTTGTCGTGCCCGTAATATTTCTGCAGCGTATCGGCCCGCCCGTAGCCGTCCAGGACGATGTAGTAGATGTCGGGGAGGTCCTCCGCCGGCAACTCGAGGATTTCTTCCCAGGAGCTCGGCGCTTCGGTCACCCTGCTGGAGATGAAAAAACTCCAGAATCCTGTGCCGCCCGCGATCACCAGGAGGATAACCGACATCGCGTTGAGATAGCGGGTGACGCCGCCCAGGTTTTTCAGCCGCAGGATGACCCACGCGCCGGCCAAGAAGAGGATGCCCCAATAGACGAGCAGGTCCTTTTGCCCGCTCACTTTCAGGGGCCCGAGCTGTGTTCCGAGCAGCAAGGTCAGGGCATGGCCGTAGAAAAAAAAGAGGGCCAAGGATAAAGAGGTCAGCAGGGCGGAGCGGCGCTTATCCCGCAGCACAAGGGTGAGCGCGAACCAGAACAGGCCGGCGGCCGAGAGGACCAGCCCGATCGGGGTCGGGAGACCAGAGAGCGAGACCGAGGCCGCGTTCTTGGAGAAGAGGAATAAAATCGGGAAGAGGGCGAACAAGAACGGGTGGAGAATCACGCGGCCCTCTCCATCAGGTAAAGGGTCCGCCGCGTCCCGCGGACCGGCTCCGAACGCCGGATCGAAAAGAGGGAGGCCGCCGCCTTCTCAAAGCCGGCCTGGGTGTAATCGGGGAAGCCACCCTCTCTCTCAAAAAGCATCGGCCGGAGCTGCGGGTCCTCTTTGGGGATGAATTCAATAATCAGCCAGCGTCCGGCCCGAGCCATCAGGCCCAGGACCTGATCCAGCGGAACGTGGTTGGCGATCGCCAAATGATGCAGGATCGCCAGCGCGAGGACAAGGTCGGCGGACCCCCGTTCCAGCCAGGGGTCCCGTTCCCTGTTGGCCCAGCCAACGGCGGGGCTGGGGTTGGTCAGGTCCATCACCAAGGGCAGGAGATTCCGCTCGCCGGCCCGGATCGATTCCAGGTAATTCCGCTCCACGCAGCCGGCGTCCATTTCCCACGCGACCGTGAAGATCCCCCGCCGGCTGGCCAGCCGGCTGAACAACCCGGTGTTGGCCCCGAGGTCCCAGGCGACCCGCGGGACCGGCCGGACGTCGTCCAGGAACTGCTCCACCACCTGTTTCTTGTGCTCAAATCCCTCCGCTCCGTAGGAATGCTGGTCCAGGTATCGTTCCCATTCACCGGGCTGGGCTTTCCAGCGGAGGCCGCGGAGGGTCCCTTCCAAATGGTCCAGCAGGCCCAGCATCCCTTTAAGATCCATCTTCCGTCCGGCCGGGCCGGGCGTTGTCTCCGCGAAACGGCGCTGCGCCGCCGCGTGCAGGCGCAGATGGAGGAACAAGCCGGGCCGCCACCGGGCAGCCCAAGGCAGGAGGGAATCGGCCAGGTCAAGAGGGATCCCATCCAGATGGAGCTGCAGCAGCCGGCCCAGGCGCCCATCCTTGCAGCTCATGAGCGCCAAGGGGGCCAGGAAATGCTGGCAGAATTGGCGATAGGCGATCCAGGGGGAGCCTTCCCGGTAGGGTTCGAAGGAGAGGGTGTCTATCAGCACCGGCCTGCCGTCCAGAAACTGCACGTTGTAGGCGCTGGCATCCTTGAGCGACATGCCGAATCCCAAGGCCTTGCGCTGGATCTTCAAAGTCAAGAGGGCCGCGTTTTGAAGCTGGCTGAAGCACCATTCGTAAGGATAGGAGATGAAAGGGATCGGCTGCGGGCGGATCACCCGATAGGCCTCTTTCGGTTGAGCCGGCGCTTCCGAGGTTTCCTCATGGGGCAGCAGCCAGCCCTCCTCGGTCAATGCCTGGTACAGCCCGGACCCAAGCAGCTTTTCATAGGCCGTCTGATAGGAAAGATTAATCTGCCGGTAGAGCCCGCTCCCCCTGCGGAAGAGGAATCCGCTCGGGTCCCGGAAGGAAGAGGCAAGAGGCGGCTCCCCGCTCATCGCTTGTGCGGTTTCTTCCGGTTCCTGAAGAAGAAGTTCTTCAGGCGGGCCCAGGTGCTTTTCATGGTGTACAGGCCGGCGAGAATACCGGCGATCAGCATCTGGAACAGGTAACTGCCACTGCCGGGGTCCAGGTAGGCCAGGAAGATCATCGGTCCTCGAACCTTGGCGGCCGTTTTTCCAGGAAGGCCGTGAGCCCCTCCTTCATGTCGTGCGTTTCACACAGCTCGCCGAACAGCTTGGCCTCCAGCTTCAAGCCCTCCTCCAGCGAGGCGGCCAGCCCCTCCCGCGTCACCCGAAGGATCCGCTCGATGGCCGGCCGGCTTTTCGAGGCGATCTTCTTGGCCAGCCCCTTGGCCTGCTTCAGGACCTCCTCCTCCGGGACCGCCTTGTTGACGAGCCCCATCGCCTCGGCCGCTTTGCCGTTGATCATGTCGCCGGTCAAGTTCAGCTCCAGCGCCCTGGATTTTCCGACGAGCCGGGCCAGCCGCTGGGTGCCGCCGAAGCCGGGCATGATGCCGAGGTTGATCTCCGGCTGGCCGATGCGGGAGCGCTCGTTGGCGATCCGGATCGTGCAGGCCATCACCATCTCGTTGCCGCCGCCCAGGCAGTGGCCGTTGATCGCGGCGATCGTCGGGATCGGCAGCTGCTCCAGCTTGTTGAACACCTTCTGCCCCAGCGTCGCCGCTTCCTGGCCGGCCGCCGCGCCGGAGATCTCCGAGATCTCCTTGATGTCGGCGCCGACCACGAAGAAGGTGCCGGCCCCCGTCAGGATCAGCACCTTCACGTTGGGGTCTTTGGCCACGCCGTCCAGGAACCCACTGATCTCGGTCAACACCGCTTTCGACAGCAGGTTGGCCGGCGGGTTGCTGATCGTCAGGGTGCAGACCTTCTCTTCGATTGAAACGCCCAAATATTGATACTCAGCCATCACTCCCTCCTTAAACTCATCCTGTCATCTCGAGATTTCTCGGCCGGAGCCTGCCCTGAGCCTGCCGAAGGGGCCTCGAAATGACATCGGTCAGTAATTAAAAAATCCGCGCTTGGTTTTGGTTCCCAGGAACCCGGCGTTGCGCATCGTGCGCAGCCGGTGCGACGGGTGGAACCGGAACCCGAGCTGCAGAGCGTACCGGTCCAGCGCCTCCACAAGCGTGTCAACGCCCATGGCGTCGGCGGCGTGCAGCAGGCCCCCCTTGGAAGCCGGGTAGCCCAGCCCCGCCATGACGCCGATTTCAATTTCGCTGGCGGAGGAGATCCCCTCCTGCAGCGCCAGCACCGCCTCGTTGATGAGGAGGACCATCAACCGCTCCGCGGAGAACTCCGGCGGGGACTGTCCCCGGATGGGGACTGTCCCCGTTTTTCGCACCGCCTCGATCTCCTTCTCGAAAGCCGGGTCCGTCCGGCCCGGGTCGGCCGGACCGCCCTGCGTGTAGTCGTAGAAGCCCTTGCCTGATTTCCGGCCGAACCGCTTGAGCTGCAGCAAGCGCTCCCAAAGGCGCGCCGGCTTCATCCGGTCGCCGTAGCCCTGCCAGAGCACCTTGCCGGCCTCGGCGCAGATGTCCAGCCCCAGCGCGTCAATCAGCGTGAAGGGGCCCATCGGCCATCCTTCCGCCTTCAGCGCCTGGTCGATCTGCTCAATCGAGGCGGCCCCTTCCTCCAGCGCCAGCACCGCCTCGTTCAGGTACGGCATCAGCAGGCGGTTCACCAGGAAGCCGGGGCATTCCTTCACCTTGACCGGCAGTTTCTTGAGCGACT
>CAYJTM010000004.1:0-32847 GCA_964373055.1 uncultured Planctomycetia bacterium
CATCCCAGACCCCTGAAAAACCGTGAAAATCACCCACACGAAACGGTGAAGAGCCAACTGGTTTACATCTATCCGGGAGAATCTTTCGCCTATTTTGTAAGACCCAGCCATTGGAGCGTTCATGTGGAAAATATTGGGGTAACCCCGAATCAATATAACTTCGGGAACTCCGCCGGCTTTTATGGCGGGCCAAAGATTTTTGAGATGGACGTCGAGCCGGGCCAGATATTGTACGTCGGACATATAGAGCTTAGCGTTGGCGAGCCCCAGCAAGGCTGGTTCGCGATGGGTAGAAGATCCGCGGGCATTACCCGGAAAGATGAGGCCGATCGAATGAGACAGGAGGTGCAGGAAAAACTACAAGCAACCCAGTTTGAATTCATATCAAACGTGCCTGCATCATAATCTACAAATGAGGGACCGATAAGGATGCTGTGATATGTTCTATAGGCGCAGAAACGACTGACATGAATGAGCGTCTTCTTGTCGCCAAACGGTCCGACTATCAGGCCCTAAAAGGCCGCCTGGAAAAAGTGGGGGATTCAAGCAAGGGCGGTTGGGAAACGCATTACCGAGATCCGACAACCGGAGAGGAATGGTGCGATTTCTATCCGGCGGGCGATCGGTGGTGGGAGGGACCGCCTTGCCTGATGAAACTCCCGAAACCTTCGAATGATGAACTGATCGAGATCGCCTGCAGCACAGAGCATGCCGAGGAAGCAGCTGCCGCATCGTTAATGGTGGCTGAGAATCCAGAAGTCCTGGGCAAGTTCATGGAAAGGTTAGAGGAAATGGGCAAAGATGTCAGCCGGGAAACGCACGAGCGAATCGGCGCCATCATTCGATGGGCATCCCTCGAATGGGGAATGAACAGACGGCCGGCCCACGGAAAACCTTATGCCGAGGTTGATGCGGATCACAAGCACTTTCAGCAAGTTGCCGAGCGGGCACGGCGGTTGCGGGAGGCAGCAGAAAAAGTGGTTGGCCATAAGTTTGAGGGGGTAAAGAAGGATTCATTTTCTGAGGAAAGATGAATCCGCCCAATTTCTTTAACCGTCCACGGAAGGAGACCCCTTCCCAATTCCCTCAACCGACTTACCACCCCCAGGAGTACGACGTCGTCTGCAGGGGTACTCGAGGTGCCAATGAGATGGATCGGTAATATTCAGCATAATTACGGGTGGCGTGGCAGGGCTGCTCAAGTCGGTACCGTAGCCTTCTCGCTTTTCCTTTTCTGGAACGCGAAACAGCCTGCTACTCAATTGGCCAAGTGCGTTTCCGGATGGAACCAAGAGGTCGAGATGCAAAGCAAGACTATGGAATGGGCCTCACAAGCTAATTTAAAGAAAGGCGATGCGCCTAAAATCCTCAGCCCAAAGGAAAAGGCGCAGATGAGACTTATAGCGATGCTCGGGAATTCATGGCTGATGGGGGCCACGATTGCTATGCTGGCCGGTATAATTCTGGTTGGCGTGGGATTATTATTGGCCCAGAACTGGGCAAGGATAGCGGTGATCACCGTATACTTGCTCTGGCTCCTGGTGACGCCTTGGCCGACAATCCTTGCGCATAGCCGACTCCAAAATCTTATACTCGGGAATTGGAGGCCGGTTGCCGTGATCCTTTTTCTGCTCTGGCGCCCGACGAGAGCGCTTTTTCGATGACATCGATACCCGTGTCCTAAGATGGGAACCGGAATCGTGCCTCTGGATCTCCTGATCGATCACAGATTCTGGTGGCGGCTACTTGTTCGTCCAACGCAGACGATCCACGACGTTATGCGAGAAGGCGGGTGGCCTCTGTTTATCACGATGGGTCTAATCTGCGGCGTTCTTGCAACTTTTTCCCAGGAAGTATTGGGTGGGATCACGCAAAGCGTTTTCCTAAGTGGAGTGACAGGTTATGTTCCGCTCCCTTTAGCAGTGTTTTTGAAGATCGTCGAATCTGTTATTTTGGCCGGGCCTCTTCGGCTACTGACAGAGGCGTTTTTCTTGAACCTAGTCGGTGGGTTTATGGGTTCCCGGCTCTATGATTTTGACGCTACGGCAGTGGTTGTAGCTATCGGCAACCTTCCGCGACTGCCCAGGATCCTCGCGACCGGCCTGCTCTTCAAATGGGGCTTCAACACTGCCAACGGGCTCGTGGTGCTGCTGTGCATCATTGCGATCCTTGCGCTCTTCCTGTGGGGAGTGATTCTTCTGATTAAAGGCATCCGGTTCGTACACGATTTCACAACGGGAAAGGCCATGGCCTGCATAGTTCTGGCAGGAGCCGTGGAAATAGCCGTGAGCCTCATCCTGGGTATGGGAACGAGCCTTTTGTTCTGATGAAATGGGGGGTTACATTTTGAATCGCAGATCCGTCGGCTTCATCTTCAGCGTCATTCTGATTGGGTTGGGCGCAATGCCCGCCTGGGCAAAGAAACCAGAACCTTCCCCATTGTGGGAATCTCTCCTAAAAGCCATTGATGCCGAACCCGCGCCGACCCTCGGTATACTGCAAAAAGAGGAAAAACTGGTTCAGTTGAAGAACCTTTCGTTTCGAGTCCCAAAGGGCGCATACCTGCTGGAACGAGACGCTGTCGGAAAAGTGCTTGGCCCGGCCAACCGCCCCTGGCATCTGGATTTTCTGGAATGCGCACTCCTCGTGCCAGCAACCGACGGTGAGAAACTAGGGGAGCAGAACGAATCGCTCACGCCTGGGCTTTACCTCGTCTGGTTCATCCACCCTCGCTCGGGTGTGCCGTTTATCTGGAGTAATCGAGCCATTGGCATCGTCAGAAAGGTAATCGGCACCACTGGTGCAGCAATCAATGACTTTAGCAGCATACATCCGACGATCTTCTATACGACAATTTTCACGGAAACCCACGCTTACAGATTTCACTTCGAGTATACCTTCGTCCACGGAAACATTGTGCTGATCGGACACTCGGATAGGGTTCCGCTGCCCAGCAATCACGATAAGACGTTGCTGTCAACGGCAAATCCCGCTCAGGCCAAGGAGGCAACGGACATCCTTGATGCAGCCATGAGAAAAATTGAGCTTGAAGGGTTGGATCCATCCAACAAAGACATTAATGCCTGGATCCACGGTACCTTCGAGAATGCAAGGATGGAGAGCGAGTTCAAATTCGATGGGAAGAACGCGGTTCTTCCGGAATCCATGAAGGCCATCTATGTACTCGGCGAAAGCCTTTATAGCGTAGACACGGGCGAGAGTTTCGACGTCGAATATCGGGTCTTAGGGAATATCCTCCCTGTCAAAAACGGCATGGTTTCTGGCACACTATTTCTCCTTATACCCCGAGAACCTCGGCTTATGAAACCCTCCACCTTGGAGCAGAAGGAGTACCTTGCTCAGGTGTCAAACTGGCTGTCCTGGATAGAGGCAGACAAATTAGACCAGCTTGTTTTTGATCACATGCAGTGGATCGGCTGGCGGAAACCTTGGCTCACGGGGCTTATCACGATTGAAAACGCGCTATTTATACGCTGGACCGGAGATGGTTTCCTTGGATTTCACGGAGAGACAAGGATCATCTCCCAAAGCAAATCCGACGACGACCAAAAACGAATACGCGCATCGGTAGAACAAAGTTGGGTAGAGCTACTGCAGGCCATCTCAAAGTTGGAGGTCACTGAGCAGAAGATCCCGGCCGAGCTGAGTGAGGCGCCAAGATGAGCGCGTGGACAGAGTTGCTATTGGGCCTGTCGTCGCCTGAGATCGTTTCTTACCCGGCGGATCGGGTCCCAGCTCAGTTGAATGGCAACTACATTCTCCCGGTCATGTGGTTTTCCCTATTCGACGAGAAAGATGTCGCAATGGTCAAGCGCGAGTTCGAAGAAGAAGACGATGCACTTTATGGACCTGACGCGGTGCCTGTCTTCCGTACTACCCAGAAGCTGGCCACTGAACGCCTTGGGCAATTCATCTCGACATCGCGTCAGGATTCATACATGTGGAACACGCTGCAGCCGCTGGAGTTATTGGAGGAGCTCCTTGCCCAGCAGCCGGACGATTCTTGGGTAGTTTTGAGGGCGGATAAAGATGGGTTCATCGATATGAGAGATCCTAAGGGGTGCACCCGACTTATTGCCTCGGCCCCAGCCAAACTCCTCTTGTTCCAGGAACGCCTTAAGGCGGGGCTTGTAAAGCAAGCCTGCCGCACATTGGGTGAATTAGCCGAACTGTCTGGTTTGGAGCTATCGGGCAATATTGAAAAGGACATCCAGTCCGCTGAACAGGGTGCCAAGAAGATCCGATTCGAAGATCCTTTAGAGTTCCATGTCTTCAGGACCGTGGGCTGGCCGTCGTGGTGCCGCGATAAAAAGATTGAAGAACGCTGGCGGCAATGGCTAGCCAGCTATGAGGGACCTTGGCGGAACAGCCCAAAATCACCGAGGTGGGCATTCTGGCGCAGGGATCCGGTCGAAGGATCAGCGGGCGTAGAAAAAGACGCCGATTGACATGGAACCGCTTTGCTCCCCATTTGGAGGATTTACAGTTTCCATCCCAAGCGCGGGAATCCCGCAGGGATTCTATGTGCCTCCTGACAGATCGTATCGGATCGTGCCTCCCAGAGGATGGAAGGTCATTCCGGGCAGCGAAGGTGAAGTGTGGTTCCGGCCCCTAATTGCCAATCAAGGTTACTGGCCGGGCATGTTCATTGTGAAGAAACCGGTCGAAGGATCTCAGCCTTTGGTTTGACCTTTTTCCTTCAAGTAACGCAGCAGGTCAGCGACCGTCTTAAACTTATCGGCCTCCTCGTTGGGGATTTGGATGCCGAGTTCTTCCTCAAGACACAGGAGGATCTCAACCGTGTCCAAAGAATCCGCCCCGAGATCCTCGACAAAGCGAGCTTGAGGTGTAACTTTCTCGACAGGAACCTCGAGCTCCTTAGAGATGATGGGCTGGACTTTGGAAAGAAGCTCTTCGGAAGAGAGGGCCGGATCGGTCAAGGTTTCCCCCCATCAATGAACGACCGGATCTTGGGCGAAAGCTCCGCGACCGGGATCGGTTTGGTGATGATGCCGATGGCCCCCTCCCGCTTAGCTTGTTCCTCCAAACCACGGTCGGGTACACTTCCGGTAAGAATCACCACACGCAAGTCGGGCACAAGCTTGCGCATCTCCTTGAGCGCCTGCCACCCGTCCTTGCCCGGCATCGCTAGGTCAAGCAACACGAGGTCGGGTTGGGCCTCTTTCACCAAGTCAATCCCTTCCTGCCCGGAGTAGGCCGAGCGAACGGTAAAACCCTGGAGGTCCAGGTACATCTTGAGCGCGTCGGTCGCGTCCCGTTCATCATCGACAATGAGTACCGAGTAAGACATTAGCTCTGCTCCTCCGCCACCGGCAGAAAGATCGTGAACGTCGTTCCCTCCCCGTAGGTAGAGCTTACATCAATCTTTCCGCTGTGGTTCTCGATTATGCGCTTGATGACGTACAGGCCTAAGCCGGTCCCCTTCTGGGAAGTTGCCTTCGTGGTGAAGAAGGGCACGAAGATCCGGGATAAATCTTCCGGCTTGATCCCAATGCCGTTGTCGTGCACGACCACAGAGAGCCAAGTCATGCCGCTCTTACCATTCGTGGTCACGCTGATCGCCAGCTTTCCTTTGTACACCTGACCCATGCCCAGGTTAAGGTTTTTCTCCTGAATCGCCTTCTCTTTGCTCTTGATGGCGTCGTAGGCGTTGGCCATCAAGTTAAAGAAAGCCTCTGTGAGCTGGTTCTTGTTGGCGTTCAAAGACGGCAGCGGGTTGGCCAGTACCGATTCAAACTCGATCTCATCGAACTTGACACGGTACTGGGCCAAGTCTTTCGACAGCTCAAGGATCTCTGGGAATGCCGTGCGCTCCAGCTTCCCCGGCTTGGAGAAGTCAAGCAGCGTCTTGACGATGTCCCCTCCCCGGATAGCATCCTTCTCGATCTTGCCGAAAGCCACGCGCGCTTTCTCGATCAATTCCTTGACAGGCTCAGGCGCGTTGCTGAGATCGGATTTCTCCAGCGCATCCTTGAGCGTTCCGGCAAGAACAGCCTCCACGTAAAAGCGGTTGTTGATCTGATGGCCCATGCTGCCGGCCATCGTTCCGAGGGAGGCCAGCTGGGCGGTGTGGAACATCTCGGCCTGCCGCCCTTTCTCCGCCTCGTAGAAGCGAGCGTTCTCGATGGCCAAAGCAGCCTGATTGGCCAAAGTCATCAAAACCTTGATATCGTCGTCGGTATAAATCCGGCCTGACCGCTTGGCGCCCATGACGACGAATCCCAGGAGCTGGTCGTGAACGAAGCTTGGGATGACCAGGGCCGCGCCAAGGCGGCGGAGCGACATCTCCACCTCGCGGAGGCCGGGGTCTTCCATCCGCTGCCTCTGCATGTGAAATTCTTCCAGCACGATGGCGTTTTTGTGAACTAGAAGGTATTTGATGAGTGGGTCGTCCAGTTCAAGTCCGGGTCCACCGGTTGGACCATCCTTCCCCTTAGTTACCTGCTGGACGTACCGCTTAGTCTCCGCATCCTGCAGATAGATGGAGACGTGGGTAAGCCCAACGGCTTTTGAGAGAATGCCCGCGGTCAGCTTCAGAAGCCGCGGAAGCTGGCGAATCCTCGTCATCCCCTCGGAGGCACGGCGGAGGGTCGCGTGATAATTGCGCTGCTCAGCGAGAAGCCGGTTCTCCGCATATCGCTGGAAATAGAGATTGGCGTAATGGGCCGATGTGGCCAACGCTGCATAGGCCATCAGAAGCCATGCCCACCAGCGGTTTCCCAGCAGTCGCTCGAGCTGGGGCTGCCAAGAAAGCGCGCTCCAAAGCGGAAATCCCAGGATTGCCGCATAGACAAGGACAAAGACAGCCGTTCGGGTCACGACGAGATTGATGTCAAGCAAGCGGTGACGAATGATGGCGTAAGCGATCAGGAATGGGTACAGAGCGACTAGGAGCGCGGGATAGGGTGGGACTGGAATGTTGTAGACGACAGGCAGTGTCGCAGCGCCACCTGTAATGCCAATGACTGAAGCAATAAGAACATACTTTGCCTGAATGCGCTTAAGGGGTTCCAAACGAGGGATGAACCTTATCAACATCAGCGACCAGAGAAAGCTGGACCCAAAGTAGAGAAATGTAAAAAAATGATAGAACAGTCCCGGAACCGCATAAAAGCGAAAGTAGGGCTTTGGAACGACATCCTCGACAAAAAGCGGGGTAAAGTTGGAGACAATCAGGATCGCCGTAATCACGTACCCCACCCAAAGAAGACGCCACCGTTCTGGACGAATATCCAGAAGGTGACATGTGAAATGAAGGTGAAGGATAGGGATCGGAATGGCCGCAAAGTGAATCAGACGCATCGCCGATAAGGCTGCCGCATAATCAGAAGCCTCAAGAACCCAGTAAGCGCCCAGACACCAACATCCCACACAAGTACTGACCAAGCTCCATAAACGGTTGAGAGGTGACCGCAGATTCCGAAAATAAACATAAGCGGCCATCGCAAGACAGGCACCCCCGGAGATTAAAGCAAGCGGCTGAATGATCCGGAAATCGCTGAGAAGCGGGTAGGCGTTCATCGAAAGAAATCCTCCGGCCAGCCGGGATTGAGCTGCACTTCTTCGTGGGTCTGCCTGAAAGCCAGCTTGTCCTCTTTGTCGTAAAGTTCATACTTCACGATCAGCCCCGAATCCCGCTCAACCCAGAATCTGCCCTTTTGGTAATCCCCGCCGGAAGAAGCCGTGCGCCGGGTAAGCTCCAATACATCCGCTACATTGCCCCGAACGCTTTCTTGGCCTTCGTACCGGAGGACGTAGGTTTCGGTTTTCATCAAATCCACAATAAACCAGAAATCGGTCTGATCCACCCGACCGCCCCGGATTGTCGTAACCCTGGGGCGGTCGGGTTTAAATGTCTGACGCAGGAAGCGGAATAACCCTCCCGGCCGAACAACGACTCGCCCTTCCCGATAAACCAGTGTGGATCCCTGATCCGGACCCTGCAAGATTTTCATGCGGATGGACTTTGGCCGTCGGAAAGCGTACTCGTAACTTCGCTCTTCCCTTTCGTTATTCAGGATGCAGAGGGTATTCAGCGTACAACGGTAGGATTGAACGTCGCGGAGCTTCGTTTCTACAGTCTTCAGCACCGATCTCGCTCGCTGATCTGAGATCTCGGGCCCGGACGGAATGTTCCTGTCCAGCGCGTAACCCAACGAAGAGGGCAATACCGACACCCATAGGAGAAAACCCATCAAGGCAGACCAGACTCTCATTTCAGAAAAAGAGACATCAGAAAAATATCTTCCATCGGATGTAGCCGGCAGGATGCTCTTGACCATATTCGGAGTCCTGTCTGCCGAAAAAGAGCTGCACCCCGATGAGAAATTCTGAGTTTTTCATCACATCCCAACGGATCTCCGGGTTGAGGTAGGCGCTTTGATCATTCAGCACCCAAATCAGGTGGTTTTCAACGCGCAACAGAGGCATTACATCATATCCGAGTTTCAAACCAAGGAAATCCTGGCCTAGAAAATCAATCTCTCCTAGATTCCGGCGTATTCGCTGGTAGGTGTTTTCATCGCGCCGACCTTGACCGTTGAAATGGTATTCCCCCAACACATAAAAGCTGTTGGGAAAAGTGTAATCCGCGTTGAAAACGGCTTTCCAGAAATCGGGCTCATTGTGGGCATCGGTTCTTGTCATCTCCATTCGGAAGGCCGCCTTCCCGATGTTCTGAAGATAATCGGCCCCGTACACCTCGTTCCCTTTTGCCTCCGCGAGAAGGAAGGAGAGTTCCCGACCCCCCTCAACCAGGTGCAGCTTGAGCGCCACGGTATCTTGCCTGCGCTTTCGTTGGGGCGCGTAAACAAGCTCAACATATTGCCGAGAGTCCCAGTAAGCCTTCAGATCTACGGCATCGGTTCCGACCCGTTCCTCTTTCTCAATCGCCAGGGGGTCAAACGGATTAAAAAGATCCGTGGGGGTCCAGAAATGCCCTAAGCCCCAGGGAATCTGTTGCCGGCCAGCACGCAATTCAAGCAATTCGTTTCTATAGTCCAGATATCCCCGGTAGATCGAATGCTCCCACCGCGCATTTCCGTCTTTAGCTATTTGGTGCTCCAAATCCAGGAACTGATCTCGTTGCCGGTTTTGAGCAACAAGGAAATCTCCCGTTTTGATCGCATTGTTGATCAGGATTCGGTGGTCGTAAGCCAGGAAACCGCTCAGATTCTCCCCATACCGTGGTTGCAGTTCCAACCGAAAACGCTGGAGATCGCCGGTGAAATCTTTCTTTTCTGTTGTCTTAGACTGGTTCAGGACATTCGCGTAATGACCGGTGTGCCGCAGGGAGAACTCTCCTGCTTGAACCTGATCCGCCGCCAGAGCATCGGCGGCCAGCGGCCCGGTAAACGTCAAGCTGACGAGGCAGACGAGGAGGGTGCGACCCGGAAGCGGCATCGCCGTGTTAATGACCGTTTGAATCTGAAATCAAGCCATCCCGCAAACGGATGACCAAACCCGCCCTCTTGAGAATGGATTCATCGTGGGTCGCGAAAAGGAGGGTGATTCCTTCCTCTTGATTGAGGGCTTTCATCAAATCTATGATGGACTGCCCCGCGCTGGAATCCAAGCTTGCGGTAGGCTCATCCGCCAGCACAAGTTTTGGTTTGCTGACCACCGCCCGAGCGACGGCTACCCGCTGCTGCTGACCCCCGCTTAATTCCTTTGGCTTTCGGTTTTCATACCCTTTAAGACCCACCCTTTCCAGGAGGAGAAGTGAGCGCTTCCGTCGTTCCGCCGGAGGAATCCCCTGGAAAACCATCGTATATTCCACATTCTCCAGGACTGTAAGCAGGGGCATCAGGTTGTACTGTTGAAAAATAAGACCGACCTGCCTAAGACGATAATCCACCAGGTCGACACCTGGCCTGGTAAGTTCAATCCCATTGACCCAAACCTGGCCCGAGGTCGGCGACAGCAAACCACCCAAGAGATGGAGCAGGGTGGACTTGCCCGACCCGGACGGCCCGGCGAGCGCCGCGAAAGCGCCTGCCGGGATGGAAAGATTGATGCCGCGAAGCGCCGGTGTCTCTGTGGCACTGTTTCGGTAGAGCTTCATTAATCCTTGAGTTCTAATCAGCGGGCCAGGATCAGACATTCCCCATCGCCTCTACCGGGTCAAGCTGAGCCGCTCTCCAAGCGGGATAGACGGAAAAGATGAGCGTGTCAAAAAACAGAAGCAGGATCGCATGCAGAAGGTCCTTCCCGCTCAGGAGGGGATAGGTCCGGGAACCAAGATGCCATTCTTTCTGAACGGCAGCAAAACCCCCCAGATCGATCCCCGCCTGGTGATAATAAGTGATCACGCCGATTCCCAACAAGGTACCCAGAACAATTCCAAGAAGCGCCAGCAGGACGGCTTCCTCCAGCACAATGAGAACCACGTGGTATCTCCTCGTTCCCAAAGCCATCATCAAACCAAACTCTCTTGTCCGCTCCCACACGCCCATGAGCACGGTGTTCATGATGCCGGCAGCGATTACGATGAGGACAACCACCATAATCACCTCGATGATCGCGTCAAAGAAATTAATCCATTGGGGAATCTCGGGGGCGATCTCATCCCATCTTGCCACCCGATATCCCGGCGGGATGACTTTGGCGGAAACGTAATCCGCAATCTCGGGAACACGCTTGAGTGAGTTCGTTTTGACAACCAAACAGGAGACCTGATCGGTGTAGTTCAACAGCTCCTGGCCGGACGCCAGGGATGTGAAAATAGTTCGGTTGTCGATCTCCTTGCTTCCGGTTTCCAATATTCCTTTGACTCGGAGGGTTGCGGCTCCCAACACCCCCTGATAAGCCTGGGTGAAGAGAACGACTTTCTCACCCAGCCGGACGTCCAGCATCTCCGCCAAAGGCTTCCCCAACAGGATGGTTCCCCGCTCTCCAGGCTCAAGGAACTGACCCTCTATCACGAGATCATGAAGCTGGGTGATCTCCCGCTCTTTTTGCGGATCAATCCCCAGGCAAATTACACCTTGGGATTTAGTCGCGGTGCTGGCCAGGACCTGCGCCACGATCCGGGGAGCAAGGGCTGTCACCCCGGGAACCTGCCGGAGTTTCTGAGCGAGAGCCTCGTGGTCATCAATGAAGAGTTCCGCGGCGAATGAACCGAGGAATCCGGACCGGCACACCTGGAAATGCCCGGTCACCTTATTGGTGTAGTTGTGGATGGCTTGCGCATAGGAGCCTTCCGCAAAAGCCCGATGGAACATCAAGCCAGCCACCCCGACAGCAATCATGCAAACGGTGATTAGTGAACGGCGTTTGTGCCGCAACAGATTCCGAACCGCCAGGCTGGTCAGAGTGAGTAACCCGACAGTCCGCATTTTAGTCCCTGAGGGGCTCCTCAAGCTGACGGCGGGTAAAGAAGTGATCGCTGATGGGCCGGTCGTACTGGGCCTCCGAGATAGTCACGATGGTCTTACGGCCTTCTTCGCGATGGTTGACCATCTCCCATTGTGTCGGAATTTCATGCCCCCCTTTGGACTGGATGTCCCTGAACCACATCGTTTTTAAGAGGGTGTTCCGCTCGTCATAGAATTCTTCCTTGAGCGGAACGGAGTCCTTTTTGCGCAACCAAAGCTTGAGGCGTCCATACACGACGGGAGCTTCCGGCTTGGGATTGAGATCCATCACGACGGCTTGCTCCCCGCCGATGACTTCCTCCCCAACGACATGATGATCGTAATCTTTATCCCAACCGCTTGCTCGAATCAAATCATCGTAGGAAAAGTCGCTGCCGAGAAAGGGCTGGAGCATCGAAGACGGGGGAATTAGAATAGTTCGCTCGACTTTGGGGACGTAGGTCCACAGTTGAAATTCCACTTTGAGGTAGCCTTCCCCCCGCTGTTTGACCGGCTCCAAGATACGAATGAGCGTCTTGTCCCGGCCTTTCATCCAGCTGTCGAGTGCGTAGGTGCGATTCCATCCGGGGGTGACAACATGCAGCTCCAGTTTCATTTGATTCGAGTCTCCCCGCATGACCTGTTCGGCTTGACTCACCATGATCCGGGGATCCGGCAAATCCTGCGGGGCACCTTGAACCAGCAGGGGGAGATATATCAACCCGATGACCAGCGGAGCTGCAATCCCGGCCGCGCGGGCTTTACAGCTTAATAACGGCACAACCGCCCGTGAACCCTGCCCCATACGTGAACATCAAAACCAGATCGCCTTTTTTGACTTTTCCGTCGCGCAGACTTTCATCGAGCAGAACAGGCATTTCAGCGCACACGAGATTTCCATACCTGTCGAAGTTATGAATTACTTTCCGTTGCGGGAATTTTAAGAGCTTCACCGAATGGTCGAATAGGAATTTTGTGGGATAGTGGAGGAAGGCGATGTCGATATCTTCCAGCGAAACGTTGGCCCTACTAAGCGTCCTGTTGATAAAAGGGATCATGTGGTAATCCATGACCTTGAAAAAGGTGTTCTTATCCGGATTCATCCGGAAATAATCTTCGTAAGACTCCGACGCGTTTAAAGGAGTTACGGTCCAGGGCAGTGGCGCATAGATATCGGATCCATATTCGCCCCGGGTCCACAGTTCACATGCGAGAATTTCGCCTCCTTCAGGAGGGTCCGATTCCAGAAGAGCGCCGCCCGCGCCGTCACCAAAGATGGCCCGGTGCATCAGGCTCTTGATCGGGAGCTTGGATCCGATGGCAGACGCAGCCATCACCAGGATGGCTCTGGATCCCGATGCGATGTATCGGCGAGCGATATCCAGAGCGCAGAGCCATCCGGAGCAGGACATGTTGATCTCAAAAGCAGGACAATGCGCCCCAATCTTCTCCTGCACCATGCTCCCAACATCGGGAGCGACAGCTACCGACGGGTTCACGGCGCAGATAATCAGGTCAAGCGTGGACGGATGCCTGCCGGCTTTGGCCAGAATCGCCCGGGCCGCTTCCACGATCATATCTGCGGTGCTCTCACCTCGGCCGGCGCTGCGCCTTTCTATCGCGCCAAGCCCGCGCCGAATGGCTATCTCGGGGGATTTTAGACCCATCTTAATAATGTCTTTGTTGGTGACGATTTCTTTGGGCAGGTAACTGGCGGTGTACGTAATCTTGGCGAGGCACGTCTTCTTTCGGAATCCATCCACTTGGGTCGGTTCTGTTCTCCCGACCGCACCGGTAATGTGATCCGGATTGATATCCTGCACCCTGGAAAACTGAATCCCAGTCAAGTAACCTTTCCTGACACCTGCCGTAGGGTCCGCCTCATACTGCCAAACCACAACACCGTGGGCCAACATCGGTCCAGACGAGTTCATTTCAAATTTCAGATCAAGAACAGTTTCTTTAGGCAAGCTTTGAGGTAGGACCACACGCATCCCCAGGCGATTCAGATCCAAGACAGTTCCGGAATGGGCTTGGTTTTTCTCGCTCTTAAGATTGTATGTAACCGGAAATCCCGCTTTTATCCGGCTGCTGTGTCTTCGTTCCATGTAACCTTATCTCTCCTAAAATTCTCAGCCTACAAAGAAAAGCGTCTACGGAAAGTCCGTAGACGCTCAAAGTTATCGGCTCGCTCGGGGAGTTGCTAACCGCTTACGTCTGCCGTACCCTCCCGCTTCGACGATCCTGCACATCGGACCGTTCCTTTCTCCCAATAAACCGGAAGAATGACTGCTACCAGCAATTATCGTTAAATCGGGTACGACAAGAGCTAAGTTTATCCTATGCCATAACGCTTGTCAATTAAAAGGCACAACTATTATGCACTATGAAACCATTTCGAAGATTTCGTAACCTAAAGAATACCATGTAGTTGTCCCAAGACCGGAAGAAGGCGTTGGGCATATCGTCTCCAGGGATAAGGCGCCGGCGGCACCCATTGCAGTTGCCCCCTTAGGAACGCCGATGATCACGTCCTTATCGTACGCTTAGGAGGAAAAATTGACAAGACGACCGTGAGTGGAAAACGAAGGATAAGCGTCTTACGCGGAAACGAGGAGATTACGTTCTCCCGACGTTCGGAACTGGATCTCTGCCCCTAAAATCAACCCTCCTTGCGGACCCAGGGAGGCCAGCAAAGCGATCAATTCCGCGTCTTTTAACTGGTTGATTGTTGCCACCATCAAGTCGGTGGTGCGGATCCCCAAGACACCGTACCGGATGAACAGGTTGCCCCAACTTTCCACCGAGCCTGTCGCATCGGGAGCAAGCAAGAAGATATCCCCCTTGCGGGCATTCTTGGCGAGGAACACCACGGCTGCTTCCAGATCCTTTGGTACCATAACCCGCTCTACCTTCTGCCATGCAGAGGGTATCAACGCTCCAGGATGAACCAGGATTCGGTCCACAACCTGCAGATCAGCTGGATTCATTTGTGCCGCCACCCTCAAGTCCACCACGTAAGTCTCCTTGCGCCCCTGCTCCACATTCAGCCGGGCGCCCAGGGAATCGCCCTGAACCATTCGATTGGCGTCCCCGTTCTCGAACATACCCACAAATCTGGTGATCGGAGCAGCCCCCAATGCGGCCACGGCCTCCAAGAATCCTCGGCGGGTGACATCCAGCTTCTCCTCCACCCCGGCAGCAATCGGGGTTTTGGCGTCGGATTCATCTCGGCTAATTTTCGGAAAGGGAGCTTCGTCAATAGGTGAATTGTAGTTTGATTCGTAGAACCGCTTCACGGCCAGTCGAATCTTCTCCGGTGGTTGTTCGGCAATGGCCCTTGCCCACGCGGCTATTTGGCCGTAGTCCAGGCTGCGCCAGGCATCGCTTTCCCAAGGAATTGAGGCTACCCCCATTTCTTCGATAAGCAACAGCAAAGCGACATAACCCACTTCAGCGTACATAAAACTCGTCATAGCGTCACCGGATGACGTTGGACTGTCTTGCAATTGCCGCGACAGCCATCCGCCCAGACGTTCCGCGGGATCTCGCGCAAAAAATGTCTTGGTGAGTTCTCCCGACAATTCCATGATGGTTTCTCCCAGGATTGATTTATACATCGGATCCTGAGGAGAAAATCCCGGCAGGACAACCTTATCCCAAAGAACTTTTCGTATCCGGCTTTCTGAGCGCAAATGGGTCTGGACAAAATATTCGTAATACTCCACGTCCTTGGCAAGAAACTTCCTTTTCGCCGCCCTCTCTGTACGTCTGAAATCCAGAGCATGCCGGAGCTCTTCATAGAGGCTCTCCTGGAACTGCACTGGCTGATACTGCGCAGGATTTGCGTACTCACGCAGCGTCCTCTCCACAAAGAGCTCCGCGACGGCCGACCTCAGCGGCGACAATCCAAGAACCTTGCCCATCTGCCGAAGCATTTTAGACAAGCTCCATTTCAACTCCGATTCTCTCCGCAAGGAGTTCAGGTCAAAAAGAACGAAACCTTCCGGATAATATGCCGTGGTCACTGTTTGACCCAAAGGATAGGCCGTGACCAAGTAAACAGGCACGGATTGGCCATCCAGCTCGTAATTCGTCTGTTCCAGAATTGTCGCGATTTTCAAAGTTCCGACCAAGTCCGCAGCACTCTCAATAACCCTGCCGGGCAACAAAATCACATTCCGCCGCACAAACCAACCTTCGTTTAACAGCTGAAGCAGCCGTATCGCATCGTCTACCGGCTCTGGGCCCAATTTCCACGTCCCTACAGAGACCTGTATCTCGGAAATGATTTGCTTCCATTCATCCTGATCCTGCACCGGCAAGGCTCTCGCAGCCACAATCAACCCGGACCAATCAGAGAAACCGGATTTTTCAAACTTTTTCAATCCTAACAGAACATGCCCTTGTGCCCACTTGGAAAGAGCGGGGGTTGATATGGATTCCCCGGGGGACTCTGCTTGAGATTTTGTCGAAGTAGGAGAGGATCGAATGGATTTGGATGGCTTGACGATCGAGATGGCGCTGCTATTTTTGAGGGCAGTCACCTGCTCCTTCGAGAGGATCCCCTTCATATTGCCCCGGAACTGGGACCAATCTTGGAAAGGAGCTTCCTGCCGTTTGTGCAGGATTTTCTCCGCCAGCTCTTTCGCTTCGGGCTCGGAGATTTTCAGCACCTCCGCCAGGATTTTCTCGAGGTCCTCGGCCGAGATGGAATTTAGATCCTTCTCCTCCATGCCGGCGGCAGAAGAGACTGTGGCAAAAGAGATGGGGCTAGAAGATAGAATCGGTGTGGAAACAAACGGGCTCGTCAGAGCGGAAATGAGTTGGGCTTTGGGTTTGTCCTTGCCGTCGCTCTCCTCCAAGCCGGTCTGGCGCAAGGCGTAGGCAGAGTTCGGCAAAGCAAGCGCGAGGATTAGCAAGGCGGCCAGGATTCTTGGCAGAATGGGTATGCGTCGCATAGTGTTAGTGGTGGACATTACTAAGATTACCCGAAGGGGAGGTCGTAAATCAAGGGTTTCAGGGATTAATATCTAAGATGGATTAGCACTAACCAGACAGCGAACCACCAGGCAATGGCAGCGACTGAAAGAAAGTAGTAAATTACTACTTTTGTGGTACACTTGCCTTAGGAGGCGAAGAAGATGACCATCACAATGAGCGAAAAACATCAGGTGACGATCCCAAGCAGGATTGCCAAGGCGTTGGATCTCAAGAGAGGATCTCTTTTTGACGTCGAGTTCAATGGGAGCAGGATTGAACTCATCCCGCTGGAGATCAAGGAGAAGAAATTTACCCGGGCGGAATACCGGAAACTCGATAAGCTTTTGGCCCAAGAGAAAGAAACGCAAGAGAAGGTCACGGCTGCTTTCATCAACAAGGTCAGGAAAGAGAAAATCTGACCGCATGCCACTTGAGTTTTATGCCAGCGCCTCGTTTAACCGGAGTGTCCGAAAGCTGGGTGCTGAGCAGAGGGAGACGGTGGCTCAAATCCTGGAAGCACTGAAGCTCTATTACGCCTCCGGATGCAATCTCCAAGAGGCTCAGCGCAGCTCCCCACGATTCTTCTATAAACAACTTAGAAGACCTTATTACGAGGCCGGTGTGGAATCTAACCTGCGCGTGATCATTGCAAGGGAGAAACAGGTGTGCACCGCGCTTCTTGCTGGAAACCACGATCAAATTAGAAGATTCCTGGCAGGGGTCTGAGAGAAAACGACCGCTAGCTACCCAAGAGGTTCCGTAACTTCAAGAATACCATGGAGTTGGCCTAATACTGGAAGGAGGTATCGGGCGCATTCCTTCCAGGGATCAGGAGCAGACGACACCCATTGCAGTTGCCCCCTTAGGAACGCCGACGATCATGGAGCCATCCTGAATTTCTCATGAAGGGCTGCCGCGACTTTCAAAAGCGCCTGGACGTGCTGATCCCGGTAGACAATGTCCCGCTTCTGGACGGAGAGGACCCAAACCTCTTTTCTACTCACGTGGATCGTATAGACAATCCGATAACCGCTGAAACGGATTTTCCAAAGCCGGTTCGCCGTCCCTTTAAGAGGGTTCCCGATGATTTCAGGCGCGAGGGAAAGCCGGTAATCGGCTGCCCGAAGGATGGAGTTGACAACCGATGGCGGAATTCTTGAAAGGTCCTTCTTAACTTCGGCGTGCCAAATAACTTTAAAAACCGGGAGACTTACCTGCCCCGGCGCCGGCTCTTGTTCCATCTCAGCAAAGCATCGGAAGAAAGAGCATCGTCTCTTCGAAAGGTGCCCAACCGCTTCTCCGCCTCTTTTGCAAGAGCCAGATCCTCCGCCAATTCCAAAGCGGTCTTTACCAATCCGGAAACAACCTGAGACAAAGAAGTTTTCTCGGACTTTGAGATTTCTTCCAGAAGCTCATAGACTGGCCTCTCAAAAGGAACGTTGACCCTCGGCAGCGTGGTAGGCATGTCATTCACCTCCTGTTCACTTCACAAACAAGTGTAACACTAGTGTTACACCTTGTCAAGAGGTGCGGGGCCCTTTGCCCCCTTATGAGCGCCGGCGGTCATGCGAGAACATGCTTTGGAGGACGAACTCCCCGATGCGGCGGCGGTCTTCGGCTTTAAGGTCGGAAAAGTAGATCGCGGTGAGGTAGGTGGGTTTCTCTTCCAGCGGGAGCCGGTCTTGTCGGATGACGACTCCCATGCAGTGCACCTGCTGCCGCGAGGGGGCCGCCGTGCCGGGTACCGCGGGCAGGTCCAGCACCAAGTCCAGCTGGGTCATCGGGGCGATCTCTTCGGGAAGACTGCAGAGGGCGCCGCCGCAGCTCAAGTTCTTGGTGAGGGTCTGGAGTTTCTCGGTCCCGACGGAGACCTGGCAGGAAACGTTCTCCGCGATGCGGGGATATTTACGCCGCTCGGAGAAAGGCATCTTTGAAGAACTCCGTCACTCTCTGCACGTATTCCTCCGTCCGGTCATAGTAGCAGGTGGCGTGCTCCGACTCCGGAATCAGCCACCAGCGCTTCGGCTCCCCCGCCGCCCGGTGAAGGGCCTCCCCCTCACCTGGCGGGATCGACTTGTCCCGGCCGCCGTGGATCAGGAAGACGCCCCGCGGCCGGATCCGGCCGATCACGCGCAGCGGGTCCATCCTCATGGCCCGGCAGCAAAGCCGCAACTCGACCGCCCAGACCACCAGCTGCCCCAGCGGAACCCTAGGAATATGATAGGTCAACCACTGGGCTCTCGCAATCGCTTTGCTGACGTCGGAATAGGCGGCATCCGCCACGACGCCCCGGATCTGGGGGTAGCGGGCCGCCGCCAACAGCGCGATCGCCCCGCCCATTGAAATCCCCCAGCAGCCGACGGGCAGGTCCCTCAGCTGTGGGTCGGCTTGAGCCAGATCGAGCGCCGCCTTGACCTCCCCGACCTCGCGAAAACCGAACGTCACGGGCCCGGGGCCGGAGTGGCCATGTCCCCGGAAATCGATCAGCAGGAGGTGGAAGGGGCTGTCTCGATGCAAGGCACCCGCCAAGTCAAGCAACTCAGCCTTGGACGAGCCGAACCCGTGAAGCATCAGCAGAAGGCCGCAAGCCCGCGGGCGGCGGACCAACCAGCCGGAAACCGGGGTGCCATCGGTGGACGGGAATTGAAGGGGTTCGGCGGGGATCCCGAAGTCGGAAGGGCGGACCGGCAGGTGGAGGCGGATCGGATAGAGGACGCGCGTGGATCCGATGAGGGCCCACAGCAAGCCGGCCGCCGCAAGGGCCAGGAAGCTCCCCGCGATCTCCACTCCTGAAAATCAGGCTTTTCCGCGGAGGCCGCCGAGCCAGCGGGAATAGACGAAATCCAGAAGGCGGGCCAGGTCGAGCGGCTTGATCGAGACAAACCGCAGACCGGCGCCCGTTTCCTTTTGGTCGGCCAGATCGGTCCAGGTGACCTCCGCGGTCGCGAAGATCGGCACATTGTCGCCGGGCACCTTGACCGTCAAATCCACATGCTCGCCCCGCTCCACCGGTTTCGGGAACAGGATCCCGAGCCCTTCCCGCGAAAAGTCGCGCACCCGCGCCGAGCCGGTGCCCATGGAGGGTCCCTTAGCCCAGTATTCCGCCTCCAGGTCCGCCTCGATCCTCATGAACTTCCTGCGTTCCTTTGATTCCATCGTCGCTCTCCTGTAACCAGACCAAAAACGGTCTGAAAAATCTAGCCAATCATCTCAACCGCTTCCACCGGCTTCTTCACGACCAGCCCCTTCCGGTACGCCTTCATAAACGCCTCCACCACCATCGGATCGAATTGGGTTCCGGAACAGTCGCTGATCTCCCGGACGGCCGCCGCGTCCGACAACCGCTTCCGGTACGGCCGGTCGGTGGTCATGGAGTCGAACGTGTCGGCCACGGAAATGATCCGGGTCATCAGCGGGATCTCGGTCCCCTTCATGCCATCCGGGTACCCGCGCCCGTCGAACCGCTCATGGTGCGCCTTGACCGCGTTCGCGACCTCCTCCATCCCCTTGATCGGCTGCAGGATGATGGCGCCCACGATCGGGTGCTCCGCCATCTTCTTCACCTCTTTGGGGGTCAGCTTGGCCGGCTTGCGCAGGATCTCGTCCGGGATCCCGATCTTACCGATGTCGTGCAGGAGCGCCGCCACGGTGAGCATCTCCTTGAAGCGGGGATTCGCGGTGATCTCCGGCAGAGGGCCCATCTCGTCCACGATGGCCACCGCGTAGGCGGTGGACCGCTCGGTGTGGCCGTGCGTGTAGGGGTCCCGCGCGTCCACGGCCGCGGCCAGCGCGATGGCCGTGTGGATGAACAGCCGGTGCTCCCGCTGGTAAAGGCCTTCAATTTCGCTCATCCGCTGGATCAGCTGCTGGTAGAGCTGCGCGTTCTCGAGCGCGATGGCCCCCTCGCTGGCCAGCGTGGAGAGGATGTCCAGGTCCTCCTGGGAGAAGGGATCGCCCGAGAGCTTCTCTCCCAGCACCAGGAACCCCATCATCTGGGACTTGGCAAACGCCGGCACGCAGACCTCCGCCCGGAGCGATTCCATCTCCCCCCGGATCTCCTCCAGCGAGCGCCGGATCACGGTGCGGCGCGGGAACAGACGCTCGCTGCTGAGCCAGCCGCGCACCTCGTCGCTGGTCAGGACCTCCTTCTTCTCTTCGAGCCAAGCCACCAGCGGGTTATCCCGGCTCACGCGCAGACCCATCGGCCTCTTTTCCCTGCCCCGGCTGACCCGGAGCTGGTATTCGCCGCTCACACGCTGAAGGATCCCCACATGGGTCAACCGCAGGCGCATGCCGATGAAATGGGCCATCAGGTTCAGCAGCTTGTCCACCGAGGTCACGCGCGTCATGCCGCGCGAGGCGTCCCGCAGCGTCTTCTGCCACTGGTACTTGCGCTGGAACAGCAGCTTGTCGGTGAACCGGCGCAGCCAGGTGTCCAGCGGGCGCACGACCGCCGTGACGATGGAGAGGGCCACCACGCACATGCCGAGCACGCGGCGGTCCAGCGCCTGAGGCCCGTAGAAAAGCAGCTGCCCGAAGAAAACGACCACCGTCACAAAGAGCCCCAACAGCACGGAGTAGAGCCCCGCGTAAAGCAGCGTGTTCTTGAAAACGATCGAGATGTCCATGAGCCGCCAGCGCAGGATCGCGTAGGCCATCAGCCCGTAGAAGATCACCAGGCCGTGCCCCGCCGGGCGGATCGGGACGCCGAACACCCAGGGGATCACGGAGAGGAACGCCAGCAAACCGATGACCGAAGCCAGGATCACGTAGCGCAGCTGGTTGCGGCGGAAACCCACCTGCACCCGGTATTGAGCCATCAGGACCGCCAGGCCGCCTCCGAAGAGGGCGAGGAACCAGAGGGCCAACAGGCCGTAAAAGGGGCCCGGGGCCGGGTAAAAAGCGAACGGGGTGCCGGTCTGCAGGTCGCTGACCACCAGAGGGGTGAAAGAGAGAATCGCGAACAGCGCCGCGCTCCGATCGGCCCAGCGGAGCCAAGCGGGCCGCTCCTCTTCCCCACCCAACGCCAGCGCGAATCGCGCGAAGAAGAGAGGCACCAGCGCGTAGGCGACGTGCGCGGCCCGCGCCAGCCCCAGCACCCACAGGCCGGACAGCATCTGGATCACGCCGAACATCCCCAGCGCCCAGACCGAAGCCGCCAGCGAAAACGAAAGCCAGCTCCGGTTCACCGGGCCCTCCGGGTCCCGCGTGTAAACAAAGAAACCTAACCCGAGACCGGCCAGCGACGCGGCCAGGAACCCCCAGGGGAGCAGGGCGTCAGGAGGCATGGGGCCCGTTGACCAACCCCTGGGCCACCGCGGTGCCGCGGATGACCTCTCCCAGGCGTTCCAGGCCGGCCCGCGTGAAGCTTTCATTCTGGACGACCTTCACCCCGAGCCGGTTCAAGTCGTCCATCCTGCCGCTCTGCTGGGGCATCAGCATCGAGCTGGAGCCGTGGATGATCAGCTCCTTGGGGCGGGCCGCGGACCGCATGACCTTTGCCGCCAGGTCGCTGGCGGCCCCCAGCATGCTCAGGTCCACCAGAAGGATGTCGGGGCGGAAAAGCTCCAGCTGCTGGAGAGTCTCCTCGGCGGAATAGGCCACGGCCACCTGGTAAACCCCGCCGCTCTTGTCGTTGTCGGAGAAGAAGACCTCCTTAATGCGGTAGGTGTACTCGGAGGGCTCCACGAACAGGAGCCGGGCTTTCGGCTGGGCCTCCGGGGGATACTCGCTTTGGGCGGGAAGGAGCTCCGGGGGCTTGGGGCGGTGCCCCAGATGCGTGGCGGTCAGCACCTGCTCCACCGTTTGGGTCAGCCGTTGGATCCCGAACGGCTTCATGAGGAAACCGTCCACCCCCATCTGCTCCACCATCTCCTGGAACTGGACATCGTAGGCGGTGACCACAATCACCTTGGTGGAGGGGCATTCGGCGTGGATGAACTTGAGGACCTCGATGCCGTTGACGCCGGGCATCTTCATGTCGAGCAGGACCAGGTCCACAGGATGTGCTTTAAGCAACCGCAGGGCCTGCAGGCCGTCAAGCGCGGTGAGCATCTCGTAGCCCTTGCCTAGGAAGAAGACCTGGAGCGCGAAGGTCACCTCCGGCTCATCGTCAACGACTAGAACCCGCTTGGTCCTTCCCAGTTCTCCCATCAGCGGAAATGACTATAACGGGGATCGGCCTCCCCTGTCAACCTTTTAGGCCTCTTAATCGGGCTGCCGGGAGAACCCTCCGCCGGTCAGCGCGTCAAGGTAAGCGGTCAACTCCTCGACACGCAGCCGTCTCTCCTCCCGCAGGGCGGCATCCTCCGTCGGCTGCCCTGCAAACTCCGCCCGCAGGCGCCTCCTCTCAAAATAGAGCCGCGTCGCCTCTTCGAGAATGTCCTGCCGGAGCTGCGTCGTCAAGCGGGACCGGACATCAATGGAGGTCTGGTCCGGGCTCCAGACAAGATCGGCCAAGTCCCAGGAAAAACCGAAGTCCAAACTCCGCGTTCGGCGGTCGGGCCCGACGGAAAACTTCGTCACTCCCCCGGTCGTCGAGGAAACGATGTTGGCGTCCCGGTCCTGGTCGAGACCCAAGGTGAAGGAAGGGATGAAAGAGCGCCAGCGGGCCAGCCCCCTCCAGCGGCGGATCTTTTCCGGTCCCAATTCCGCGTAGGCGATCGCCATCCGGTGCACCTGCTGGATGGTGGGCTCCGCGGCGGAAACCGGCTCCCGCCGGAATACCGCCGCCGGCCTGGCCGGTTTCACCGGTTCGCCCATCCCGCCGAACCCCGGAGAGGGAAGCGGCGCCCCTCGCATCCACAAGGAACCCCCTTCCCTCCCGGTCGGCGGCAGTTCCTCCTCAAGGGGCTCTTCAGGCGGCTCCTCCCGTTCCGCCTCTCCATCATTCTCCGCGGACCTGCGCCAAAAAAAAGAGTCCCCCGGCGCCACCCAGACCCCGCCCGCCAGCAATCCGATGCCGGCCGCCGACCCCAGCGCTGCGACCCAAAACCTTCTCAAACCCTTCATGGCTGCCTCCCGAATATGAACGGGCATTATATCAACTATTTTGCTATTTAATCAATACCGTAATTTTCCTCATTTCCGCAAGGATTTGGCTTGTCCGCGCCGGACAACGATGATAGGATTGAGGCCACGATGACACTGGGAAGGAAACTTCGGGAATTCAGGCAGGTCAAGGACTGGTCTTTGGCGGAGCTCGCCAAGCGGTCGGGCGTGGCCCTCTCTTCCTTGAGCCGCATGGAGACGGGCAAGATGACCGGCACGCTGGAATCCCACCTGAAGGTGGCCCGGGCGCTGGGCGTGCGCCTGTCGGAGCTCTACGCCAGCCTGGACGCCCCTGGTCCCACCGTGGAGGTGAAGCGGACGGAAGAGCTCACCGACCAGATCTCCGCGGGGAAAGGGGCCTCGCTGTCGGTGCTGGCTTCAGCCCCCCTGCAGAAGAAGATGCTGCCGGCGCTGCTGCACCTCCCGCCCAAGAAAAGCGCGCAGAAACAGCGGGGGCCGGCGGGATCGGAGAGGTTCCTCTACGTGTTGAAGGGCCAGTTGGAAGCGACCGTGGGAGACCAGGTGGTTCGCGCCGGAACCGGGGAAAGCCTTTACCTGCAGGCCTCGGTGCCCCACACGCTGACCAATCCGGGCGTGACGCCGCTGCTGGTCCTCAGCGTCATCTGCCCCCCTACCCTCTAAGAGACCTGCTCCACGACGAGCGGGTACCGAACCTTCAAATCCCCATTGAGCAGGACCTCCACCGCGTACTCGCCCGGCTGGGGCAGATCCAAGTTGTTAAAGCGGGCGATCACCGAATGGCGGGATTTGAGATTGGACAGCTCGAAGAGGGTTTCCCGGTCCCGCGCCAGTTCGTGGCCGCTCGGGTCCAAGATCCGGCTGTACTGGCTGAACTTTCCGGCGCCGGCGATCCAGCCGTTCACGATGAACAGCGTGGGATGGACCGCGGGGAACTCCCGCGCGCCGATCGTCTCAAAGAGCCCCATCAGGATGAACTTGCCGTTGTCTTCCCGGCGGACATCATCGCATAAGACCGAGTAAAGCAGAGCGGGCTCGATGACGGTGCCGCCGCTTGGGGCCGGCGGCATCAGGGGTTTTTGACGGGAGCGGCCTTCCCGGGGGGATTGGCCTTGTCGATGACGGCTTCGATCCGCGCCTTGTCCTCGGTGGACAGGTCGGCGAATTCCACGCCGGTATCGAAGCTGGGGCCTTTGCGGAGTTCCCGGCGCCGGACCACCCAGACAACGGTCCCCTTCACGTGCAGGGGGCTCTTTCCGTCATCCAGCGTCAGGTCCAGCTCCACCGGGGAGAAGATGTCCAACCCTTTTTCCAGAAGAACACAGACGCCGCCCATCCCGATGTTCTCGGTGGTCGCGGCGACCGGAACGGTGTCGCCCGCCTGCTTCAAGCCCACGACACATTTGTACTTCGCGCGAGGAAAACGACGCTGGTCAATTCCCTGCCACACTTCAAGGCCCTCCTTCTTTCTTTTATTCTATATAGAGTATATCCCGCGAAATTGCAAGGCGCTTGAGAACATGATACCCTGGTTCGGAGGTAAAACGTGTACGAAGCATACTTCGGATTCCGAGAAAAACCTTTCCACGTCACCGCCGACCCGGCTTTCCTTTACCCTTCCCGCGAGCACCAGGAAGCGATGTCCCACCTGCTGTACGGCATCCGGGAACGCCTGGGCTTCATCGTGATCACGGGAGAGGTCGGCACCGGCAAAACCACGCTGGCCAAAACGCTGATCGGCCGCCTGGAGGGACCGGTCCGCTCGGCCCTCATCCTGAACCCGACCTTGAGCGCCGCGCAGCTGCTGAGGGCCGTGCTTCGGGACTTCGGGGCGGAATCCGACAACGGCCGCCCGGCGCCCCGTACCCGCAGCGAACTGGGGGTGGCCATCGAGGAGTTCCTGCTCCGGCAGGCCGAATCCTCGGGAAACGCCGTGCTGATCATTGACGAGGCCCAGGCGCTGAGCGTCTCAACGCTTGAGCAGGTCCGCCTGCTCTCCAACGTGGAAACCGCCAAGCGCAAACTGCTCCAGATCGTTCTGATCGGCCAGCCGGAGCTCAATCAGCGGTTGGCGCGGGATCCGCGGCTCAGAGCCCTGCAGCAGCGGATCGTGGTCCGGTACCGGATCCAGCCGTTGAGCCGGAGCGAAGTCTCGGAGTATGTCAGGCACCGGCTCCAGGCCGCCGCGCACCCGCGCGGCGGCATTTCCTCGGCAGCGGGGACGGTGCCGCCTCGGTCAGCCGCCGCTCAGGACGGAACCCTCCATTTCACCGAAGAGGCCATCGCCGCCATCGCCCGAGTCTCGGGGGGAGTCCCCCGGCGGATCAACCTGCTGTGCGACCAGGCGCTGCTGGCCGGCTTCGTGCGGGAGTCCAAGCAGATTGACGAATCAATGATCGAGAAGGAGGAAATAGTCGCATGAGCCTTATCGCGGACGCGCTGAAAAAAGCGGAGATCTCTCCGGAAGATCGGCCGCAAGCTGAACAACCCTCTCCGGAACCTTCCCCGCGGCCTTACGGGCTCACCCGGGGGCTGCTGATCCTTTGCGTGGGGCTCGTGCTGGTGGGCATCGCGCAGGTGACGCGCCGGACGGCCTCGCCGGCGACTCGGCCGGCCCCTGCCGCCGCTGTTGCCAAGGCCTCTCCCCCGCCGGCTCTCCCGGAGCCTTCCAAAACGCAGGGGATCCAGCTTTTCCAAGCGGCGCAGGCCGGACTGGTTTTGAGCGGGACCCTCCTGGACAGCAACAACGGCGAATCCTTCGCGTTGATCAACAACGAGGTGCTCAAGGAGGGCGACCATATCCGCGGCATGCGGGTGGTCAAGGTGAACACCGATTCGGTGGATCTGCAGGATCAGGACGGAAGAATGAAAACGCTGGGGCTGAAGAACTAAGCTCTAACGGATCAGAACGAAGGCGTCTTTGAAGTCCCGGAAGCGGGTGTCCGCTTCCAGCCGTTTGGATTCCCGGGCGGCCTCTTCCTTGGTGACGAAACTCCCCACATAAACCCGGTACCGGAACGTCCCATCCCCGCGGGGCATCTCCACCGTGAAGGCCTGATAGCCCAACTCCTGCAGCAGTCTCTGCGCCTGGCCTGCTGGGGTCCGGCCGTTGTACACCGCGACCTGAACGGTGTAGGGAGTGAAATCCCCCACGGAGGGAGAGGCCTGCAGCGCGGCGCCCGACAGATATCCGAACGTCCCCAGCAGCAGGAAGAAACCGAATATCTTTCCGATCCAGCCTCCGACCCCGGCTCCGGCCTTCGCGGGAGCGGGCCCGGCAGGAACTTGCCGGGCGGGCCGGCCGGCCTGTTCAAGCCGCACGGCCAGCCGGTCTTTCTCCTGGCGCAGAGAGATCAGCTCCGAGCGGAGGCGGCGGAGCTCTCCGGTGAGGATCTCCGAACCGGTCCAGGGGGAAGACTGCGTCCGGATCTGAACAGGGGGCTGGGTGGGCTGGACCGGCGGCGGAGCCGCCGCTATTTTTCTTCCGAAGTACGGGCCATAGAGACGGTTCTGGATTTCGGACTCGCTGAGGGGCCGGGCGATACTGTGGGAGGGAGTTTCGGCGGCGGTCGTCATGACAACTTGAGGCGGTAACGGACGAGCGTGGCGCCGCTGAAGGACCAATCGCCGTCAGGCTCAAACCCGGCTTTCCGGCAAACCCGGATCGCCTGTTCCATGGAAGCGGATGTCCGGATCACCACTTCCTTGAATCTCTTTTCCCGGCAGAAGGCCAGCGCCTGCTCCAGCAGGCCGCGGCCGACCCCCTTGCCTCGATGCCCTGAATTCACGAAGAAACGCCGCAGGATAGCCGTCTTTTCTCCGTCGGCTTTCACGCCGCAGGTGCCGATCACCCGGCCCTCCTCTTCGGCCACGAGGAAGGAATCCCCTGTTCCTCCGTAGCTCTTTTCAAGGTTCTGAAGATCTCCCACCGGATAGGCCTTCTGATCTTGGGGGAATTCCTGTATCAAGATGGCTTGAACCAGCTCCGTAATCTGCGGGCAATCCGAAACTTTCCAAGGACGAATAATCACAACGCCCCTAGTCTAATCCCGCCGCCAAAAGTTGTCAACTGCGAGACTGAGAACCGTTAGGCGGTGGGGGCCAGCATGTGTTCCAAGGCGACGCGGGCCGCGTCCTGGCTCGCCGACTTCTTGCTGGGGCCGGAGCCCTGGCCGTACACCTTCCCTTTCCAGCCGACCGAGACTTGGAAGCGCCTCTTGTGGCCGGGCCCCGATTCGCCGAGCGTCCGGTAGTCCGGCGTCGCCCGGAAATAGCGCAGCACGTATTCCTGGAGCAATGACTTGTAGTCCACCGACATCTGCCCCGTCTCCACGCCCTCGATCTGCGCCGCGAAAAGTTTCTTGATGAGCTTGGTGACGACGGCCAAGCCCCGGTCCAGGTAGACGGCGCCGAGCACCGCTTCCAGGGCCGAGCCGACCACCGAAGGGCGCCGGCCCTCGCCGCGCAGAGTCTCGCCCGGCCCCAGCAGCATCCACTCGTCCAGCTTCATCTCATTGGCGATCTCCCCCAGCGTGACCCGGCTGACCACCTGCGCCTTGATCTTGGCCAGTTCCCCAACCTCGGAGAACGGGTAGAGGCGGTACAGTTCCTCGGCGATCACCAGCCCCAGCACGGAGTCCCCCAGGAACTCCAGCGTCTCGTTGTCCCCCTTGACGGACGGCTTAGGCGCCTGCGCGTAGGAACGGTGGACCAGCGACTGGTTCAGCAGAGAATGCTTTCGGAAACGGACCCCGAGTAGGCGCTCCAAGCGGCGCAGCTGCTGCAGGCGTTCCCCTTTGACGTCCGAACGGAACAGGATCTCCTAGCCCTCCAAAAAATCCCGGATCGCTTCCCGCACGATCCTCTCCGGGACCGCCTCCCGAACAACGCACCGGCCGATCCGCTCCGGCAGCACCCAGCGGTTCTTTCCCTTTTCCCATTTCTTGTCGTGCGACATCGCCTTCCGGAGCGCCCCAAGCTCCAACCCGCGGGCCCGCGTCGGAAGGCCCATCCGGCGGATCAGGGCGACCAGCCGGCGGTGGTCGCTCTCCGGGATCCTTCCCAGCCGGAGCGAGATTCGAGAGGCCACCTGCATCCCCACCGCCACCGCCTCGCCGTGCGTGAAGGATTTCCCGAAACCAACGGCCGCCTCCACCGCGTGTCCGAACGTGTGCCCGAAATTGAGCAGCGTTCTCAAACCCTTTGTTTCCAGTTCATCTTTTTCCACCACGGAGGCCTTGACCTTCACCGCGCGGGAAATAACCTCCTGAAGCAGCGGCCCGTTCCCCCTTAGCCGGGCCGGCGTCGTCCCCTCCAGGATCCGGAAGAGCTTCTCGTCCGCGATCACGCCGCACTTGATCACCTCGGCCAACCCCGACCGGAACTGGCGGTCCGGGAGGGTCCGGAGGAACGCGAGGTCAATGAGGACCATACCCGGCTGATTGAACAGCCCCACTAGGTTCTTGCCGGAGGCCAAGTCCACCGCCGTCTTCCCGCCGATCGAAGAATCCACCTGCGCCAGCAGCGTGGTCGGTACCTGCGCGTAGCGGATCCCGCGCCGGTAAAGGCCCGCGGCAAGGCCGCCGAGATCCCCGACCACCCCCCCGCCCGCGAGGACCAGGAAGAGCCGCCGGCCCGGACGGTCCATTTCCGCCAGGGCGTTCAACAGGCGGCTTAAACTCGGCAGCCCCTTGGCCTTTTCCGAATCGGGCACCGTCAGCGTTTGGACGGAAAACCCGGCGGAGGCCAGCGCCCGCTTCAAGCGGGCGCCATGCCGCTTCAGGACGGTCGCGTTGCTGACCAGGACCGGGTGCGCGCCCATCCTCCGCCGTTTCAGCTCCCGGCCCAGCCGGGGCAGGATGCCGGATCCGATCAGCAGGTCGTAACTCCGTTCTCCGAGCTGCACTGTGATTTTCTTCACTGTAGCCCAAGCGCTCCCGCCAGCCAGGTCACGGCCGGCTCAATGATCCGATCCACGGCGCCGAAATAAAGAAGCCCCACCAAAATCAAAATCCCCCATCGCTCCAACCGCAAGACCCCCACCGCCAACGGGGCCGGCAACAACCCCGCCAGGACCCGCGAGCCGTCCAGCGGAGGGACCGGCAGCAGATTGAACGTGCCGAGCATCAGGTTGATCATGGCCAGCAACTGCAGCAGCCCCCGGGCGACCGGCGGAAGAGAAGTTCCGGCGAGCTTGAGCAGCCCGGCGGCAGCCGCCGCCATCAGAAAATTCGAAACCGGACCCGCGGCGCCGATCCACAGCATGTCCCGCTTCGGATGCCGGAGGTTCCGGTAATCCACCGGGACCGGCTTCGCCCATCCCAACACGACCGGCGAATGGGCCAGCCGCAGCATCAACGGCAGCAGGATCGTGCCGAAGGGATCGATGTGCTTGAACGGGTTCAGCGTCAGCCGGCCCGCGTCGCGCGCCGTCGGGTCGCCCAGCCAGTTGGCCACCACGCCGTGGCTGACCTCATGGATGACGACGGTCATGATGAACAGCGGGAAGAGGAGCAAAAATGCGACCACCTCTTCCATCACCGGACCAGTCTCCTGGGCAGAGAGATGTCGGCCACCGTCACGCGGCCGCTGAAGCGCTTCCCCCGCCCTTTCGTGAGCCCCACCTTCGGGAGCCCGCAGGTCACCGTCTCGGTCGCCCGGACGGCGGCCCCGCAGGGGAGCCCCGTGTCGGAAGAGAGCCCGGAGGGGATGTCCATCGCCACGACCGGACATCTCTGCCGGTTCGTCCACCGGATCGCCGAGGCCACCGGCTCCCGCACAAGACCCTCAACACCGGTGCCCAGCATCGCGTCCAGGATGATGCCGGGCCGGTTCAGGCGGCCGCTCCAGTTCCGGATGGGGACGCGCAGCCGGCGAAGAACCCTTAAGTTCACGCGGGAGGCCCCGCTAATTTTCTTTTCATCGGCCAGCAGCACCACCGAAACCGGGAACCCCCAATTGTCCAGGTGGCGGGCCGCCACGAACCCATCTCCGCCGTTGGCCCCTCCGCCGCACAGGACCACCACCCCGGCCCGGCAGGAACTTGCCGGGCCGGCCCGGGGGCCGGACGGTTTCAACAAACGGCGCACCGCGCGGGCCGCCGCGGTCCCGGCATGCTCCATCAGCACCCCCTCCGGGATACGGAACTCCTCGCGGGCGCGGCGGTCAATCTCCCGCATCTGAGCCGCGGTGACGGGCCGCATACCATTGCCCTTTTAGCGGACCGTCGAGCCCGGCGCCACAGGCCGCTCGGGGACCACGAGACTTAAGTGCTCGCCGTCTTTCGCCGCCAGGATCATCCCGTTCGAGACCACCCCGCGCAGCGTGGCCGGCTGCATGTTGTTCACCAAGACAACCTTCTTGCCCACCAGCTCCTCCGGCTTGTAGTGCTGGGAGATGCCGGCGACAACCTCCTTCTTTTCGGTGCCGGTGTCCACCGTCAACACCAGCAGCCGGTCGGCGTCCGGATGGGCCTTCGCCTCCAGGACCACGGCCACCTTCAACTCCAGTTTCGCGAAATCCTCGATCGTAATCATTGAGCGGCTCCTTGAGGTGGATTCGCCTCCTCCTTCTGCAGGAAGGCCACGTACTCGGCGCTGACCCATCCGCGGCAAAAGGAAGGAGGTTGGACCTGGACCCAATCGCCATGGGTCCCCAGCACCCGGACCCGTTCCGGTGAAGAGATCTCGCCCCAGGAAGTGGCCGATTCGGAAGGGCGGACCCGCACCTGGATGTGTTCCCCCTTCACGCCGGCCAAGCCCTCGGGTCCCGGCTGGCCCAAGTAAGCGCGGTAAATATAACCAGGCACCGTTTCGGGAAGAGAAACGCCGAACCAATCCTGCCGGCGCTCCAGCACGCGCAGCTTGGAGCCGCGGGCCAGTTGAAGAAGGATCTCGTAAGAGCGCCCGGGACCGGAGCGCAGGTTGACCCCGCTGCCGGTCACCAAGCCGGTCCAGGGGAATTGCGGATCCTCGGCGGAAACGGACGGCAGACAGAAGAAAACACAGAGAAGGAACGGAGCGAGAATTCTCCGCGCGCGGGTCAATTACCCCACCATCTCCATCGTTCGGTCATCCAATACGGATGACCGAACCCTTTCGTCCCGAAACATGAAACGCAGTTTCATGGCTGGAGGTGGTGGGGTTATTTCTTCGGCTTGGGGCCAGCCGGCGCGGCGGCGGCCTTGGCCGGAGCGGCCGCTCCCGGAGCGGCGGCTGTTGTTCCCGCGGCGGCTCCCCCTTCGGGAGTGGCCGCGGCCGCCTTCTCCTTGCGGATCCGCATCTTCAGGTGCTTGACCTTGGGCATCCCCAGCACCGAAGAGCCCTCCAAATCCAGCGATCCCTTGTCCTGCAGGACGCGGACCCGCTCCAAACGGGACAGGACCGAGCGGTGCCGCTTCATGGTGTCGGCTGACTTCAAGCTTCGATGGATAGACATAATGACCTCAAGTGGTTAATCCACACGCTTCAAGAAGGCGTCGGGATAGATCTTTCTCAATCCGGATAATGCCGCCTTGGCTTCCTGCTTGGACCGGTATCCCACGGCCCGCAGCTCCAGGTATTTTCCCTGCTTGAGGACCTGGGCCCGCACCCCATTTTTGGCCAGGCGCCGGACCTCTTCCTGGGCCGCCTGCTGCCCCAGGTAACTCGCCAATTGGATGGCGAACCCGCCGCTCGCCGCCGGCTCTGAAACAGCCGGCGCGGGAACGGGGGAAACGGCGGCCGGGATGACCGGGATCGTTTTTCGAGGCGCCACCGCGGCCGGGACGGCCGCGCGGACCGGCTGGACAACGGGCAAATTTTGCGCCGTCGCAACCCCCGCCATGCTCACGACTTCCAACTGCGGCCCGATCTGCTTGCCCCGCTCCACACCCAGGCAGAACCCCGCCAGCACCACGAGCAGGAGCCCCAAGAGCGTGAAGACCGCGTCTTCATACGCCACGCGAAGCCGGAGAACACGTCCTGGAAAATTTAAAAACCGGGGATGTTTCGGCTTCAGGTCGGATGGGAGAGACGGAAAAAGCTCCGGCTGAAGCATGTTTTACAGTGTACTGTGCCGGGAAGCCGGCGTCAAGCGAGGGACGCGGGACAGAGGGCCTTGAAATCGCAGCCGCGGCACTTCACCTTCGACGGAGAAGGCGTGAAATCTCCCTTCTGAACCTGGCCGACGAGTTCCAGGATCCGCTCGCGGGTTTCCCCGAAATCGGACGGCTTCTGATCGAAGGACAGGGAGCGGTTCTCCCGGAGGTAATAGAAGCTGATCCGGCGCGGGTCCAGCCCGAATACCTCTTTGGCCGCCAGCGCGTAGAGCCGAAGCTGGAGCTGGTCTTCGGAGGAAAGCTTTTCCTTGGGTTTCCCGGACTTGTAATCCACGATCTCCACCCCGCCCCCTTCGAGGGAATCGGCCCGGTCCACCACCCCTTTCAAGAGGACATCGCCGA
>CAYJTM010000005.1:0-31225 GCA_964373055.1 uncultured Planctomycetia bacterium
AGTTTCCGAAGGCCGTCACCGGATCGTCGTCCTGGCTGCCGGCGCCCGGCAGATAGCGGGAGGCGATCACCATGTCGTACCCCTCCCGCATCTTCGCCAGCAAGGCCGGGATCAGCTCCGGCACGGAGTTTCCATCGGGAGAAAAGGTCACCACGATGTCCGAGGAGATGACCGCCAGGGATTCCCAATAGGCGTTGGACAGCCCGGGCAGCTTCTGAAGGATCAGCCGGCCGTGCCCCCAGCAACGGATTACATCGAGAGTCCCGTCGCCGGACGTCCCATCGACAAAGAGGATGTCGTCCACCCATCGGGGATCGATCTGAGGAAGGATGACCTTCAGCCCGTCGTGCTCATTCAGGGTGGGGATCACGAGGGTTACGCTCTGGCGTTCGTGGTCACCGTCCCCCGCAGACGACAGAGCTGTCGTCTGAGTTTCTCCGTTGATGGCCATCATGAGAGTTGCCCCATTATAGGGTGCAGGGTTAAAAAACACAATCCCTTACTCAGCAAGGAACTCCGCCATTCCCGGTTCACCCAAGACTCTCGGATCACTGCTCAGCCACTCCACCAAAAACTCCGGGTCCGGCTCAAGGAGACGGAGTTTAAGAATCCAAACCCGGCTTTCCTGCTCCAAACCCTGCCGATGCTTGAGATCCGCCAGATACAGCAAGCAGAGGCCGTAGTCGAGCAATTCCGCGCGCACCACGGCCGCCGTTTGCTCCTGCTTCAACCTCGCCACCGACTGCTCCGCTTGATAACGGGCGATCACCTCCTCCAGCCATTCCCGCAGGCCGTTCCCTCGCGTGATCCATCGGGCATCTTCCAGCCGGCAGGAGCCCAGCAGAGTGCGGAGCAGGAAGGGCCGCGTTGCCGCCGCCTTCTCGAAAGAGCGGCCGGCCTCCACGGTTCGTCCCTGAGCGCGCTCTTCCAGTCCCCTCTCAAACCAGGCGAGAAAAGGGTCCACCGGACACCCCTGCGCATCCTCAAACCGAGCCCCGGCGACCTGGTACACGCGCGCCTCCACCAAAGTGGAAGGCGGGGCGTTCACCCGCAGCGCGCGCACCGGCAGGTTCCTCAAGGCGTCCGAAGCAACGAGCTTGAAGTTTCCGAAGGGAATGCCCCCCGGCGGGAAGTATCGTTCCAGTCCGCCGTAGTAATCCAAGGGCACCACCCCATTCACAGTGACCTCCACCCCTGCCCCGGAGAAGCCCCCTGCTGACGCTGAAAGATCCTCAGCCATCAGACCGGCAATCCGAAGATCGTCGTAGATCCCGTAGGTATTGAAGAATTTCCCCCGGAAGACTGCCACGCGGATGGCCGCGAGATTCGCGCCGCATAAGCCAAGCAACAGGGCGCCCAGAACCAGCCGCCGCGCGGTGCCCTTCCCCATCAGGGCAAACAGCACCGCAGGAACGATCCAAGCCACGACGGGGGTAAAGTAGATGAAGTATCGCGAGACCAGCCGAATCGGGAAGCCGGAGCCCACGTGCGGGTGCAGGAAAAGGTAAGCCAGACAGACCGCGTACCAGACCAGGAGGATCCAGAACCTGGGCTGGCTTCGGACAAACAAACACCAAAAAAGCGCAATGCACAGGAGCGTCAACGCCAGCGCGAAACCGCTCACCTGGGCGGGGATAAAATAGTACTGCATCGTGGAATCGATCCGCAGCGCCGTTTCGATCGGATTCAAAAAGGAGGCCACCACCGACGCGAACGGAACGAGCGCGTTGTACGCAAAGAGGATCTGCCGCTTGTCCCTCAACGGAAAAAGAAACAGAAACCCCACCCAGACCGCCGCGGCGAGCAGGCACGGCCTGAAACGGGTCCGGATCAGCCACCGGCCCGCCACCACGCAGGCCACGATCACGCTGTAGACAGCGGCAATCCGGGCGACCGGCGGCCACCCGCTCTGGGCGATCGCCAACGTGGTGATCCGGTCCCCCACCAGCGAAAGCTGGACGACCGCGTAAAAGGGGTGCAGCAGAAACAGCGGCAGCCACCGGTCGTACCGGACCCCCCGTTCCTCCCCAGAACGGGAGGAGGCCAGAATATCCGTCACGATGAACAGAAGCACCAGGAAAGTCCCCCACACCAGGGAACCGGCCCACGCCGCTAAAAGGGTCAGCCCGTAGAGGAGGTTTCTGCGGGGCTCCCCCCGTTCCATCGCCCGTTCGGTCCGGAGGTAAAGGCCAAGTGCGCTAAGGATGTTCAGAAGAGCAAAGACGTGGAGCTGAGCGGCCATGGGCCAGAGATAGGCGTGGAAGTGAATGAAGAGGGTCAGGAACAGCAGCGCCGAAACGGCAGAGCTGCGGCGGGAGAAGCCCATCTGGCAGCCCGTCCAGAAGATCAGGCCGGTGTTCGCGATATGGGCCAGAACCGACAGCAGAATCATCGAGCTGAAGGGCCAATGCAACCACCCGATGAAGATCCAGGGAAACAGCTTCGTGACCGGCCAACTGAAGAGGGCGGGAGCCGGCTGGAAAGCATAAACCAGGCAGCCCCAGGCCGACCGGCCCTCCGCAAGGCGCAGCGCCACGGGGATGTTCCACCAGAGATCCATCTCGGGCGGCAAGGAGGTGATCTCCGGCCAGAGGACGGCGAGGAACAGAAGAGAAACGCCGATGCCGCCGGCAAGGCCCCACCCTTGGACAGAGCGCTTCATTCAGATCCTCACGCGTAAATCCTTCTCCCACCCCATCGTGATGTCCCACCCGAGCCAAAGCCTTACGAGGAACCGTCCGAAACCGTAATCTTCCAATCGCCAGGGGATGGGATCTCGAAAGCATTGCGGGTCCGCCAGCCGGGCGAGCGACTCCTCCATCGACCGGTCCCGGCGGACAGCGGGAAGGCGCCCGATCCACCAGGCGGCTCGCTGGGGGTTCCGCTCCAAATAGCGGATTTGCGAAAGCCAGGCGCAGCCCTCTTCCGGGCGGCCCGCGCGCCGTTCGAGGTGAGAGAGGCTGAACAAGCAAAGGGCGTAGTCGGAGATCTCCCGCTGGAGCCCGTCAAGGGTCTCCCGGTCCCGGGCGGTCAGCGCTCCGGCCTTCCGAAGCCGCTCGTTGCCGATCTCCCGGACCCACCCGCGCAGATCCCGGGGATCCGTGATCCACCGCAGGTCCGACAGCTTGCAAGGCCCAAGAAGGGACCGCAGCAGGAAGGGCCGGGTTTGGGCGGCTCGACGGAGCAGCCCCAGCGCCTCCTCCTCCCGTCCCTCCTCAAGGGCTGAGATTCCCTGCCGGAAAAGAGGGGTGAAGGGGTCTTCCTGCCGCGCCTTGAGCTCTTCGTAAGAGGTGAACTCTCTCGCCAATTTACCGCGAAGGAGACTGACGCGAAGAGCTAGAAGATTCGGCAGGCACAAAACCAGCAGCAAACCTCCGAGAACCCAGCGATTCCGGAGAAAACTCAATGAGATGCGGTCGCGCCGACTTTCGAAACGGATTCCCGGTACCAGTCGACGGTCCGCCGGAGCCCTTCTTCCAGCCCAACCTTCGCCTGCCACCCAAGGATCCGCCGCGCCCAGCCAGGGTCGGAAACCTTGTACGGGATCGCCGTCGGCTTATCGGCGCGAAACACCAACTTAGGATGGAAATCCAAGGTGTCCAAGAGGATCCGGATCATCCTCTCGACCGTGGAGCTCTCCGCCGTGCAAAGATTGATCGGCTCGGCCGTCGCGTGATGCTCCACGCAGCGCAGCAGCCCTTCCACAAAATCATCAATGTACGTGAAACAGCGGACCTCCTGGCCATTGCCCCACACCTCATAGGGATCCATCCGGCGAACCGCCTTCACGATCGAAGCCGGCAACACATGGCCGTCCTCCAGGTCAAAGTGATCGTGGGGGCCATACACCACGGTGGGGCGTATGACCGCGTACTGGGTCGGGCCCATCAAGTGGAAGTGCTTGCAGAGGGTCTCGAGGTACCGGTGAGTCCAGCCCATGCCGTAATTGGCCGGCTTCCAGGGATCGCCTTGAAAACCCTCCTCTTCCACGTTGGGCTGGCCGGTGTGGGGGTAAACGTAGCTGCTGCTGACGAAGCTGCACCGCTGGACCTTCGCCTTCCAGGCCCAATAGAGGAGCTTGGACTGGAGCTGGAGGTTGTAACGCATGATCTCCGACGCCTGCTCCCGGATCCCCTTCGCCCCCCGGACGATCCCTGCGCAGAGAAAGACCAAGTCCATCCCCTTGAAAAGAGCCGGCGCCCGCGCTGGGTCCCGAAGATCGCAGGTCACCACCTCCAGGTTCTTGTGCGAAATGGAGAGGGGGTTGCGGTGCTGCGTAGCTCGGACCGCCGCCCCACGTTCCAGCAGCATCGGGATCAGACTCTGCCCGGTCAGACCCGCGCCGCCCAGGACCAGGACGTTCTTGCCTTTATAGAACATGGGGAACCTTCCCGTACCAGTCCACGGTCCGTTTCAGACCCTCTTCCAGCCCCACGCGGGCCTGCCAGCGCAGCAGCTCCCGGGCCCGGCTTGAATCGGAAACCTTGTAGGAAACCGTTGAGGGTTTGTCCATGCTGAAAATTACCTTGGGGCGGAACTCCAGGATTTCGAGCAGGAGCCGCACCACATCCCGGATGGTCGCGGGCCGTGGACCGGCCAGGTTGAGCGCTTCCCCGACGGCGTACTTCTCCACCGCCCTTAAGAAACCTTCGACCAGATCCTCCACGTACAGGTAGGAACGCACATCCATGCCGCTGCCCCACACCTCGAGAGGATCCATGCGGCAAGCCGCCTTCACAATGAGAGCCGGGATCGCGTGGCCCTCCTCCAGGCTGAAGTGGTCAAAAGGCCCGTAGATCGTGGAAGGCCGGACGATGCAAAAGTCCGTATCGCTGGTCATCTGGAAATGCTTGCAGAGGGTTTCCAGGTAGCGCTTGAACCAGCCCAGGCCGTAGATCGTCGGGGCCGGAGGATCGCCCTGGAAGCCCTCCTCCTCCCGGCTGGGTTCCTGGGTGTCCGGGTAGACGTACGCGCTGCTGACATACCCACACCTCAACAGGCGCATCTTGGCCGCCTGGTGGATCAGGTTGGATTGGAGTTCCAGGTTATAGAGGATAAGCTCCGAGGGTCCTTCGGCGACCGACTTGGCGGAACCGACGCGGGCCGCGGCGATAAAAGCGATGTCCATATCCCGGTACGCGGCCTGGAGACCTTCTTCGGTGAAGAGATCGCAGGAAACGACCTCCAGGTTCTTATGCTGGAGGTCCATCCCGCGCTTCCGGTATCGGGTGGCCCGGACGTAAGCCCCCTCCTCCAGCAAGCGGCGGGTGAGGTTCTGCCCGATCAGACCGCAGCCCCCGGCAACCAAGACGTTCCTGCCGCTGTAGAAGCCGCTCTCTCGACCCAATCTCAAAACGGCCCTTTGAACTCCACCGCCTCCAACGGCTGCTCGGGCAGCGGCAGCCAATCCCCCCTGCCTTGGTGGACCATCTTATAGGCCCGAGCCGCGATGGTGCGGGCGTTGGGATAGAACTGTTCTTCCAAGTTGCGCGTGGTTGGACAGGTCACCGGGGCGAATCCCATCCGATGGATGCGGATCTCCCTTTCCGCCTGCAATCGCTCCATCACGCGGGCGATGATCTCCGCGCCGGCCCCGCAGGTGATCCACCCGCAGTCGACCACAAGCAATCTCCCCGTCCGGCGCACGGACCCAACGATGGTCTCGGTGTCCAGCGGACTCAAAGAGACGGGATCGATGACTTCGGCCTCGATCTTTTTTTGCCTCAGATAGGCGTGGGCACGCAGGCATTCCACCGCCATGTAGGAGACCCCCACCAGCGTGATGTCGCCGCCCTTTTCAAGGAGGCGGGCCTTGCCGAAGGGGACCGCGTAGGGTTCCTCCGGAACAAGCCCCTTCTGATAATGGAGCAGGCGGTGCTCCACAAAGAGGACCGGGTTATCGTCCCGGATGGCCCGGATCAGGCAACCCTTGGCATCGTAGGGGGTCGTGGGGGCGAAGACCTTGAGCCCCGGCACATGCATGAAGAGGGAATAGAGCCCCTGCGAATGCTGCCCGCCCTGACCCCAGCTTTTCCCAATAATGGAACGGATCACCAGCGGAACGCAGATGCTTCCCCCGTACATGTAACGGCTCTTGGCGGCGACGTTCACGATCTGGTTCATGGCCAGCAGCAGGAAGTCCATCCGGATATGAACGTGGATGGGACGCAACCCCCCCAGCGCCGCACCGACAGCCACGCCGGTCATCCCATCTTCAGCCAAAGGGGTATCAAAAACCCGCGCCGGTCCAAACTTTTCGAGCAATCCCCGGGTGGTACCGTAGATCCCTTTGCAGTCATCCACCCCAAGCCCCATAACGATGACCGCCGGATCACGGGACATCTCTTGGTCGGTAGCCTCCCGAAGGGCCTCCGCATAGGTGATGGCGCGCGTCATTTAAGACTCCCTGAAAACATCCGTGTAAAGTTCCTCATGGTTCGGAAACGGGCTTTTCTCGGCAAACTCAAAGGCCTCACGGATCTCCTCTTGCACCTCTTGCTCAAGCCGCTGTCGGGCCGAAGACTCCAGCATCGCACCCACTTTGACGAGGGGGTCGTCGGCCATCCACGGCTCGGCTTCCGCGCGCGTGCGGTAACCCAGGTGAAAATCCTCTCCAGGACCTACGTGGTCCCTCCAGCGATAGGTCCGGCATTCCAGAAAGTAGGGTCCCCCTTTCCCCTGGCGGATCCGGTCGATGGCTTCCTTGGACCGATCATAGGTTTGGAAGAGGTCGTTGTCCTCGATCCGCTCTGCCGGTATTCCATACGCCCGAATCCGCTCGGGGATATTGTCCAACGCTTGGCGATCCTTCTGTGGAGAGAGGATGGCGTATCCATTGTTTTCACAGATGAAGAGGATCGGTAATTTCTTCAGGGCCGCAAAGTTGATGCTCTCATGAAAAGCCCCCTCTTCCACAGCCCCATCCCCAAAGAAGGAGACGACTACCGTGCTCTTCCCTTGCGCCTGGCAAGCGTAGGCAAACCCGACCGCCAGCGGGATGGTGGTGGCCACAATCGCTGAAGCCCCCATGACACCATGCGCCGCGTCGATCAGATGCATCGAGCCCGCCTTTCCCTTGGCGACCCCCGTCGCCTTGCCATAGAGCTCGGCGATCATCCCCCTCAGATCACCCCCCTTGGCGAGATAGAGCGCGTGGCTGCGATAGTAACCAAACACAACGTCCTCCGGCCGGAGGGCCTCGCACACCCCGACCGAAATAGCTTCCTGTCCGATCGAGAGATGAATCGGGCTTTGGATCTTATCGGCTGGGTACACCGCAGCGATCTCCTCCTCGACGCGGCGAATCCGAAAAAGAGATCGATAAAACCGCTCGAGAAACGCCCGTTCCCTCATGTGGATAGCGCCTTCTGCAACTTGCTCCTCGAATTCAAGAGTTCCTTCACCCGTTGAACGATCTTGCCCGCCGGCGGGGTTAGATTATCGCACTGCGGCGCAAAACCCCCCGTCCGATCCTCGAGCCCCAAGGCATAAACCGGAACGCCGGCACCATGCATCAATTCATAAGCGATCGACCGGGAAGAACCGGCAATCTCAAAGTCGGAGTCCAGCACAAGCCCCAGACCGGTAGAACGCAAGGATTCCAGAATGGCCGGCGTCGCGGAAAAAGGCTTCAACCACAGCAGATGAATGAGATCGCAGACGATCCCCTCTTTCTCCAGCAGCTTGACCGCCTCCAGGGCGTTCAGCCGAGCCGCACTGATGGCCAACAACGAGAGTTCGGCTCGGCGATGGATCAGGGGCTCCATTTCGTAGTCGATCAAGAAGGAGCGGCGATGCTCGCTCACATAAAGGGGATCGTCATGGGACATGAACCATTCCCAAACAGACGTCCACTCCCCCGGCGTCATGGGCGCCGCCACCGGCATCCCCGGCATGCGCATCACCATGCCGTGATGAGAGGCGGAAGCAACCGGTCCGACCCCCCCCTCCGTGGCGATGGCCCGAACAAAAATCGGGCACGGGATTCCCCACATTTCCCTGGATTTTGCCGCGTAATTGAGGAGAGAAGCGGCATTGTACCACATGAACCCTTGGTATCGAATGGTGAAAATCGGCCTCCTACCCATAAGCGCCGCCCCTACGGCAATCCCCGGCCCAGCCACATCCACGGCGGGCAATTCGATGATTCCTTCCTGCTCGGTCATCTCGGGAACAGTTCCGCCGATCCAGCCCACAGCGGTCACGCACTGTCCTAAGAAAAGACCTTGGTTCTCTTCCAGGTGCTTACGGGTTATATCGCTGATGGTCTGCGCAACTGTTCTCGCCATATCCTCTGAACCCTCTCCTTTGCCTCTTCTTCAACGGCGCGGGCCTCCGCTTCCAGGCCCAGATTCCGCAACTCTTCTTTCCAGAGCTCGAACCGATTCCACTCCGGCTCTCCGTCCGTTCCGGTCCCTGCGTGCCATCGGTGCCGGCAGGTTCGGATGTTGATGAAAGCGGGCAGACACCCCAGAAATGACTCTACCGTATGGGCGATCAGCCAGGGGTCGTCCGTGATATCGGCCGTCTGAACGCCTAAGGAACGGGCCACATCCGCTATGCTCCAGGATCTTCGAGTTGCAATGGGCGTCAGGATGGAGAGGTTGTTGTCTTCGCAGATAAAAAGGACCGGCAACTTCTTCGTCGCGGCGAATCCCATGGCTCCGTAGACGTAATCTTCCTCCGCGGAAGCGTCCCCCGCGACCGCCAAGACCCTTCTTCCTGACCCCAGGGCCGCCCCCACGGCGATAGGAATCTGATCCCCCATGAGACCACTGTGACCATACATTCCGATGGAGGGCTCGTGGATCGATGCGGACCCCCCCATGCCGCGAGCGCAGCCGGTTTCCCGGTGGAGCAGCTCATCAATCAAGCGCCGCATCTCCCCCCCAAAAGAGAGGTAGTACGAATGTCCCCGGTGCTGAGCGAAGATTAGGAAATCCTTGGTGACACTGGCGATGGCGGCGGAGATGTGCTCCTCTCCCAACGAAAGATAAATCGGCATTTTCATGACGCCGGTATCGTAAACACGGGCCGTCTCGATCTCAAAATACCGGTTGACGCAGCTCTTCCGGAACATTTCCAGCGTCACCGCGCGAGGGAATTTCTTCGACAGCCCCGGCACCAAGCCCAACGAAGGCGACCGGCCCGCAGAGACAGCGATCTGTTCGCTCCTCATGGACAGGCCACCAACTCCTCCCCGACCCGATGGACCGGCGAACCTTTCAAGTACGCCTGGACGTTCTCCAACACAACCTGGTTTCGCCGGACCAGGGCCTCCTGAGTACAGAAAGCCACATGGGGAGAGCAGACGACGTTCGGCAAATCAAATAACGGGTTGTCGGTCCCTGGCTTTTCAGCGGTGAGCACATCGAGCGCAGCCCCTGCTATTTTCCCCCCTTTCAAGGCATCCACCAAGGCCTTCTCCACAACCAGCCGGCCGCGCGCCGTATTCACCAAGACGGCCGAGGGCTTCATCCAACCCAACTGGTCCGGCCCGATGAGATCCATCGAGGTCGGATTCAAATCGGCATGAAGGGAAACAATATCGCTTTCCTCCAAGAGCCGACGAAGCGGCACCCTCTCCACATCCGGCATCTGTCGAGGCCGGATGTCACAAGCCAGCACCCGCGCTCCAAAAGCCTGGGCCAGCTGAGCGACGCGCGTTCCAATCTCCCCTAACCCGATAATACCAAAGGTCTTGCCCGCGATCTCCCTCCCTAAGAAAGGCCCGAAATCCCAACCGCCGGAGCGCACGAGCCGGTCGGCTGCGCAGATCTTCCGGAAAAGGGCCAGCAACAAGCCGATCGCCTGCTCGGCCACCGCCTGATCGGCATACGAGGGCACGCGGGAGACGGGAATGTCGAACTCCCGGGCCGCCTTGACATCAATGTGATCGAAACCGGAGGTCGTTACCGTGACAAACCGGAGGGAGGACCCCTCCAGCGCCTCGCGTGAAATGAAAACATAGGGGACCGGATCCAGAACCAGGATTTCCCGGCCACGGAGGAGCTCCCGCAGCGCTCCCGCCTCCCGAGGCGTTTCTGGAATGACGCGGACCGGCCCGATCGCCTGCAAGCCCTTCATAAGCGCCTCGCCGCTGTCTCCCTTCTGCAGCGCGCAACCCAACACCAGGATCGAGTGAGCCGCCCTGTTATTCATTCTTTCGGATCGCCAGGAAAGAAACACCGCGCGGAGCGAAAAAGGTCTTGGCCAAGCGGCTGACTGTTTCGGAAGAAACGACATCGCCGACGGACAAAACCGGGTCCCCCGTGCGGCTGAAGAGCCCCCCCTCCAAGACCACGATCACCTCTCCGGGGGGCCGCTCGATCAGGCCGGAGGCCTCCGGGACCTTCTCCATGGAGAGCGTGCAGTCACCTAACCGGGTGCGTCGAACCTCCGCATCCCGGGGGGCATCCAAGCGGACGCAGTCCTCCCCCAGCGGCGTGACCGCCTCGGACCCCTCATAGGGCTTTTCCTGACGGCCGTATTCGTCTTCCAAGCGCACCAGGTCGGTCTTGTTCGAGGGGGTCTCCGTCTCCAGCAGAATGATCCCTTCAGAAGATAGGGCCGCCGTGGAATGGAACAGCCCCTCGCGGACCATCAGTTTGCTTAAGGAACGAAAGGTGCGGGAATCATTGAGGAACGAAACGGTGGCCTCGCCCGACAGCAGGATGATGCCGGTCTTTTTCGTGGGGTGGCAGTGCATGGAGGTCCGCGCCCCGTTCCGGATGAACAGGTGCCAGAGGCTCACCAGGCCGTTGTCGAAGACCAGGTACTCGTAGCCCCAGGGTTTCTTGACCAGGACATTCTGAAAATCGATGCGATCCGAGGCCGGTTCCATCAGTTTACCGAAATTTCTCCACAACCGCCTTCATGAAATCGCCGTTATTCCGGTAGTGCGGGGAGGTGATGAGGTTCCCGTCGATCACCACCGCCGCGTCCTCGTACAGGGCACCCGCGTTCTTCAGGTCATCGGCCATCCCCGCGTAGCAGGTCGCCTTCTTGCCCTTCATGATCCCCGCGGAGATCGTGATCCAGGGCCCGTGGCATATGGCGGCAACCACCTTGCCCTTCTCGAACATCTCCTTCACGAAGACCAAGACCTCCGGGATCTGCCGGACCCGGTCGGGCGCCTCCTGGCCTCCGGGCAAAAGGACCAGGTCGTAATCCTCCACCCGAAGGCCCGTCACATCCCTCGTCGGGATGGCCGGGACCCCGTACTTCCCATAGGCGGTGACCTTCCCCTTGATGGCCACATCCAGTTGGAAACCCTCCTCGAGAAGCCGGTAGTACGGGTAAATGTATTCCTCATCCTGAAAATGAGGCCCCGTGATGATGACCGCTCGCTTAAGAGTTGGCTTAGACGTTGGCATAGCCGTTCCTCGCTCGAATGATTTGATAACCCCGGATCAGCTCCGCGATCCCCTCCGAAAGCGAAACGGCCGGCCGGAACCCGGTCTTCTCGATCCGTTCGTTGCTGACCCGATAGTCACGCTTATCGGGATCCTCTCCCACCTCCGCCTCCGTGAAATAAAATCGGGGAACCTGCTTGTGGATCTCCTCGCAGAGCTGCTTCTTGGTCAGGTTGGCTTCGCTCAATCCCACGTTGTACGGCCTTCCCTGCATCGAATCAAACTGCTTGATGCCGTGCAGGAAGGCGGCCGAGATGTCGCGGACATGGATGAAATTCCGCCTGAAGTGCCCCTGAAAGAGGACCAGGAAACCGTCCGTCACGGCCCGATAGACAAAATCGTTCACCAGGAGGTCCAATCGCATCCGCGGGGAGATGCCGAACGCCGTCGCCAGCCGGAAGGTGAGGCTGTTGCCCACCTCCAGCACCGCCTGCTCCGCCTCGACCTTGAGGCGGCCGTACAGGGAGACCGGCCGCAGCGGGCTTTCCTCCGTGCAGTGGGCATCCGCCTCCCCGACGCCGTAGCCGCTGTTGGTCGTCGGGAAGAGGATCCGCTGGTTCTTGCTGCGCAGACGGATCACGGAGCGGACCGCCTCCAGATTGACCTGCCGCGCCGAGATCGGCTCCCGGTCGCACAGCGGGGCGCCGGTCAGGCAAGCCAGCGGCAAGAGGACATCCGCCCCGCGGATGCACTCCGCCAGCGCCCGTTCGTCCCGCACGTCGCCCCGCACCAGCGTGAGGTTTCGGTCGTGGCAGCAGTCCAGAAGGGAGTTTTGGCGGTAGAGGAAACTGTCCAGCACGGTCACTTGCCAGCCCTCGCGCAAGAGGGTCGGCACCAGGACCGATCCGATGTAGCCCGCCCCGCCGGTGACCAGAACCTTCATCTTTAGGACCTCACCAGAGAACCCCGGCGGAGGCGCTGGCGCCACCACTCAACGGTCAACTGCAGGCCTTCCTCAAAATCCACACCGGGCTGCCAGCCCAGTTCCGCCCGCACCTTGGTGGAATCCCCCACCTGCCGGACGATATCGATCGCGCGGGAAGCCGAATTCCAGACCGGCGGCACCCGCACGCCGCAGATCCGACCGATCGTCTCATAAATCTCGGAGACCGACCGCTCCACGCCGGAGCTCAAGTGGTAGATCTCCCCCGGGCGGCCCTTCTCCAAGATCCGCATGTATCCCCGCACGATGTCCACGATGTAGGTGTAATCACGCGTCGGCCGGGGGTCCCCAAGACGCACCTCCCTGTCCTGAAGCATTTGCGAGACGATGTTCGGGATCAGGAACTGGGTGGACTGGACCGGCCCGAATTTCGCGAAGGCGCGGCTGAAGAGGATGGGGAAATCGGGCGAGGTCAGCGAGCGGACCAGCACCTCGCCGGAGAGCTTCGCGGCCGAGTAGATCCCGACCGGCCGGGGAATGGCCGTCTCACGGATGGGGTACTCGGGCTGATCGCCGTACACATGGCAGGTGCCGACGTAGAGAAATTTTTTGACGCCCGCCGATTTCGCGGCGCGCGCCACCTGGTAGGCGCCCAGCGTGTTCACCTCGATCGCCTTCTCCGGCCTGGCCATCGCCTCCGAGAGAGAGACGACCGCCGCCGGATGGAAAACGTAATCGATCCCCTCCGTGGGCCTCTCCAGCGAGGAGGGATCGGTGATGTCCCCCTGCATGAGCTCGACCCACTCCGTCAGGTCCCGCAGTCGGTCCAACGGCGAAACCGGGCGGACCAGCCCGCGAACCCGCGCCCCCTCTTTCACCAGCTCCCGACAGAGGTGCGAACCGGTGAACCCGGAGGCCCCCGTGACCAGAACCCGCGCCCCGTTCCAGAAGCTCACCCCACCACCTGCTGAACGGCCGCCTGGGAGAGGTAGCTTCGATAGGCGCGGCGCAGGCCCTCCTCAAAGGGGACTTGGGGGCTCCATCCCTGCCGGAAGATCCAATCCGCCGCCAACAATTTCTTAAACGTCCCGTTCCCCACCGACCCCTGAAAGAGCAGCCGCCCCGTGAACCCGACCGCCCGCCCAACCGCCTCGGCAATCTCCCGGACGGTCAGGTCGCTTCCGCTTCCCACGTGAACGACCTCCGGGGGATCCCGCGCCTCCAGGATCGTCAGGCAGGCCCGCGCCGCGTCGGAGGCGTGGAGGAAGTCCCTCCGGGGCGTGCCGTCCCCCCACAGCTCCAGCGCCGCCTGTCCCTCTTCCTTCGCGCGATGCATCTTGCAAATCAAGGAGGAGATGAGATGCCCTTCCTCCGCCGAGAAGCGGTCCCGGTCGCCGTAGAGATTGGTCGGGACGCAGACCACTGTTTGGCATCGGCCCTCCCGGCGGATCGCCTGCGCGTACAGAACCGCCGCGATCTTCCCGATCCCATAGCCAACGTTGGTCGACTCCAGGGGTCCGGTCAATAGGTCTTCCGGCGTGATTGGACGATCCATTCCACCGGGATACATGCAGGAGGATCCGAACAGGAGGACCTTGGGGACGCCGGCCTCCTCGCAGGCCTTCAAGGTGACCAGATTGAGGAGCGCATTGTCATAAAGGTACTCCGAACCATGGCGGATATTGGCCAGGATGCCCCCCACTCTCGCGGCCGCGATGACCACGACCGTCGGCTGGAAACGGCCGACCACCGCCCGCACCTGCGCGCCGTCCCTGCAATCCACCTCGGAATGGGCCGGCGCCGTCACCCGGTAGCCGGCCTTCTCCAGAGCGGGAGAAAGTTCGCTTCCCAGCAGGCCCGATCCTCCGAACAGCAGCGCCTTCACCCTACCCCCTCTTGAAATAGGTGAGGATGCGGTCCACCGCGAATTGGATGTCCTCCGGCGTCAGGTACTGATGGACCCCGAAATGAAGCCCGGTCCGGCCGATCCGTTCCGCGACCGGGAAGGCCCCCTCCCGATAGCCCAGGAAGCGGAAGGCCAGATGCTGGGTGGGGAGGGACCCGAAGAGCGTCTTGCACTGGATTCCCTGCTCTTCCAGGTACTGGTACAACCCCTCCACCGATTCCCGCTTGTCCCTCAGAACCAGCGGCATCGCGTGCGGGCAGGTCACCTCCCCCGGCCCGTCCCGATAGAGGATGAGCCGGTCCTCCAGCGGCGCCAGCAGTTCCCAGAGCTGGCGCAGGTAGACGCGGCGGACGGAGAAGGTGCGGTCGAAGTTCTGCAATCCCTCCAGGCCGATCGCCGCTTCCAGGTCGTTCATTTTGGAATTGAACCCGATCCGGTCGAAGTGGAAATAGAGCCCTCCGCCCCGGCGGCCGTGGCTGCGGATCGAGCGGCAGAGGCCCTCCCACTCGGCGTCCTGGGCGGAGATCATGCCCCCCTCGCCGCTGCAGATCATGTGCGCGGCGTAGAAGCTAAACAGCCCCATCGCCCCGAAGGAGCCGACCACCTTCCCGTTCAAGCTGGCGCCGTGCGCCTCGCAGCAATCTTCGATCACCGTCAAGTTGTGTTTTTGGGCGATCCGCAGGATCTCCTCCATGCGGCAGGGCTTGCCCATCGTGTGGACCACCTGGATCGCGCGCGTGCGGGGCGTGATCGCTTGCTCAATCTTGGCCGGGTCAATGTTCAGGGTCTCCAGCTCGACATCCACGAATTTCGGCGTGAGCCCCGCCGCCAAGATGCAGTTGGCGGTCGCCACGAAGGCCAGCGCCGGCGTGATCACCTCATCGCCGGGCTGGGCTCCCCGATCCCTCAGGGCGGCCATCGCGACGATGCCAGCGTCGGTCCCGGAGCTGGTGGCCACCGTGCGCGGGTATCCAAATTTTTGAGCGAACTCCTCCTCGAAGCGCTGAACGTTGGGCCCTTCCGAAACCCAGTTGCGGTCCAGCGTCTCCTGCAGCAGGCGCCTCGCCACGGGACCCACCTCGATGTGCCCAAAGGTGATCCGGTAAGAGGGCTTGGTTAAAACCGTCATCGCAGGGAACTCTCCTCGCATTCGTAGGATTCCAGCACTTCCGCGGCCCGCCCGTAGATCTCCGGCGTGCCGATGTCCAGCAGACGCCCCTCCGAGCAGTAAGCGCCCACCCGTTTTTCAGCCAGCAATTTCGTCCAGTGGGGTTCCAGGCCGTAGGAGCCCGGAGGCCAGGAGGCAACGGCGGAGCGCTCGAACACGTAGCATCCTCCGTTCACCCATCCGTCCTCCGCACTCTCCGGAGTGTCAAACCCAAGAACCTCCCGGCCCTCCCCAAGCTGCAACAACCCCTTCCGGAGGGCCTTCCCCTCGACATGCTCGGCCCGGACAGCCAGCACCGTGGCTTGCCAGCCGGCCCGCAGGTGCTCAGCGACCACCGGCGCCAGCGCCTGGTCCACCCAGGAATCCCCATTGAGCGCCAGGAAATGGGGCGAGCCCACTTGTCCGATCGCGTGATGAAGCGCTCCTCCGGTGCCCAAGGGCTCGGGTTCAATGAGCAACTGGACCCCCTTGAGCCGCGATCGATTCTCCTCCAGAAACATCTCGAACTGCCGCGGCAGGTAATGGGCGGTCAGAATGAACCGGCGGAACCCCTCCCGCCGAAGCCGGAACAAGAGCCGCAGAAGGAACGGCTCACCCCCCACCAAGAGCAGCGGCTTCGGGGTGGCGTCGGTCAGCAGCTTCAAGCGAGTGCCCCTGCCGCCGCAGAGGATCACTACATCGGTGCTTTCCGTCAGGAAGCGGCGGGCGTTCCGGTAGGTGAGCATGGAATGGTCCAGGTGGTCGGCGGCCAGCCGGTCTCTCTCCTGGATTCCCTCGGGGGTCAGCCGATAGCAAGTCCGTTTTTTCTCCAGATCCACGATCTCGATAAATCCCTGGTTAGCGAGCCGGTGCAGCCGAAGATTGACCAGCCCAAGAGCCAAACCCATCCGCTTCCCAACATCCCGTTGGGTGACGCTAGGATTCTTGGTCAACTCCTGGAGGAGTTCAAGATCCCGGAACTTTTCTGATTTCATACAGTTAGGTGGGGATTGACTGGCTTGTTCACTTCCTGAACGTTACCGGATTTTCTGGCCGGTGTCAATTAAGATCTGCCGGAACCAGGCGGCGGTCTCCGGGAGCCCCTCTTCCAGCCCCACCTTGGGCTCCCATCCGAGAAGGCGGCGGGCGAGAGAGATGTCCGGGCACCGGACCTTGGGATCATCCTTCGGAAGCGGCTTGAATTCCAGGCGGCTGGAGGATCCGGTGATCCGCAGGATCGTCTTGGCCAGTTCCAGCAAGGTCATTTCTTGGGGGTTGCCGATGTTGACCGGGTCATGGAGGCCGCTCTGCATCAGCCGGCAAATCCCTTCCACCAGGTCGGAGATGTAGCAGAAGGAGCGGGTGTGGGAGCCGTCCCCGTAGAGGGTGACCGGCTGGCTGAGCAGCGCCTGCATCATGAAATTTGGGATCGCCCGGCCGTCCTCCCGCCGTAAGCGGGGCCCGTAGGTATTGAAGATCCGCGCGATCCGGGTGTCCACCTGGTGCTCCCGGTGATAGGCCATGGTCAGCGCCTCCGCGAACCGCTTCGCCTCATCGTAGACGCCGCGCGGGCCGACCGGGTTGACATGCCCCCAGTAATCCTCCGGCTGGGGGTTCACCTGCGGATCGCCGTACACCTCCGAGGTGGAGGCCAGCAGGAATTTCGCCCGTTTGGCCATGGCGATCCCCAGCGCGTTGTGCGTGCCAAGGGAGCCGACCTTCATCGTCGGGATCGGGTACTTGAGGTAATCCGGCGGGCTGGCCGGGGAGGCGAAGTGCAGGACGAAGTCCAACGGCTCGGCCACCTCCAGCGGCCGGCTGATGTCGTGCCGGATCAGCGTGAAGGAGGGGTTGCCCGTCAGGGAGCGGATGTTGGACTCGATGCCGGTGATAAAGTTGTCCACGCAGAGGAGTTGGTGCCCCTCCGAGATGAACCGCTCACAGAGATGGGAACCGATGAAACCCGCGCCGCCCGTGATCAGAATTCGCATCGAATCGCTCGACGACTATTATATGATAGCCGCTGCCGAACATGATGAACCGAGATTACGATGTCGCTGTGGTGGGCGGAGGGATCCTGGGGCTGGCAACGGCCCTCTCCCTGAGCGAGCGGTTCCCCGCCTTGAAGCTGGTCCTGCTGGAAAAAGAGGCCGGCTTCGCGGCCCACCAGACCGGCCATAACAGCGGCGTCATCCACTCCGGCCTCTATTACCGGCCCGGCAGTCTCAAAGCGGCCCTCTGCGTGAAAGGGGGCCGGATGCTGATTGCCTTCTGCCAAGCCCAAGGCATCCCGGCCGTCCGGTGCGGCAAGGTAATCGTGGCGGTCACGGAGGAGGAAGTCCCCCGCCTGCAGGAGCTGCATCGGCGGGGGCTTGCCAACGGCGTCCCCCAGATCTCCCTGATCGGGCCGGGCCGGCTGCGGGAGCTCGAGCCCGAAGCGGCCGGCGTCCAGGCGCTCCACCTGCCGGAGGTCCGCATCACCGATTACGGACGGATCGCGCAGGCCTACGCCAAAATGCTGGCGAGCCGGGGGGTGGATCTGCTGACCGGGACGCGCCTGCTCAAGGTTCAGGGCGGCTCTCCACTCAAACTGCGGACGACCCGCGGGCAGATCCAGGCCCGGTTCCTCATCAACTGCGCCGGCCTGCAGGCCGACCGGCTGGCCATGCAGAGCGCCGGGACTCTTCAGCTGCAGATCATCCCGTTTCGCGGGGAATATTACGAGCTGGCCGCGGAGCGCAGGCACCTGGTGCGGGGCTTGATCTACCCGGTGCCGGATCCCCAGTTCCCCTTCCTCGGCGTCCACCTCTCCCCCCGCCTGGATGGCCGGGTGGAGGCCGGACCCAGCGCGGTGTTGGCGCTCAAACGGGAAGGATACAAGAAAACCGATGTGGACCTTCGGGACCTCGCGCAGATGCTCCGCTTCAAGGGGTTCTGGAAAATGGCCGGGCGCCACTGGAGAATGGGGCTGGAGGAGGTTTACCGCTCGCTGGTGAAACAGGCCTTCGTCCGGTCGGTCCAGCGGCTGGTGCCGGCCCTCCGGGCGGAAGACTTGGTCCCGGGCGGATCGGGGGTCCGGGCCCAGGCGGTCAGTTCAGAGGGGGACCTGCTGGATGATTTCCACGTGGTTCAGCGGGGCCGCGCGCTGCACCTCTGCAATGCCCCCTCCCCCGCCGCCACCGCCTCGCTGGCGATCGGCGAGCACATCACCGAACTGGCGCGCAAACAGTTCGACCTCTAGGCGGAGGCGACGGCGGAGCAGACGTGGCGGAGCTCACTCAGCGTGAGCTCCGGGAAGAGCGGCAGCGCTAAGACTTCTTTGCAGGCCCGCTCCGTTTCGGGGAGACGGATCCCCCGGTTGGCCTTCCGGTGCAGCGGTTGCCGGTGCACCGGCACCGGATAATAGACGCGGCAGGCGATCCCCCGGCTCTCCAGCGCGCGGCGGATCTGTTCCCTGCGCCGGCTGCGGATCACATACAGATGGAACGCGTGGCGGGCCCCCGGCCCCTCGGACGGGCAGACGATCCCGCTCAAACCCGACAACCGGCGCGTGTACTCGGCGGCCAGCGCGCGGCGGCGGGAAACCCACTTTCTCAATTCCTTCAGCTTCACCCTCAGGATCGCGGCCTGCAGCTCATCCAATCGGCTGTTGCGGCCCAGCGCAACCTGCAGATCCCCCGGCCCCCTTCCATGCACTCGCAGCGAGCGGATCCGCTGCGCGTGACCGGCGGAGCCGGTCACCACCGCTCCCCCGTCTCCAAAAGCGCCGAGGTTCTTGGTCGGGAAAAAGCTGAAGCAGCCGATATCCCCAAAACTCCCGACCGGCCGCCCCTTCCAGAGAGCCCCGGCCGCCTGCGCCGCATCCTCGATGACCGCCAAACGGTGGCGCCGGGCAGCCGCCCGGATCCCATCCATGTCGCAGGGATGCCCGTACAGGTGGACCGGGATCACCGCCTTGAGCCGCCTCCTTGCGGAGGGGCCCAAGCGCCGTGTTTGGGTTTCCAAATCGAGGGGATCCATCGTGTAGGTCGCCGGATGGATGTCTACGAACAGCGGGCGGGCCCCCACCTGTAGGACCGCGTCGGCCGTCGCCAGGAAGGTGAGCGAAGGGACCGCCACCCAATCACCGGCCCCGACCCCGAGCGAGCGCAGCGCCAGCTCCAGCGCGTCGGTGCCGGAGGCCACCCCGACCGCAAAGCGGGCCCCGCAGGAACGGGCGAATTCCTCTTCGAACCGCCGGACTTCCCTCCCCAGGATGAACTCACCCCGCTCCATCACGGCCCGGCAGGCGCGCTGCAGTTGGGGGAGCAGAGAATCGGTCTGCCGCGTGAGATCCAAAAATGGGACCCCCATTAGAGCCGGACGATCTTGGAGGAGCGAAGACCTTGGGCTTTGAGGGCGTTGCGGGTGTCGAGGATCAAGCGGGAGTGCTTCGTCACCAGGCGTTTGTCCAGCGCCTCATGATCCGTCACAATCACCACGCAATCGGCCGCCCGCAGCGCCGCCGGGGTCAGCGCCGTCGACCGCAGCCGCAGCCCGTCCGTTCGGAACGAGGGAACGAAGGGGTCGTGGTACCGGACCCGCGCTCCACGGCGGGCGAGGTGCTGCACGATCTCCAGGGCCGGGGATTCTCTCACGTCGCTCACATCCCGTTTGTAGGCAACGCCGAGCAGGAGCACCTTGGCCCCCTTGAGCGCTTTCCCTTTCCGGTTGAGCAGCTCGGCGGTCCGCTCGACCACATGCTCTGGCATCGCGGCGTTGAGCTGCGAGGCGAGCTCGATGAAGCGGGATTCGAATCCGACGATACGGGCCTTCCAGGAGAGGTACAGCGGATCAATCGGGATACAATGTCCACCCAGGCCCGGGCCGGGATAAAACGCCATGAAGCCGAACGGCTTGGATTTTGCCGCCTCGATCACCTCCCATACATCCACGCCCAGGCGATGGCACATGAGGGCCAGCTCGTTCACCAGCCCGATGTTCACCGCCCGGAAGGTGTTCTCCAGCAGCTTCACCATCTCGGCGACGTCGGTCGAGGAGACCGGAACCAGCTTCTGGATGATCCGCTCGTACAGCAGTTCGATCACCCGGCGGCAGGCCGGCGTGACGCCGCTGACCACCTTGGGGATCGTCCGCGTCCCGTAATGGCGGTTGCCCGGGTCAATCCGCTCCGGAGAGAACCCGAGGAAGAAGTCTTTCCCCACCTTCAAGCCGGTTGCTTCCAGCATCGGCAGGATCACCTCGCGCGTGGTGCCCGGGTAGGTGGTGGACTCCAGCACGATCACCTGGTGGCGGTGCAGGTGTTTGGCCAGCGCCTCGGCGGCGCTGACGATGTAGGAGATGTCCGGGTCCCGGCTCTTTCGGAGGGGGGTCGGCACGCAGATGACGACGGCGTCGAGCTCTTTGAGGACCCCCAAGCGGGTGGTCGCGGAAAGGACCCCCTGCTTGACCAGCCCGGACAGCTCCCGGCTGGAGATGTCGGTGATGTAGGAGCGGCCCGATTTGAGCTGGTTGACCCGGCCCGGGTCCACGTCGATGCCGGTCGTCCGGAAACCGGCTTTCGCGAACTCCACCGCCAACGGCAGGCCGACGTACCCCAGGCCGATCACCCCGACGCGGGCGGAGCCGCGCTCGATCTTGGCCGTCAGCTGCTCAGGAATGTTTGAACCGCTTCTTCCCATGGTCTTAAATTTTCCCCTGTTCTTTCTGAAAACCGGCCGGAATCCAAACAGCTGCGGGCCGGGCGCCGCGCGGGCCGGCCCAATTCGGCCCAAGAGGTCTTCCGGATCAGGGAGGCGGGCTTCCCGACAATCCTCGCGATCTCCTCCACCACCCGAAGCCGGCTGGCGCACCCGCGATTGGCCAGATGGAAGATCCCGTGCAACAAGCCGCCTTCCGCCGCCGCCTCAGGAAACCTCTCCAGCAGCGCGATCAGCCGGGCGATCCCTTCCGCCAGATCCACCGTATAGGAAGGGGAGATGAGCTGGTCGATCACCGCCGGAACCGTTTCCCCCGCCCGGAACCGGTCCGCCGTCACGCGGACGAAGTTCCGCCGAGCCGGGCCGAACAACCCGCTCACCCGCAGCACCATCACGCGGGAGCAGCGTTCCAGCGCCAGCCGCTCCCCCTCCAGCTTCGAAGCGCCGTAAACGCTCACCGGACGCGGCGTGTCCGTTTCCCGGTACGGCCGCCCGGTTTCCCCGTCAAAGACGTAATCGGTGCTGACCGCCAGCAGCGCGGCCCCCGCCGCGGAGCAGGCGGCCGCCAGAGTCCCGGTCGCCTCCGCGTTCATCCGGTGGGCGGCCGAGGGGTCCCGCTCGCAGGCATCCACATCGGTCATCGCGGCCGCGTGGATCACCAAATCAGGCCGGACCCGCTCCAACCCCCTTTGAACGGCGGGGGCGTCGGTCAGATCCACGCTTTCCAGTTTCTCCCCGGCGACCGGCCCGGGAATCCCCCGGGCCCAACCGGCCAGCTCATGGGCACCGCTCAAGCGCCGGACAAGCTGCGTCCCCAGCAAGCCGGTGGCGCCGGTGACCAGGATCCTCACCAGGGTGAAGGGTCAAGGGTGTAGGGTGGAGGGGAAACCTAAAATCATTCCACCCTTCACCTTACACCCTCCACCGTTTTTCTCTTTAGGGGCCGCCACCAGGCCTCGTTGGAGCGGTACCATTCGATCGTCCGTTCCAGCGCCGGCTCGAACCGGTGCCGCGGCGCCCAACCCAGGGCCCGCAGCTTGTCCGAAGAGATCGCGTAGCGGCGGTCGTGTCCCAGGCGGTCCGTGACGTGCGTGACCAGCGCGCGGGGCTTCCCCATTTTCTCCAGGATCATTTCCACCACGTCCAGGTTCACCCGCCGGTCGCCCGAACCGATGTTGTAGACTTGGCCCCCTTCCCCCTTGTCCAGCACCAGCGCGATCCCCTCGCAAAAATCCTCCACGAAGATCCACTCCCGCACGTATTTGCCGTCCCCGTAGATCGGCAGCGGCTCATCCTCCATCGCGTGGGTGATGAGCAGCGGCAGGAACTTCTCCGGGAACTGGCGGGGGCCGAAGTTGTTGGACCCGCGCGCGACCGCCACCGGCAGGCCGTAGGTCACCTGGTACGCCCGCGCCAAGTGGTCCGCCCCCGCCTTGCTGGCCGCGTAGGGGCTGTTCGGCCGGATGGGACTCTCCTCCGTCGCCTCCCCTTCCAACAGGGAGCCGTAGACCTCGTCGGTCGAAACGAGCACAAACTTGGAAACACCGGCCTTCCGCGCTTGCTCCAGCAGCGTGTAAGTCCCCTGGATATTCGTGCGGAGGAAGTCAGAAGCGTCCCGGATGGAGCGGTCCACATGCGTCTCCGCCGCGAAGTGGACCACCGCGTCGCAGCCCTCCATCGCCTGCTCCGCCGCGGCCGGATCCGCCACATCGCCGCGGATGAACCGATAGCGGGGGTCTCCCTCCAGCCCGCTCAAGTTTTCGAGGTTCCCGGCGTAAGTCAGCTTGTCCAGGTTCACCAGCTGGGACTGCGGCCGGCGGGCAAGCATCCAGCGCACGAAGTTGGAGCCGATGAACCCCGCCCCTCCGGTGACGAGGAGTTTCACAACACGACTCGTGCAAAACCGTTCGTGCTGAGCCTGTCGAAGCACGAAGGGATCCGCAACGGCCCTTCACCCTTCGACAAGCTCAGGGTGAACGGGGGTGGGCTGTCTTTCATCGCTTCCTCGCGACTAACTGGCTGGCGCGCAGAAGCGAGTCGAACGTGCCGCAGTCGGACCAGAACCCCTTCAGCACGCCGTGGGTCATCTGCCCCTGCTCGATGTAGCGGTTGTTCACGTCGGTGATCTCCAGCTCCCCCCGCCCGGAGGGCTTCAAAGTCTTGATGATGTCGAACACCTGGGGATCGTAGAGGTAGATCCCCGTCACGATGTAGTCCGATTTGGGGCGTTTCGGCTTCTCCTCGATCGCCGCGACCCGGCCCCTCTTGAAGGTCACCACGCCGAACCGCTCGGGGTCCGGCACCTTCTTGATCAGGATCCGGGCCCCTTCCGGCTGCCGCTCGAAGGCCCGCACGTGGGAGGTGATGTTGCCCTGCAGGATGTTGTCCCCCAGCACCACGGCGATCCGGTCGCCGGCGGCGAAATGCTCGGCCAGCCCCAGCGCCTCCGCGATCCCCCCCTCCCCCTTCTGGTAGGTGTAATTGACGTGCTTCAACCCGAACGCCGCGCCGTTGCCGAGCAGGCGCAGGAAATCCCCGGAGCTGTTGCCGCCGGTCACGATCAGGATGTCCCGGATGCCGGCATCCACCAGCGTCTGCAGCGGGAAGAAAATCATCGGCCGGTCGTAGACCGGGAGCAGGTGCTTGTTGGTCACGTTGGTCAGCGGGCGCATGCGGGAACCGAGCCCGCCGGCGAGAATGACGCCTTTCATGCCACCCTCCCAACCGCAAAATGACGGCCGGAGTACTCGTGTTGTCTCATCGTGTCCAATCAAACGGGATGGCGGGGTCGAACGGGTCGTGGCGGTACTCGTCCGGCGTGGCGTAGTTGTAAGGGACCGTGGGAATGTTTAGGATCATGGTTTCCTTGGAGGGGTCCGCCCCTTTGAAGCCGTGATAAACGCCGATCGGGATCTTGATTAGGAAGGGATCTTCGGGGATCATCCAGAACTCATTGGTCAGCCCGCGCGTGGCGGAACCGGTACGGTCGTCCCAGAGCCCCACGAGGGCCCGGCCGGAAAGACAGACCCAGTGGTCCGCCTGAAGCTTGTGGTAGTGCCACGCTTTCACCACGCCGAATTTTGCCGTGGTGGCGTACACTTGCCCGAACCGCTCGTAGATCGGGTCATCCGCCCGGAGGATCTCGGTCAAGCGGCCCCGCTCATCCGGGATCGCCTTGAGCGGCTTGATCTGAACTCCGGCGATGAGCTGCTGTTCTTTGGCCACAGGCGTCGGCATCCCCTACGTTGCGGTTCCCCGCCCCATCCCCACGTATCTAAACCCAAGCTTCTTCATCTTCCCGGGGTCGTACAGGTTCCTCCCGTCCACCAGCACCGGCTGGCGCATCAGCTTCTTGATCCGGGCGAAATCCAGCTCCTTGAACTCCTTCCACTCGGTCACCAGCACCAGGCAGTCCGCCTCCCGCGCCAGCGCGTAGGGGTTCTTCGCCATCTGCACCTTCCGCCCCAGCAGATGCTTGGCCTCCGGCATCGCCCGCGGATCGTACGCGTGGATCAGGGCGCCGGTTTTCTCCAGCGCCGCGATGATCTCCAGGGAGGGAGCGAACCGCAGGTCGTCCGTCTCCGGCTTGAAGGAGAGGCCGAGCAGACCGATTTTCTTTCCCTTCAGGTTCCAGAGCAGGTGGCTGATCTTCTCCACCAGCGCCTTCCTCTGGTCATCGTTGATCTGCTTGACCGCCTTGAGCAGCTTGAAGTCGTACCCAATCTTCTCCGCGATCCGGATGTACGCCTCCAGGTCCTTCGGAAAACAGAACCCGCCGTAGCCGATCCCCGCCTCCAGGAAGGAGGCCCCGATGCGGGAATCCATCCCCACCCCGCGCGCGACCATCTCCACGTCCGCCCCCACCTTGTCGCAGATCACCGAGACGGCGTTGATGAAGGAGATCTTCATGGAGAGGTAGGCGTTGGAGGAATGCTTGATGAGCTCGGCGCTGGCGATGTCGGTCACCACAACCGGCGCCTTGAACGGCTTGTACAGTTTTTCCAGCAGCTCCTTCGCGCGGGCCGACTCCACGCCGAACACGATCCGGTCCGGATGGAAGAAATCATACACAGCCGACCCTTCCCGGAGGAACTCCGGGTTGGAAGCCACCTCGACCGGCGCTTTCTTTCGGTGCATCATCTCCAGCGCTTCCCTGATCCGCTTCCCCGTCTCCACCGGCACCGTGGACTTCTCCACGATCAGCCGGTAGCCGTCGGCCGCGTGGGCGATCTGCCGCACCACCTGCTCCACGGCCGTGAGGTCCGCGTCCCCGGTGGACAGCGGCGGCGTCCCCACCGCGATGAAGATGATCTCCGACTTCCGGACCCCCTCCGCTATCTTCTCGGTGAAGGAGAGCCGTTTCTTCCGGAGGTTCTTCACCACCAGCTCCGCCAGCCCCGGCTCGTAGAACCAGGGCTTCCCCTTGCGAAGCTGAGCCAGCTTTTTCTTGTCCTGGTCCATGCAGATCACCCGGTGGCCCATCTCCGCGAAACAGGCCGCGGTCACCAGTCCCACATGGCCGGCCCCCACAACGCAGATTTTCATAAGTTTTCGATTATATCACCCCGTTAGATACCTTTTCTCAATATGATCGCGATCTCTCTCAGTAAGAACATAATCCACATGGATGACAGCCGGTGAGAGTGAATATCTAACGGGGTCACCTCTTCCTGGGGAAGTTGCGGCCCGCCTTCGGCTGGTGGTAGTTGCGCTCGAACTCGAACGGAAGTTCCGGCGCGGCCTTCAAGCGGAACAGCACCAGCACCGTCTCCCCCTGACCGCGCCGCACGTTGTAGAGAAGCTCCACGGTCCACTCATGCAGGTCCCGGCGCAAACGGTATTCGAACTCCGGCAAGGTGTAGATCTTCTTGACGGTCCGGTCTCCTGTCGTGCTCGTCTCGGTGACGAACCGCTTAACGTCGAACGCCTGGTAGATCCCGGCCCGCCATTTCCGCCCGAGGTTGAACTCCGTCTCGAACGTCAGCTGGGCGCTGGTGTTGCGCTGGTAGCGCCAACCCAACCCCACCGCCCACGGCAGCTCCTTCACCTCGCCCGTCTCCTTCTCGGTGATTTCCGCGACGCTGCGGGCGCTTTGTCCTTTCTCGATGCCCGGATTGAGGATCAGATCGGCGTTGATCCTGGTGAACTTGCCGATGTGAGGATCAATCTCCCCGTCCGATTGGAACCGGAGCCAGGGATAGGGAAGCGCCTCCAGGTTCATGTTGACCGACTGCCATTCCCCGCCCCGGCCATCGGGCCCCTCGATGTTGTACGGCATGGAAGTCGTGAACCGGACCCGATCCTCGGTGCCGCCGCCCGGCAGGTTGGAATGCTTCGTCTGGAGCTTCTGCTCCAGGCTCGGCGAAATCGTATTGGATTTCACCAGGCCGTCCGACCGCAGCAGCTTGTCCGCGTTGATGGTCGGCTGGCCCTGATACAGGTAACTGAGACCGGGCGTGATCAGGTGCCGAAGGCGGCGGATGTTCAGGTTCCAGAGATCCGTGTTCACGTCGAACACCCGGAAGAGCTTGCTGTTTAGGTCAAAACCGACCGCTCCCGCCTGGCGAAACTGCGGAGAGAAGTCGGTCTTCCCCCGGGAGAAGCTGGCCTGGCGGAACCGGAAGAACGGCCGGAAGTTGAGCCGCCGCAGCAGCCGCATCGGGTGGAAGATCTCGTGCGTCGAATCGAAGGAATCCATCGCGTTTTCCGTTCCATTGACCGCGTCCGCCACGTTCGAATGCTCGTACTTATAGGAAGAGAGGTAGGACCATTTCGCCAGATTGTTCCCCTCATCCGGCCGGTCCGGCCGTCTGTCGAGCCAGTTGATCAAACCGGCCAGGTCTGGGAGCCACGGCAGCTCCAACGGCCGCACACCCATTGAGATCGAGGGCAGCGACTGGGTGAGCGTCTCAAACCGGTTGACCCGCTTGGTGACCAGGAAAGAGAGGCCGAACCAGGGGGAGGTCTTGATGAATTGGAGGTAGGTGATCCCAGTAGCGGTGCTCTGCTCGAATTCCCTCTCGAAGAAATCCTTGACCACCGTGCCGTCACGGACCCGGTTGTACTCCAGCGTCATCTTCGCGGTGTCGTCCACCTCCCAGATGTGCTGCAGTTGGAACCGGTAACGCTCCCGCTCGGTGGTCGGATCACCCGGGTCGGAACTGAACAAGTCGCTCCAAAAGTGCTCCCGGTGCAAGTCCCGCTGATGCGTGTAGTAGTTGCGGAAAAGCCCGCGCCCACCGACCGGCAGCCGATAGTTCAGATCGAACCCGGTCGCCAGGTCCATCTGCTCCCGGAAATCCACATGGAAACGCCCCTGCAGGTTCTCGTTCAGGTAGACGCGCCAGGAGGTCAGCAGGAAGAGGCCCCACTGCTTATCTTTACCGGGAATGATCGTCACGCGCGGCCGCTTGTCGTCCAGCAGGTGCGTGTAGGAAGGCAGGTACATGACCGGCACCGATCCGATCTGCATCACCACCTTCTTCAGGACCACCTTGTCATCCAGGAAAACACGCACCTCACGAGCCCGCATGCGGGTGTGGGGCTCCTCGAAATCGCAGCTGGTGAGGTACCCGCCCCGGTGAAGGTAGCTCTCCGCGGAGATCTTCTCGGCCCGGTCCCCTTTGGAGCGCCACTCGCCGGCCTCTCCCTCCGCTTCGAGAATGGTCCCCTTGCGGGTCTCAAAGTTATAGACAATCTCCTCCCCTTTGAGCAGCCCATCCGGCTGGATGAGCCGAACGCGGCCCTCGAGGTAGGCGTCTTTCGTCTGCATGTAAATCGTGGCCCGATCGCAGGTCAGCTTGGAGTCCTGATAGACCGCCTCAACGTTTCCGGTGGCCACCACCTTGCCGAGGGTGTCGAAGTATTCCACATTGTCGCCCTTGATGGAAACCGGCTCCTTCTCCGCGGAGAAAGCTGGTGTAGGGTGGAGGGTGAAGGGTGTAAAAAGAAAAAGGCCGATCAAAAACCATCGGATTTCCGCCTTTCCCCTACACCCTACACCCTTCACCCTTCACCTTTTCGGAGAGCTTCCTGGCCCAGCAGCGCGGCGCCGATCACACCGGCCGATATCCCGAGTTGTGCCGGAACCACCGGGATCTCGCCCAGCGGATGCATGGCCCGATCCCGGAGAGTCCGCCGGATCGGCCCGAACAGCCAGCGTCCGGCGCGGGAGATCCCACCCCCGATCACGATTCGGTCCGGGCTCAAGAGGGTCACCACCTTGGACAGGACCAACCCGATCTTGTTGCCGGCCTCTTCCCAGGTTTCAATCGCCAGAGGGTCCCCCAGCTCGCAGGCCCGGTCCACGGTTTCCGGGGTGATCCGGTCCAAGCGTCCCCCCACCAGCCGGGTGATCCGGCTTTTCCTGCCGGCCTGAAGTTTCCGGCGAAGGATCCGGAGGACCTCCTTGTTCCCAACGTACCGTTCCAGGCAGCCGGCCCCGCCGCACGCGCAGGCCGGACCCTTCCCTCCCACCGCGACATGGCCGATCTCCGCGGAGGGCCCCAACCGGCTCCGGTAAAGGGCCCCGTTTAGGATGAACCCGCCCCCTACCCCGGTCCCCAGCGTCACGCAGACCAGGTTCCGGGCGCCGCGGCCGGCGCCGAAACGCCATTCGGCCAGCGTCATCGCGTGCACATCGTTGTCCACCCGCACCGGCATCCCCAGCCGGCGCTGCAGGCGCGCCTGCAGCGGAATGTTTTTCCATCCCCTGACATTCGCGCAGGTTTGGACGATCCCCCGCGGGTAGAGCACCAGACCCGGCACCCCGACCCCGGCCGACTGCACACCGCCGCCGAATGACCGCAGCAGACCCCGGAGTTCCGAAACAATCCCCTCCTCCAGGGCCTTGGGGCCGGAGGATATGGAGGAGGTCGGGAACGACCGGCGGGCAAGCACCCGCCCTCCCCGAACGATCCCCATCTTGACCTGGGTCCCGCCGATGTCCACCCCGATACAAACACTCACTCCGCCAGCACCGTCCGGTTCCTCCCCATCTCCTTGGCCCGGTACATCGCCTGGTCCGCCTTCTCCACCAGCTCCTCCGCTTCGGAGGCCTGCAAGGGGACCAGGGCCACCCCCACCGAGACTGTCACGTGGATCTCCTCGTCGTAGGCCCGGATCGGGGTTGACTCAATCGTCCGCCGGATCCGTTCGGCGATCTGGATGCCCAGTTCCCGGTCCGCCGCCGGAAGCAGGACGCCGAACTCCTCGCCTCCGTAGCGCCCAACCAAGTCCATCTCCCGGACGGAACCGCGGATCAGCGTGGCCACCTCCCGCAGCACCACGTCCCCCACCAGGTGGCCATAGGTATCATTCACCTGTTTGAAACGGTCCAGGTCCACCATCAGGAAGGTCACCGGCGCCGATTGCCGAAGCGCCCGCTCCACCTCCTCCTGCAGCCGCTCCTGGAAGGTCCGGCGGACCAGCAAACCGGTCAGGCCGTCGTGCGTGGCCGACTCCTGGACTTGGCCGTAGAGGGCCACCCGCTGCAGCCCCAGCGCCAGCTGGCCGCTGACGATCGCCCAGCGGTCCCGGGAAGGAAAGTCGGTCCCGGCCAACGGCATCGCCTGGATCAGGGCCTCCACCGAAACCTGGCCCCCCTCCACCAGTTCACGGAGCCGGCGCAGGGTGCGGACCCTCTCTTCCCCCCGCAGCGTCGGGATCCAGCGGGCCAGCGCCTCCTCAGCGATCTGCCGGGCCTGCTCCCAGTCCAGCGTGGCGAGGAACCGCTTCGAGAGCTGGTACAGCTCGCCGATCTCTCCGATCGCCTCTTCCTTTTTCTGGATGGAGAGGCGGCGGCGCTCTTTCTCTTCTTCCTGCAGCACGGCCTGGCGTTCCAGCTCTTTGGCCCGCTCCCCCTGCCGCCGCAGATTTGAACGGAACGAGCGCTCCTTCCACACGCAAAGGATCCCGATGGCGATGAAAGCGGTCGCGGCCCCCACGAGGCGCCAGGCGGGCACCCCCCGAAAGACCAGCCACAGGCAAACAAGGAGGCTCGCCGCCGCCCAATGGCGCCCACGCCCGCCGCGCCAGGAAAGCCCGGCCGCCGCCACCGGCAGAACCATCGCGCTGACCCAAGGACCGCTGGACTGAGGGGCCGCCGCCGAAACCCCGGCGCAGAGGGCCCAACCGGCCAGGGCCACGGCGCGGATTATCCTTCGGCGCATACCTGGTTCCGCCCGCTGCGCTTGGCGTGATAAAGCCGCCGGTCGGCGGCCTGCAGCAGCTGCTCGACAGTGCTTGCGTCCGCCGGGAAGCCGGCGACGCCGATCGAAACGGTGATCCGGGCCACCTCCCGGCGCAGCTCCACGGGAGTCGCTTCCACCCTCATCCGGATCTGCTCCGCCCGGCGGAGCGCCTCTTCCTTGGAGGTGCTGGGGTAAAGGCAGGCGAACTCCTCTCCGCCGAACCTGCCGGCGAAATCCCCGGGGCGCCGGACCTGCAGCAGCAGCGCCCCGATCTGCCGGAGCAGCTTGTCCCCGGCGGAATGGCCGAGGCTGTCATTGTAAACCTTGAACCGGTCGATGTCGATCAGCAGCACCGAGAGGGGGATGTGGGCCTTGGCCGCGCGGCTCAGCTCCTCCGACATCTTCCTCCGGAAATGCTCCCGCACCGCCAGGCCGGTCAGGTCGTCGGTCACGGCCAGCTGCGCCATGCGGGTGTAGAGGTGGCTGTTCTCCACCCCCAGCGAGGCCAGGTCCCCTAGGATCCGGATCAGCCTCAGGTCGTCCGGCCCGACGCCGTGCGCTTTGGCCGACTCCAGGCGCAGCACCCCCAGGAAACGGTGTTCCGTGATCAGCGGGACCGCCAGCAGCGCCCCGAACGCCCGCCCGGCTTTCCGGACCGTCGTTTCCGGGAAACGGAAATCCCGGCCCGCCTCCTCCACCAGCAGCGGCTGCCCCTGCCGCATAACCCATTGGTCGAAGGGGTCCCCATGTTTTTCTTTGATGGTCTCCGCCCCGGACCGCCGCCACACCTTGCGCAGCTCCAGATGAAGGGACTTCGGCTCCGCCAGGTACAGCAGCACATGATCGGCCCCCCGCACCAGGTCCCCCGCGGCCGGCACGATGCAGTCCAGCAGGTCCTCCAGCGTGAGGTTCAGGTTGAACGCGTTGGCAATCTGCCGCAGCTGCTGGTAGCGCCGGAGCCGCTCCTCCATCGCGGCCTCCAGCG
>CAYJTM010000006.1:0-29080 GCA_964373055.1 uncultured Planctomycetia bacterium
GGGACTTCCTGCTGGGCGAGGGGGTGAGGAACGCGGTGAACATCCCCTCGGTGGATCCGCAGGTCTACAAGCTGATCGAGCCGTACCTGAAGCTCATCGAGAAGATCGGGATCATGCAGGGGCAGCTGGTGGAAGGGCACGTCAAGCAGGCGCAGATCCGCTACGTCGGGGAGCTGGTCCGCCTGCCGCTGGCGCCGCTGACCAACGCCTTTGTCAAAGGGCTGCTCACCCCCGCGCTGCAGGAGTCGGTGAACTACGTCAACGCCGGCCTGATCGCCAAGGAGCGCGGCATCCAGGTGACCGAGATCAAGGCGACCGAGGCGGAGGACTTCGCGAACCTCATCTCCACCGTCGTGGAGACCGACAAGATGAAGTACGAGATCCACGGCACGCTGTTCACCCGCTCGGATCCGCGCATCGTCCGGATGAACGAGTTCTACGTGGATGCCGTGCCCTCCGGCGCCATGCTGATCGTGCGCAACCAGGACAAGCCGGGCATGATCGGCCGGATGGGGACGATCCTCGGTTCCAAAGGGATCAACATTGGCTGGATGACGCTGGGCCGCAAGCAGGAGGGCAGCGACGCGCTGATGGTGTTCAACCTGGACCAGGTGCCGCCGCCCGAGCTGATCGAGGAGATCCGCCGGGTGCCCAGCGTCCTCTACGCGAAGTTGATCAAGCTCTGACCTGATGCCTAACACCGTGATTGTCGGCGCCCAGTGGGGCGACGAGGGCAAGGGCAAGATCATTGACATGCTGACCGGGAAGGCGGACATCGTGGTCCGCTTCCAGGGCGGCAACAACGCCGGGCACACGGTGGTGGCCAACGGCCAGGAATTCATCATGCACCTGATCCCCTCCGGCATCCTGCACCCGGGCATCTACTGCGTGATCGGCAACGGCGTCGTGGTGGACCCGGCCGGGCTGCTGCAGGAGATCGAGATGCTGCGCGGCCGGGGCGTCGAGGTGGATGAGAAAAACCTCGGAGTCAGCGACCAGGCGCACCTGATCTTCCCGTACCACCGGATGCTGGACAAGCTGAAGGAGCAAAAGGTGGGGGCCGGCAAGATCGGCACCACCGGGCGCGGCATTGGGCCCTGCTACACCGACAAGGCGGCGCGCGTCGGCATCCGGCTGGCCGACCTGCTGGACGATGAGGTCTTCCGGAAGAAGCTTACGATCAACGTCGAGGAGAAGAACATCCTCTTCTCCCGCGTCTACCAGGCGCTGGCCCTCAAGTTCGACGAGATCTACAGCGAGTACCGCAAGTACGGCCAGCAGCTGGCCAAGCACGCAATCAACGGGCCGATCTTCCTGAATAAGGCGGTCTCGGAGGGGAAGTCCATCCTGTTCGAGGGGGCGCAGGGCACCTGGCTGGATATTGATCACGGCACTTACCCGTACGTCACCTCGTCGAGCGCCACGGCCGGGGGTGCTTGCGTGGGGACCGGCGTGGGGCCCAGCCGGATTGACCAGGTGATCGGGGTCGTGAAGGCCTACACGACGCGCGTCGGCGAGGGGCCGTTCCCGACGGAGTTCCCGCCGGCGCTGATGGAGCAGATCCGCACGAAGGGCAAGGAGTTCGGCGCCACGACGGCCCGCCCGCGCCGCTGCGGCTGGTTCGACGCGGTTCTGGTGCGCCACTCGGTCATCTTAAACGGCATCAACGAGATCGCGGTGACCAAGCTGGACGTGCTGGACGACTCTCCGCGCATCAAGATCTGCACGTCGTACCGGCTGGGGAAGACGGTCTATGAGACGCCGCCGGCCAACATCGACCGATGGGCGCAGATGGAGCCGGTCTACGAGGAGCATCCCGGCTGGCTGTCGGACACGAGCCAGGCCGGTTCACTGGAGGATCTGCCGGTACCGGCGCGCCGTTATTTGAAACGGCTCGAGGAGCTTTTGGGGGTCAGGATTTCCATCGTATCCGTAGGATCAAAGAGGGAGCAAGCATTCCACGTATAGGAGGTTTTTCCTGTGTCTTCTGTGAATGAGTTTCAATACTTTCAGTTTATGACCAGTTCTGTGTTCTCTGTGTGGGAGAAGGGGGCGCTCTGGTCGGTGCTGGGGGTGGCGGTGCTGGGCCTGCTCTACGCCGGCTTCCTGGTGGGCCAGGTCTTAAGCGAGAGCCGCGGCACCGACAAGATGATCGAGATCGCCAAGGCGATCGAGTCCGGCGCCAACGCCTACCTGGTCCAGCAGTTCAAGGCGATCGCCTTCCTGATCCTGCTCTTGACCGGCGCCCTCTATTTCACGGCGCATGAGTCCCACATCGGCATCGGCCGGGCCTGCGCCTTCCTGATGGGGGCCGTCTTCTCGGCGACGGTCGGGTTCGTCGGCATGAACCTGGCCGTGCGGGGCAACGTCCGCGTGGCGGCGGCGGCGCGCACCAGCTTCGGCCAGGCCTTGAAGATCGCCTACCGGACCGGCACGATCACCGGCATGCTCACCGACGGGTTAGGGCTGCTGGGCGGCACGATGATCTTCATGATCTACGGCGAGAAGGCCTACGAGGTGCTGCTCGGCTTCGGGTTCGGCGGCACGCTGCTGGCCCTCTTCATGCGGGTGGGCGGGGGCATCTACACGAAAGCGGCCGACGTCGGCGCCGACCTGGTTGGCAAGATCGAGAAAGAGATCCCGGAGGACGACCCCCGCAACGCGGCGACGATCGCCGACAACGTGGGGGACAACGTCGGCGACTGCGCCGGCATGGCGGCCGACATCTTCGAGTCCTACGAGGTGACGATCGTCGCGGCGATGATCCTCGGCTGGGCCTCCTTCGGCCACAAGGGGGTCATCTTCCCGCTGCTGGTCCGGGCGATCGGCGTCGTGGCCTCGATCATCGGCACCTACGCGGTCCGCACCTCCGACCAGGTGCGTGACGCGATGAAGGCGATCAACGTCGGCTTCATGCTGTCGGCCATTGTCTCCATCATCGGTTTCACGGCGATGGGTTTCTTCTACCTGCGCTTCCCGGAGTCGGCCCAGCTGCCGGCTTGGATCTCGCTGAACATCGCCGGCCTGGACATGCGGCCGGTCTGGACCACGATGGTCGGCATCTTCCTGGCCCTCACGGTGAACCGGCTGACCGAGCACTTCACGGAGACCCACAAGGGGCCCGTGCAGTCGGTCGTCAAGTCCACCACCACGGGGCATGCCACCACCATCATCACCGGGATCGCGGTGGGCTACGAGTCCACCGTCTGGGCGATTCTCGCGATCGCGCTGGCGATCTTCGCCTCGGTGCTGATCTACGCCGGCACGAACCCCACGTACGTCGCGTACGGCGTGGCGATGTGCGGCATCGGCATGCTCACACTCACCGGCAACAACATCTCCATGGACGTCTTCGGCCCCGTGGCCGACAACGCCAACGGCATCGGCGAGATGGCCAAGCTGGATAAGCCGGCCCGCCAGACGCTGGCCGACCTGGACGCCGTCGGCAACACCACGAAGGCGATCACCAAGGGGATCGCGATCGCCTCGGCGGTCGTGGCGGCGGTCTCCCTGTTCAACGCCTACATCACCGACATCGGCACCATCCTCCATCAGACCTACGAGCAGGTGGCGGCCACGCTGACGCTGGCGGAGCCGACTGTCTTCATCGGCCTGCTGATCGGCGGCGCTGTGCCGTTCCTTTTCAGCTCACTCCTCATCCACGCGGTCGGCCGCGCGGCGGGGCTGATCGTTCAGGAGGTGCGCGCCCAGTTCCGGGATAAAGAGATCTGGGCGGGGACGAAGACGCCGGACTACGCGCGGGTGGTTTCCATCTGCACCGCCGCCGCGCAGAAGGAGCTGATCGGCCCGGCTCTGCTGGCCGTCGTGACCCCGATCGTCGTCGGCTACGCCTTCGGCACCGCGGGGCTGGCCGGCTTCCTGGGCGGGGCGATCCTCTCCGGCCAGCTGCTGGCGGTCTTCATGTCCAACGCCGGCGGCGCTTGGGACAACGCCAAGAAATGCATCGAGGACGGGCAGCATGGAGGCAAGGGCTCCGAGGCGCACAAGGCCTCGGTGACCGGCGACACGGTCGGCGATCCCTTGAAGGACACCGCCGGCCCGGCCTTGAACCCGATGATCAAGGTGATGAACATGGTGGCGATGCTGTCGGTGCCGCTGATCCTGGCCCATCAGGCCGCGCCGATGGTGCGCTGGGGCATCGTGATCGTGGGCGTCCTCATCATCGCCGCCGCCCTGCGGTTCTCGAAACGGGAGACGCAAAACGCCTAGCCGTCATTGCGAGGGCGCGAAGCGCCCGAAGCAATCTCGCTTTTTCTGGTTGACTCTGTTGGCGATCTTCCTGCTGACCGGGGCCGCCCCCGAGCCGGCACCCGAAACCAGCCCGGTACCAGGTACCGGAACGGTACCCGGTACCGATGTTTTGTTGCTCGATGACGAGCTTCCCAAGGGGGCGGCTCAGGAGGGGACTTGGATTTGGGAGACCGCGGAGCTCTCCGACGGCAAGCTTTCCCACGGCCATCCGCCGGCCAAGGGGATCCAATCGCACGGCTATTCCCCCGAAAAACCGATCCCGATCACCGCGAGCCACATGATCACCCAGGAGGTCTGGCTGGACCCGGCTGATCCGCCTAAAGGGATCGCGCTGAAGCTGCAGCTCTCCACCGGCGACGAGGTCGGCGTTTACTGGGAGGGGGAAGAGGAGGTCTTCAAGCCGCAGGAGGGGCAAGAGCTTTGGTACTACGGGCCGCTGCCTGAGCTGGGCGAGTGGACCAAGCTGGAGATCCTGGCGGAGGACATGGGGCTGGAAGAGGCCCAGGTAGCCGGCATCCGGTTCGTCACGCACGGCGGCCGGGCCCTCTGGGACCGGACCCTCTTGACCGCCGCTCCCCCTATAGAGGAAGCGGACACGGCCCTAGGCCAGCCGATGGATGTCCGTCCTAGCATGGGAGACCGTTCATCCTGAGCCGGCCGCTCTCCTTCGTCCTTCGACAAGCTCAGGACGATCGGAAAAGTTGGATGAGCGGCCGAGTCGAAGGATGTTAATGGTGATTGAGTTTTTGAAGGATGCTCTTGACAATCCAGGTTCCATTCAGATACACTTTGAGCAAGTTCACTTTTTAGTCTGAACTCCCCGATAAAACCATGGCAACCCGACAAAGGCCTTACTCTGTCCGGCTTTTGAAACTGTTGCATCGAAGCTTTCGCAAGCATTCGATGCTGCTGCTCCTTCCTCTATTATTGAGCTCCGCCGTTCCCGCGTTCGCCCTCAAGCAGAAGTCAGCCCAAGAAACCGTCGTCGAGCAGGAACTCAAACAAGAGCTTGTAAAACTCGCCAGCGCCGCCGGAGTGCTCCCGCAGGAACCGCTTTCCGCCGTTCGTCCTGATCCTGAGCAGAGTCGAAGGATCGAAGGACGAATCCCTTCACCCACCGCCGGCGCGGAGGAGCAGGAAATTGTCGAAGAGTTGACAAGATGGGCGGGCCGGGTCAAGGAGTCTCCAGGAGTGGCATTGTTTAGTCCGTCGAGCGTGGAGAAAAGCGCTCGTGAGCTCAAGATATTGGGCTTTCTTCTAGGCTTGCAGAAGAACAGAGAAGTCTTCTCCAATCTATTCCGGCATTTTCGGCTGATCACGACCGATCCTGAGTTGACGCAATTGTTCCCCGAATCGGTCCTTCCCTCGATGGAGGATGCGCTGGCAACGTTACGGAAGAGATTAGATGTGGAATACAACTATGAAAACTATAGCGAAGGTTATTCCGTTCGTGGCTGGATTCTCACTGGTCCGTCGGCGAAGGACTTTTCTCCTACGCACCGATTGGCATGCATTTTGTTTTCTTTAGCTAATGTAACGTGGAAATTCGGGGAAGGTGAGCTCTCGCCATGGAAGGATGCCTCACGTCTGGCTGAAAAGATCATCCGTTTCGCCTCGAACGACGCCGCCGGGGCGGAGCAGCTCACGCTGGGGCAGATGAAGCAACGGCTCCTGAACCTTCCACCCGGAGTCGAATCGGTGCAGCTGCCCGCGCCGTACAACACAACCGTCACGCGGGTGGATCTCTTGGACAATGAAGGCGTGCTGGCGGAGATCGCCCAGTATGCCAACGTGGACCGCCTTTCCTTGGGCATTGTGGAAACGCACACGGTGCGCGTTGAGCCCCCGCCCGCCGATCCGGGCCGGCCGCGCTGGACCTGGGGGATTGTCCAGTTGGTGGAACAGTACGAGGAGATCGTGGGGGAGACGAAGTTCCAGGAAGCGCTCGGGGAGTTTCCAAAGACGGACGGTGTCCGGGAGGCCATGGCGGCCCGCCCGGTTTCCGCTGGGCGCTGGGCTCTCGCTTTGCGTGAACTGAAGGATGGTGTAGACGTGAAATTTGACCAGCTGCGTAAGGATAAGGGACCTAATAGCTTTGATCCCTCCCTGCGCGGTCAGATCGGGGAGATCCTTGCCACGGCGGTCCTGGCGGTCCCCACTCCGCTGGAGAATGCCCAGCGGGCGTCGTTGGATCTTGTCCAGGCGGCCGTTGATTACAACGTGCCGCTCAGGGTCTTCGGTTCCGATGGTGCCGCCCGTTCCGGCAGCGGCACCCCGAAGACCCTTCTCGAAGTGAGGAAAGTGCTGCAAGAGAGCTCGAACATCGTCCTGCGTGAGCTGGATAACGGCAACCTCTTCCTGCACGTCCAGCACCCAATGGAGCTAGAAGACTTTCTCGAGCCGGCCGCCCTGAGGTTGGACCGCCGGCTGGAGGAACTCCTCGCGGGCCGGCCGCAGGCGCTGGACTCGCCGACGGGCCTCTCCCTGGCAGGTCTTCTGGAAACGCTTCGGGAAGTAGGCAACTGGGAATCACTGGAAATCTATCATCAGGACAATCCGACGGCGCGGTTGGCGGCGATCACCGTCACTCAGCTCGACGCGGAGGAGGAGTTCTCGCGGGGTTTTGAGCAGGCGGTCCCGCTTCTTAAGGACCGGGAGAATCTAACTTACGACCTTTCCATCTTCGGCCTGTTCGGAAACCGCCTGTACGGGAAGATCGTCCTCCGCCCGCGTGAAACTGCCGCCGGCACGGAGCAGGCGGGGATAGAAAATCTTCTTGTTGTGCTGCTGGCTCCCCGAATCCAACATCCGACTTTGACCGCTCACATAAGCGACTGGGGTGTTGAGAGAGAACATGAGCAACTCAAAGCGCCCGGTTCCCCCCTGCTGGGGTCTACGGTCTTTGCAACGGTTGCCACAAGTTTCCAGGACGCGCACTCTTTGCTTAAGGAACGGGTGTTCGACTCGATCCTCATTGTGAGTACGGAAGAATCCCAACTGAGCGTGTTGGGTGGTTTCTTGGGCGGCACAAATCTTCCCGCCGGGCTTGTCTCTTCCCCAATCAGCAGCCCCGTCACTGCGGCTCAAATTCAAGAGCTTCAAAACGGGAACCGGCTTGCTTTGGTCGCGGCCGGGGATCTTTTAAAGGACACGGTGCTCGGTTCGTTGACGAACACCGTACTCACTTCTCTGGACCGGGCGGTTGTCGCTCGCCGCTCTGCCGCCGGCGTGGAAGCGGAGACCCTCGCGACGATGGTGAACGCGGTCAACCTCCTGGTGGAAGAATCACACGGGCTGGCGGCGGCGCATCGCCCGAACCCCGGCGAAACGCAATACCTGCTCTCGACCCTCTCCCGCCTGGATGGGAAGGGCTCCTGGGCGATTTCAATCCTTGTGCATTATGTTGAGGAGTCCCGTCATCCCTTCCGCGTGGCCGTGGTCCGCCACCGGCCTTCGACCGGCGGCCCGCTTGAAATTGAGCGGACGATTGCCAATCGAGGAACAAATCGCCGGGGGTCGGTGTTGACGGTGTTCCACCACGTTTTGTCGTTTGCTGAGGTCCAGCAAGCCGTTCGTGAACTGGCCGGAGAGCCCACCGCCGCCGGCACAGAGAGCGCTGATCAGAGGGTGAACGGGCTGATGGAGATGATCCTTCGGCGGGCGGGGCAGGGGGAATTGGATACGGTTGCTGTCTTGAACGTGAGGGGAAATGTGGCCGGCACATTCCCGGTGGAGCGAACCGCTGCCGGAGAGGTTTCCATCGCCCAGGAGGTTGAGCGGGATTTGCGCGCGGCCCTCCTCAAGCTGGTGCAGTCTTCCGCCGGAGGGAATGTGAGCGTGCAAGTGGATACGGCAGAGAGAGAGCTTCAGTTCCGTCCTATCGGCGGTTCCGCGGCTTCCGCGGCTTCCGGCGCCGCCCCGCAGGCGGGGTTGGAGGCGGGCAGGAGGGGGACGGCTGTCACCCCGGTCCTGCCGCCGACCGGCGACCGGATCTCTCTTCCGTTCGAGCCCGCGGCCCGGCGGTTCGCGGCCCCGGCTTCCGCCGCGCGACAGCCGGCCGCCGGTCTGGCGCGCGGGGATGCCAGGCCTGAGAGCGGTTTGAAGAACGCGCCCACCAGTCTGTACAAGCTGATCTTCCGCCCGGAGAATGCCGGCCTCGCCCTGCTGCTGCCGGAGGAAGGGGTGCAGGCCCGGATCATCGTCGGCTCTTGGGAACAGCGCCGCATCCTGCTGGAGATCCGGTCCGACCTGGAAGGGGCCATCCTTCCTCTGGAAGAGTTTGACAGCGTGGAAAGCGCCGTGGAGTTCGCCCGCTCCGACTCCCAACTTGGTTCGGACGCGACGGAGGTCCAAATGGTTCTTTCCCAGCGGTCTCGCCCGCTCCTGCTGTGGCAGATCGAGACGTGGCTCCGGCCTTTCCCCTGGAAGCCCCTCACCCTGAAAGAAGCTCTGCTCGATAACGTGATGAATATTCTGGGCCTGCAGGTCTGATGTTCCGCTCCGCTGTTTCGGCCCTGCTGATCCTGACCTCCCTCACCACCTGCTCCGCCCCGGCATATGCCCTGCGCGCGTCCGGCGTGGAGGCGGAGGAGCAGCAGGAGAACCTGCGCGCGGCCCTCTTAGCCGCCGCCGGCACGGAAGGCATCTTCCCGCAGACCAGCATCCCGGCGGTGGTGACGCCGTTCAAGCTGCTCAGCCGGGATCCGTGGAAGGTGGTGGTGGACCGGGATTCCGTCCGCACCTATTTCCAGCACCTGAAGAGAATCGGGGTTAAAGCGATCCTGGCGGTCGGCACCACCGGCGAGTTCTTCGCGATGGACAAGACGCTCCGGCAGTCCGCGATCGAGATCCTCACGTATGAAGCCAAGCAGGCGGGGCTCATCGTCTTCACCAACATCACGGGGGATTCCCCGGAAGAGGTGGTCGAAAACGCCGGGATTGCCTACCGGGCCGGGGCGGACGCTTTCGTCGACATTCCGCTCTACTACCTGGAGAACCCGGCAGAGATTGATTCTCACATCCGCGAACTCATGCGCCAGCTCCGGGACGTGGAGAAGATCGACCGGCCGCTGGTGCTCTACAACATCCCGATGCTGCACAAGCAAAAAGGGCAGCACATCCCCGCGGCCGTGGTTTCCGCTCTCGTGACGGACGGTTTGGTGGCCGGCATCAAAGACACCTCATTGGACATCAATCAGACCCAGGCCTACATCGGCACCGGCGCCGTGGTCTACAACGGGAACCCGCTCACCGCCGCCCAAGGGATGAAGCTGGGCACCCGGGGCGTGGTCTCCGTCGCGAGAAGTCTCTTGCGGGAGATCCCGGATGCTGCCTCCGCGGACTGGCCGGCTGTCGAGGCCCAGGTGGCGGAAGCGGTCCCGATCCTCGTTGGTAAGGATTTCGGCCACATCCAGAGCGGGATGAAGACCGGTCTCGTGCTGGTGGGCGCCATTAAGGAAGTGACGCTGGCGGTGAATGACCCGAAGAAGGTCCGCCCGGTCACCCCGGCGGAAGCCGCCGCCATCCTTAAGCTCCATCAGCAGGGCCGCCTCGCCGCCGCCGGCATGGAGCAAGTGGAACCCGCGGAGGCCAAGATCCTGGTCGTCGAGGATGATGAAATGCTGCGCAATATGAACTTGAGGATCGTCAGGGCGGCGGTGAGCCGCTATGGGATCGGGGGGACCCAAGTCTTCGCTTTCGCGTCGGCCACCGAGGCGGCTGAATGGGCCCGTGCCAATCATCCCACTCTCACCTTGACCGACTACAATCTGTTGAATGGCACGGGGCTGGATGTCCTGGCGGCTGTCCGGGAGGAGGATCCCTCCGCGCCCGTGATCCTGTATTCCAGTCCGCCGGCGGACGCGGATCCCCCCATCCCCGGCCGGTTCACCGCCTTTATCCCGAAGCCGGGCAGCCCGGATGACCTCGAAAAACTGGTCGCCGCGCACCTGGCTCCCCGCCTGAAGCAAGTGGCCACGCTGCTGGGGGACTCGAAGGAAATTCGTTTGGCGCGGGCGGAGTACGACTTGGCCCAGGCGGCTCTGCAAGGCGCTGAAGCGGCGCAAGCCGGGGAAGATGTTTTGGGCCCGCTTCGCGCGAACTTGGAATCCGCCGCCGGCCGTCTGAGGAGCTTGGGCGTTGTCCCGGAGGGGCGGGTCCGGCTGGAAGATCTGAAAATTGGCCGGCGGCTTATCTCCCCGGATGGACAGCTCCATTTCGTTTTCCAGACGGATTTCCTCAAGGCAACGCTGTTGCCGGTGGTAACGGAAGGGGAGAATCCGGGGATCTCTTTTGAAGCGGAGGGAATCGTCAAAATCTCTTCCGACGGGCAGCTGGCGGGCTGGCGCTTCCAGCCCACCGCCGCTGGCATGGAGCAGCCGCTTGCTGATTATCGGAAGTCTCTTGAGGAGATGGACATCTTAAAACTCGTGGCTGAAGCACAAAAGGCCATAGGAGACTTGGAGAGCGAATCGGCCTTAAGAGCGATTTTGCCGAATCCGATTGTTGTTGATCGGGCAAAGGAGCATATTCGGTCAGCTCGAGCGTTCAATTTGAGCGCCCGCATTCTCGCGCGCGAACCGTTGCTGGAATTCCTTGCGGCGGTGTGGTTGGCGAAACATCCGCCCGCCGCCGGGACGGAGGAAGAGGTTTTGGCCAAGCTGAATCGTCTGTATTACATGGCAAATGAGGTCCTGGCGCTGTATTCGAAGCGGCTGCCCAGGGCTACACCGCACGAGCTGTACGAATTTCTCCAGGCGTTTCCATTTTTAGAATCTTACAGAGAGCTCCGGTACGGAAAAGCCGCAGCCCTAGATTTTAAGGAGACAGTCCCGAACATCTATTGGCCGGATTCCAAGCCCCAAAAATCCGATCCAGAAGATCGGAGTTTCAACGAGGAACTGGCTTTGAGAATAGCCGCTGCTCCAGTGCTGCTGCGGGAGCTGATCGGGTGGGTCTCTTCGCAGGGGATCGATTCGGACCACATAGAAACCACCTCGTTTTTGACGGGTGGAGATGTCGAGCTGGATATCGCAACTTATCTTTTTCAGGATTACAAACTGTCCCGGCCGGATATTTCCCGTTTGATGGAAAAGAAGGAGCTGCTTCTTCGCCTGATTGGTTCGATAAAAGAGCTTGTCGGGCTTCCGGCCGCCGGCACGGAGCAATCCTGGATGGGATTCCAGCCGCTGGGTGGGTACTCGGAGGCGGAGATCAAGCGGGACACCCGGATCGCGGTCATCGGCGGCGGGCGGTTCCTCCGCTCCGCGCTGCTCCACCGCGTCTTCGGGTACCTCAACGAAAACGGAATCGGCCCCCGGCGCCTCGCGGTGCTGCTCCAGCCCCAAGGGGAGCATGTGGCCCGGGCCCTCAACCGGGACGACGGCAAGGATCTTATCGTGACCGCCGCCCTAGACTCTGTTCTGCGCGAAATCAGCAAGATCATCGTGGGGGCGGGTTCTTTGAAACCGGATTCCCGCTTGGGCGTTCTCCGCTCCGAGCAGGAAACGGGCGCCCAGGCCTTTTTGCGGTACGCGGAGCTGCCCATTGAGTTCCTGGCGGTGGGGATCACCGAGGGGGGATTCAAGCAGGACAACCCCGCCATCGCGCAGGCGGCCCAATTCCTCTACCGCCTTTATCAGAAGCATCCCGGCCAGCATCCCGTTTCGGTCATCAACACCGACAACGTACCGCGCAACGGAGATAAGCTCCGGGCCCTCGTGGAAGGGGTGCCCCTCGGCGTGCAGGACGAGGCCCTCTTTAAGAAATGGTTGGGGTACAACGTGACGTTCCACAACTCGGCGGTGGACACGATCGTCGTGGAGGATCCTAATGACCAGGTTGTCCCCCGCGCCGAGCCGGCCCCCCAGTATCTGGGTTCCTTTGTTTTGGAAGATCTGAAGGGTGTTTTTCCGATACAGATGGAGGAAGTTCCCGGGGTGGTCATCCTCCGTAAGCCGGGAGCGATCAACGCCTACCTGGAGTGGAAGCTCCGGATCGCCAACTGGGCCCACCTGGTGGAGCTCCCCTGGCTGCTGTCCGGGTTCACATCCACGCGGGATGTGGCCGAAAACGAAGTGGGGAGAGCGCTGCTGGAGCGGAACTTCGCCTCTGCCGTCGGTCCGGCGATTCAAGCCCGTCCGGAGCTTTCAATCAAGGGGAAGGTCGCCGCGCGGTTCCACGAGGAGTGGATGACGCGGCTGGAGAACCCGAAGATCACCCAGCGGCTGGAGTTCATCGGGCAGAACGTCGTCCAGAAGCTGGTCTACCGAAGCTTCGGGACTATCCATGACTTGAAAACGAAAGAGGGGGTGGATTGGAACAGCACCGCCTTCTCTATCGCCTCAATCCTGCGTTACCTGACGCCGGTGCGTGAAACCAAACCAGGGGAATTCGAAGGGCGGCTGGAGCCGGCGGGCCCGGCGCCCGGCACCTACCGGATCAATCCCGGCATCAAACCGATCTACCGAGAAGTCTCCCGGCTGTTGACTGGCCTGTTCGGGAAGAGCCGGTCGGAGATCGAGCCGAAGCTGGACCAGGTGTTCGACCTCTTGGCCCAGATCAGCCGGGATGAGCTGGAGCTGGAGGTGGATTTCCGGCGGGAAATAAATCTGGCTTTCCTCCGGAAGAGGGTTGTGGAGGACTACCTGCTGCTGGTGGGTGAAGGGCGCGCGGTGCCGGACCTGGCGGCCGAGATCCTCTCCGCCGGCACGGAGGCGGAGACGCAGGAGCTTGTCGAAGCTCGGGCGGCGGTTTCCACCGCGCAGATACAAGCCGCGGCCGCTCTTCGAGAAGGAGATCGCTCAGGGGATGAGATTGCCCAAATTGCCCAGATCAACGCGGGCAATCAGCTTGCCCGGGCTCAAGCGTCGTCCCCCGCCGCCGGCGTGGAGCAGGATCAGGCAGCGCTGGTGCAGCGGGTGTTGGCCGCCGGGCGGTTGGGCGTCCTACAGCAGGAAAACGGCCGGAGGTTCGCCGTGGTTCCGGTTCCCGCCTCACAGGAACCGGTGGCGATGGAGCTGTTCGTTCAGGCGGGGCTGGAATCTCCCCAGGGGATTCCGCAGACCGTCTTGGTGCGGTCCTACTCGGCTGGTTTGGAGGCCGCGCGGCGCCAGTTGGCCAATAATCCTCCGCTGGCCGGGGCGGTCTTCCTGCTGAACAACCAGGTGGTGAACCGGCAGACGGTGCCGGAGTGGGTGCCGGCGGGCGATTACCGCCCGGTGCTGGCCGACCCGCGGATCAGCGGGCAGGAGCTGGGCCAAGTGCTGCTGCAGATTGTGGCGCTGGCCGACTGGGCCAGGAAAAACGGGCAGGTATTGGAGATCAACGCGATTTCATTCATCCAAACTCAACAGGGTACCTTTGCGATTATCCAGGCCACGTAAACTTTAGGATGTGGGGCCTGGTTTACTCTTGGGTAAGGGCGAGGATGCTCTGCCGAAACTTCTGAAAGGCGGAAACGTGGCGCAGGAAATCAAGACCAAGCAGGCCATCGACGGTGCTGTCGGGCGGGAGATCGTGGCAAGCAACCGACAAGTTGCGTGCAGGCTGCCCCATGCAGGCCATCAGCGGAATCTTAACCAGGGGCAGATATTCCAGTCCGCTCGCCGTGATGATGCTGATCCGCCGTTTGGATTTCGCCGGATCGCAGCCGATAGCCGCGGCCACTTTGGGAGGGATGATGGTGGTCGTGGCTCCTGTGTCGAGACCATCCGGAGGATTTTTGCATCTCGCGCTCCCTTGAAGTACGCGTAAACGATCAGCAGCGACGAGCCGGACGAACGAATCGATTTGCGGGGCACGCTTCAGAAAGCGACCGCGTATCCGGCAGGAAGCCGATCTTCAGAGTAGGTGATCAGGGCGAGGCCCTTTCGTTGAAGCATGGCGTCATGGACTTCTTCTCTGCGAGGCGAATGAGCCAAAACCCTCCCCGCCACAGGGGTGGTGGTCTTGCTGTTCATCCGATCAACGGCGATCAGCAGCCATTCCTTGTGGAATCTCTTTCGGATCTTTTGGATCGACTCAGAATGCCTCATGCATTTAAGTGTATCACAGGTACCGAGCACCATTCGGTACCTGGTACCGATGTTTTAGAGGTTTTCCAGGAAGTCGCGGAAAACGGCCAGGAATTCGGCCGGCGTCAGGATGGGGATGGGCAGGTACGCGCGCGCCCGGGGAGTGTGGAAATGGCGGACATCCAGCGTGACCAAGTAATCCACCGATGCCAACTTGGCCGCGGCCAGGATAGGAGCGTCTCCGGGATCGGTTATGGCGGCTTCCGCCGCGCGCACCCTAGTCTGCGGGGGATCGGCTTGCAGCTCGAAACGGAAGTCTTTCAGGAAAGCGTAATAGCGTTCGGTTGCGTGGGGGAATTTTTTGGTGACGACCTGGTTGAACTCGGTCAAAACATATCGGGTCAGGACGAGATCGATGTCCCCCGCGTCACCCAGATCGAGGAGATGGGCAGAAGCACCCGTTTGCGATAAGAGGCCCGCGATGAGAACATTGGTGTCGACAAAGACCCGCCAACCCTGCCTGCCGGTCGAGAGGCGGTCAGGGGCCATGCCGCTCGCGGGCGTATCGCTGCCGCTGCGCCCGAAGCTCTTTCAGCAGGTCATTCAAGGTCAGGTTTTTTCTTTTCATCTCCCGTTGGAATTCCTTCGCGAGAGAAGCCCGAGCGAGCTTCTTGGGGGTGAAGATAAGGCTTCGGCCTATGGAAAAAACGTTCAAGGTTCTTTCCTTGTCGAGCTTCAGGGCTTTTCGCAGCCCCTTCGGGATGGTCAATTGGCCCCGGCCTCGGAGTCTTACCAGTTGTGGCGCGGTCGCTACCATGGTCGATTCCTCCATTTTCTGAATTATTCTGAAACCAAGTATACCACACAATGAACAGGAGAAATCCAATGCGCGCATCAACGTTTCGTTCGGTTGTCTCTGCCGTCCTCATCCTGACCTCCTTCGCCACCTGGTCCGCCCCGGCGGGAGCCAGTCCTGAGCTCAGCCGAAGGACCCTGCGCCAGTCCGGCGTGGAGGGGAAGGAGCAGCAGGATAAGCTGCGCACAGCCCTCTTGTCTTCGGACACTCCTGCCTCGCCGGCCGCTCCGGAGCGGCCCGGCCGGGTGCCGAATCCCCGCCTGGCTCTTCCGATAGCCGCCGCCGGCGTGGAGCAGCTTCAGATCGCCGCTCTTCCCGTTGCCCATGACATTGACTACCAGTTGCCCGGCCGGTTCCTGTCCGGCCGTGTCCCGGCCGGGAAGGCGGCCATCGCCTCTCTGAAACCCTCGAACATTCCCCATCCCCAGCTGGCCACGCAGTGGATCGGCGTCGTCAGCGTGTTCGAGGATTTGCTCGGATCGGGCCGCGGCCTCGATGATGTCAATAAAAAGAAGGCCGTGGACCGGTCTGATCTGAGAGCCCAGGATGTCCAGGATCTGGTCGCGAAGGAGAAAGGCCTGCTTCTTGTGCATGTCAACTTTGAGACCAAGGGACTCACGCCGGGCGGCTTGCCGTCCGGCGCCAAGGGCGGGGATCGCAAAGGAGTTCGCACCCCGACCATCTCCGATGTGGTTGAGCACACGACCGCCTTTGTGCTCGGAGAGCCCGGAGCCTCCTCCATGCAGTTGGATGGGCTGGGCGCCGAGACGTTCGGGAGTTTTCCGGATGAGGCCAGGGCGCTGATGGTGGCGACCCACATCAACCCCGCGCTGGAATCGGCGGCCCTGGAGCGCAACGGCGCCAAGACGGTGGACGAGTTCCTTGATCCGGAACTTCCGGTGGACCAGCTGGCCCGGCGCGTCGCGGAGCTCAACGGTGTTCACTTGGACAAAATGGACGTCACGATCCTAACCGGCGACGATGCCGACATTCAGGCCCTGGCCGCGCTTCAGCAGACCTATCAAGGGATGCAGGTTTACCGGGTCAAGGCAGGGACCGTGGCTCCCTCCATTGCCGCGGTGCTGGGGGTCAACGACGGTCGCGTCCGCCTCTTCCTGAGGCGGTCGGGGATGACCGAGGCGGTCTATATGGCTATCCTGGCCGGCGTTTTCAACACGGACGGCAGCTATGCCAACTTTCGGGTTGTGAGCGAGCAAATCAAGAGCGAGTTCACCCGCCGTTATGACTGGAATGAAACCGTCTTAGCGCAGATGCAGGTCTTGCGGCCTGACGACTGGGAGCAGATCCGGGATGGAAAGGTTCTCTTCTCCTCCCGCCAGGTGGTTAAGCCGGTGACGGGCGCCTACACGTTCCTGGCGGACGGCCGGACGGATCTCGGATTGCCGTTCCATGTGGAAGGAGTGCGGCAGAAAAAAGGTATTTCCACGGTCTATTCTTTAGTTTTCGCTTCCAATTCAAAAAAGAAGGAAGGCGGATTCCTTTGGGGTTCGCTGGACGGATACCGCATTCCGGTTGTCACTACCGCCGCCGGCGTGGAGCAGGTACCGGTGATCGGCTACCTGCCGAAGCTGACGGGCAAGGATGCGGAACTTTCCAAGAAGCTGCTGGAAGGCGATTCCTCCGCGAAGGGCCAGGCCACCAAGATCCTCAACGCCGCCCTCGGCAAGAGCCCCAAGGAGTTCCAGCAGGTTTTTGGCCGGCTGTTGCTGCTCAGCCAGGGTGACATGGAGGTCTTCGCCCAGACGTTTGAGCGGGCGTTGGCCAAGCAGATGGCTTCCACCCATACGGCAATGCTGGACCAGATTCGCCTGATTGCCCAAGACCCGGGCGCCCCGCACAACCTCCCTCCGGTTTCCTATTTCAACCCGGCCCGGTACGTTTACGCCCGGCTCCAGAAGCAGAAGCTGGACGGGTTCGTCCGCGGTGTTTTGAAGGATGTGGTGGAAACGGCTCAGGGAGTGGCCGCCTCGGTGGATCTTTCCGACGTGAGGCAAAAGAAAGCCGCGCTCAACAGCAAGCTCAAGCAGGGTCGTCAGACCAGCGGGCCATACCAGTACGAGGTCTTCTGGGATTCCCTGATCAAGAAGGACGGCGAAACCTATCTCACGTTGGAGTTTCTGCTGGACGGTGAACGGGGCTACGAAAAGGGCGTGGTGCTGGAGCTTCAGGTGGTGATCCCCGCCGCCGGCGATCTCGGGAAGTACCGAAGCCCTTACCGGTTAGTCGGGGTCGTGGATTCCGCGAGCTTCTCGAGAGAGACTCTTTTCTCCGTCGGGCTCCTGGACCCCATCCACTTCATCAATACCCGGTTCCCCGAATGGCGTCCGGTGGCTCAGCGGGACGTCTATGAATCCCGGCTGCAGGCGCTCAAGGACAGCGGCGAGAAAAACAAGCGCCAGTTCATCCGTCCCTCGACTCGGCAGGGGAACAACCCCCGCTTCTTCGAGCCGTTCATCCGGGCTTTCCTGGCTGGAGACGTGCCGCTGGCCTACCACATCGTGGACGCGCTGGCCTCGGAGCGGGATTACGGCAACCAGGGCGGGGTCGGTTCCGTCGCGAACCTGGGTTCCGCGATTGTCCGCCGCGGCGGGATCGGCGCCACGGCTTCGTGGCTTGCGGAGCAGCCGAATGTCGCCCGGGACGTGGCCCAGGCGGGCAGGACTCTCAAATTCACTTACGAGAAGGACCATCACCGGATCGACAATATCAAGGATGTGGCCGGTTTCGCCTCGGAGCTGGAGCCGTTCCTGTGGGCCTACTGGGAGAACCTGACGACCGGCTGGCCCTCGGCGAACCTCCAGGATGAGACCAAGTTCATCAACCAGAAAGCGCGCGGAGAGATGCTCAAAGCCGGTGAGGCGATCGCCCAGACCGGGGTGATCGACGAAGCCACCTTCGGGCTCCTCCAAGCCACTTACAACGGTAGTCCGGTGGCCGAAGGTCTGCCCAGCTCGCTAGGCCTAAACTGGCTGCGCAACCGCTGGTTGCATCATGTGGTGGATACGCTGGTTGCCGACGGCGTCCCGCTGACTCCGTTCAACCGCTGGTACATCGAGCCGGACTACGCGCTGGATGGCAAGCCGCAGACGGTGGAGGAGCTCTCCTATCTCACGATGATGTCCTGGGTGAGCGCGCAGGCCCACGGCTATCCGCTGGGCCTGGTGGTCCCCAGCTACGGCAACGTGCACGGCGCCTCCGCCGGCAACCCCAGCTTGGCACTGGCCGGCATCCTGCAGTACGCGGCGCAGGCGGCCACCCTGTACGGAGAGCCGCTGCCGGCCGACCTGCTGGCGATCGCCCAAAAAGCACCCCACGGCTATGTCGGATTGGCGGGGAAGGCGGCCGGGCATTTCAAGGATACCGCCGGTATCGGGAAGGATTTTGAGACGGTGATTGAGGGGGCGGGCGAGCGGACCGAAGAGGAGGAAGCTCGCTTGAGTGCTTTTGTGCTGGCCCAGCTGCGGAAGATCCCCGCCGACATTTTAAAGACGCTCAAGGTGGCGGAGCAGGCCCTGCTGACCGAGGTGGCCGCCGCGCAGAAGGCGAAGAAGGACCCTCGTCCGCTGGAGGAAGTGGCGCAAGGGGTGGCTTCCGATCTGGACGCTCTGACGGCCCGTCTGGACCAAGAGATCAATCAACTGCCTATTGCGCGCCGGGCCGGGATCACCACCCACGCGGCCAGCGGCCTCTCCGCGCAGCAGCTTTCCAAGGCGCGGGACTACGGCGTCATCTTCGCCAACAAATCCACCGAGTTCCAGAACGTCATCACCAAGCAGTTGGAGGTGATTTACCTGATGTCGGTGGATAAAGCCGAAGCGATGAAGGCCCTCGCCCAAATGCCGGCGGCCCAGACCGCTTGGAACGCTCACCCGATGACCGACGAAGAAATCCGGCAAGTCGCTGATCTCTATGCCCGGATGTACGACGCGGCGGTGGACCGGGCGATCAAGGCGGCCAAGACCGAGGCCGAGAAGGAGGCGCTGCGGCCGGCCAAAGCGGATCCACTGCGGCCGTTCCCGTGGTTTTGGAAGGAGAACATCGGTTGGTCTATGGTGGATCCCAGCGGCAAGGACTGGGGCGCCTACGAATGGCTTCCGGGCGCGCACGGCCGCTACATGTTCTCGATGCGGGACACGATGACCGGGGAGGGAACGACTAACTCGCTGCTCTTCCCGAACGCCCTCACCTGGGGGCTTCCTCCCACGGTGATCGAGATGGCGCAAGCCGAGATCGAACGGACGATCCATTTCTACCATCAGCCCAGCGTGATGAACGCGGTCGGCGGAGCGGCCGAATTCAAAGCCAAGTCCGGCGTGGAGCAGGAGGTTGCCGAGGCGATCGCAGAGCTGGATTCTCCCAAAATGGCGGTGCGGCTGGCCGCGCTGAGGAAACTGCGCGAGTTGCAAAAACAGGATGTCGCGATCCCGATCGTCGGACCCGCTCTGCCTTCGTACGTCCACGTCCATTCCACCGCTTCTTACCCGGCTGTTCCGGGCGTGGTTTCTCCGGCCCGTATGGTTTGGGCCGCCCATCAGGCGGGAGCGCGGGAGATCTTCCTGGTGGATCATGAGACCCTCCTGCACATCGAGGAAGGTTTTCAAGCGGTCAAGATTGTCAACGAAGGTGTGAAGCGGCCATTGCGCCCGGTCTTCGGCGTGGAGTTCAAGGCGCCGGTGAGCGCGCAGTGGACCGCGTTGCGTGCGGCCCTGCAGGACGGAGTCGCGGCCGGTGACGCCGCCTGGGTGGTGGCGTGGGGAGTTCCGGTGGACGCCGATGGAAAGGTGCCCCAGGGTTTGGTGAATCTGGTCGGGGAATTCCAGAAAGCCAAACGAGAGAGGGCCATGGATCAAGCGCTCCGTCTCGAGAGGGAATTGAACGACGGGTTTGATTTAAACAGCGTGCTCGGTCTGTCTCCGGACCGGAACATCACCGATCGGCAGTTGGCTTATGCCGCCGCGATACAGCAGTTGGGTTCGACAGCTTCCTCGGATGAGCTGAACGCCCGGGCGAGTAAGATTCGCCAAGAAGTTATCGGGCCCGTGCCGCTGTCTTCTGCTAAGTACCACTTCCCGTCTTACGAGACGACGGTAGCCCTCTTGGTTCAGTTGGGCATGGTCCCCACCTTCACGATGCAGGTGAAGGTGCCGGCTTTGCCGGGTCTCATGAAGGATCTGAAGGAAATTGGGCTTCAGGCCTTCGACATTGCCGGGCTCGAGCATCATCATGCCAAGGTGTTGGACGACGTCCGGACCGTGATCGCGCTGGCCAAGAAGAATTCGATGCCGGTTTTGGGTGGTGTGGATTACCGGGGAGACGGAGCGATCGGCTGGCCTCAGGCCGCCGATTGGATGAAGAACTGGGCCATCAGAGAGGGAATTGATTACATGCTGACCCGTCCTTCCTCCGCTGTTCCTTTCGATGACGGCCTCGGCAACTGGATGGATCGCTTCGGCGCCGGCGTGGAGCAGAGCAACCTGCGGAAGGCGATCGAGCTGGGCAGCATCTTCTGCTTCGATTTCCTCGAGAACATCAGCGACGCGCTGATTGAGGCCGCGATGGCCGGCGGTGCCACTGAGTTCACGATGAACCCCTATTCCACCGGCAATTACATCCAGCACCTGATCACGCTGAACACCGCGGAAGGTCAGGCCTGGGCCAAGAAACTCTACCTGCTGAAGGAGGACGCGGCTTCCTGGGTAGCTTTCAAGAAAGAGCTGGAAGACGCGGCCACGAAGCCGCCTGCGGCCGTCTACAAGGCGATCAAGGCGGCCATGGAGCCCTCGCCGGACGTGAAGCCGGAGAACGAGCGGGAGCTGGCCCAAACGTTGATCAAGTCGATGCTGGCGGAGTCCCGCGCAGTCGTCGAGATGCTGGACAAACTGGTCAAGCAGGGCGTGAACGGCGAGCAGGCCTATTGGGAGATCTCCAAGTACTTCGCCCGAAAGATCGCGCAAAAGGCGGAATTTGTTTCTATCGAGGTGGACCCGCGCTTGGAGAGGGAGGAGTTTGCCCGTTCTCAACCCGGCAATAAGGATCTGACTGTACCGGAGCTGCAGCAGTGGATGGCGACCCGGATGAAGGAGCAGGCGCGCGATCTCGCCGAGATCGCCCCCAATATCCTGGTGAAGGTCCCGAACTCCCCGGCCGGCCTCGCGACAGTCAGAGAGGTCAACGCCCATTTCAACGTGACGCTCACCTTCGCGGATGACGACGCCACCGAGGCGATTGCCGCGTACGAAGCCCGCAAGGACCCCGCGCATATCCTGCGGATCTCCCCGTTCGTCAGCCGGAATGCCGTCTACTTCGAGGAGTTTTGGGGCGGTTTGATGGAAGAGGCTGGCTATCCGCAACGAGAGCTGGACGGACACGCGGCCACCATCGCCAACATGTACGATATCCACCAGGCGCTTGGACCGTACGCTAAGGGGGCGATCTGGTCCAGCTTGGGGATGAAGATTAAAGGAGACCCGGGCGAGCTATACGCCAGACAGGTGATCGGCACCGGAATCTTGAACGTCCCCCCGGAGACCGCACGTGATTTTAACCGGGCGGAGTTTGTGGTCAAGAAGCGGTTCTGGCTGAGCGAGACGGCGGGGGAGGGGCTCACCTCCATCCTCACCGGCTACTTCTCGGACGTGTATATGGGCAAGGTTCCGTCGGCGGTGGCGAAATTCCCGCAGTTGGCCAGCCCCGGACCCCACCTCAGCCCCTGGCAACAGGCCGGGAAAGCAGCTAAAAAGTGGAGTCAGCTCATCAACCGGCCGGTGGATTCCGCCCGGCTGGGCCAGGTGGAAGCCCGGATTGGTGAGCTCGAAGCGGCCGCCGGCAACAAGAAGCGGGCCTTTACCCGGGAGGCGGTGGCCATTGCCCGGGCGATGCTGCAGGCCGGCTCGGCGGTGACCGAGAAGACCCTCATGCGCCTGGTCCTGAAGAAGGAAGGGGAAGAGAAGTTCATCACTCCGTTCCAGGGCGCGATCAACCTGCTTCAGACGACCCTGGACGATTTGCGCAAGGTTGCCGCCGGCGTGGAATCCGCCTACGTGGTTCCCGAGCTCCAGTGGCTGACGAACCGGGCCGTCTCGGAAGCCCAGGTGGTCCACGCGATCGCGCGCCGGTCGGAGTACAGCCGGTGGAAAGACCTGCAGATCATCACCAAGGCCAAGTCCGGCCATCCGGGCGGGACCCTGTCCGCGGTGGAGATCATGGAAACCCTGTACGATCCGGACGTCATGCGGATCAACCCGAACGACCGGGCCATCGCTCCGGAGGAGCGCTGGCTCAACCGGGACCGGCTGGTCCTTTCCAAGGGGCACGCCGTGCCGATCCAGTATGTGGCTTTGGCAAACGCCGGCATCCTGACCAACGCGGAGATCGAGCAACTGCGCCAGGACCCCGCGAACTTCGCGCAGGGGCACGCCACCCTTTCCATTACGCCGGGCATTGATTTCTCAACGGGCGCGCTGGGGTACGGCGCCCCGGCGGCGGCCGGCATAGCGGTGGCCGCCCGAATGGACGGGCGGGATTTCCACACCTTCACGGTGATCGGCGACGGGGAGATGGAGAAGGGGCCGATCTACGAGATGATGCAGATGGCTCCCGTTCTGGGTTTGGACAACCTGACCGCTGTGGTGGATTACAACCATTACCAGCAGAACTACAACCGGGAAAAGTACACGCAGCTGGATTACGATAAGCTGGCGGAAGTCTGGGAGCTAGCCGGTTGGAACGTCGTGAAAGTCGATGGCGACAAGCTGGCCGATAATGTCCGCTACATCACCGAGCTGCGGCGGGCGATGATCGAGTCCAAGACCCGCAAGAACGGAAGGCCCACCGTCATCCTGGCCAACACGATCAAGGGCCGCGGCGTTTCGCTGACGGAAAACCTATTCCGCGAAGGTGTCACGAAATTCCACGGCTCGGCGCTGGATGCCAAGCAGTACGAAGAGGCCACGCGGGAGATCGCGCCGCGGCTGGGCATCGCCGTCGAGAACAGGTCATTGGCCGACATCGAAGCGGACCTGGAGAAGATCGGCGAGGAGATCCGGCAAGAGCTTGGCACCCGTCAGCTGACGCTGAAACAGATTGCCGAGATCGATATGAGCAATATGGGGTCGAGCGGACAGGCCTTCCTCGCTCGGACCGCGGCGAACGAGATCCCGCTGCCTGCCTATCAGCCCGGCGGAAAACCGGTGGCCACGCGGGAAGCGTCCGGTGCCGCCTGGACCCATTTCGGTAGCCTCCGGAAACTGATTCCGCTGCCAAATGGAAGATTCTGGGATCCCACCAAGATCGTGCTGGTGAGCCCCTCTGACTTGCAGGACTCCGAGAGCTTCAAGGAGTTCGGCAAGGTTCACGGCATCTTCTCGCCGAGGACTCCCTTCGGGCGGCTGATTGAGCTGGGGATCATGGAAACGGCTGGGTTCAAGCTGGCGGAGGGGATCGCCGCCACCGGCTTGGGGTATCTCCCGGTGGTCGGCACCTTCGACCGCTTCGTTGCGTACGAGATGGAAACCCTGAACCACGCCGCCCAGGACAACCTGGCGATGGTGGTCAACGCCTCCCACGGCGGCAGCGAGACCGGCCCCGACGGCACCAGCCAGTACTCCGTCCAGACTCCGGCCGAGATCTACTCGCTCACCGACGAAGGGAACCGGGTGGAGATGTTCGAGTCCTCCGACGCCATCGGCACGCTGACCGACGCATCGCTGGCCCTCACGTCGGGCAAGGTCTCTTACTTGCGCCTGGGTCGCAGCCCTCGGCCGATCCTGGATCGCTCGCAAGCTGTGCGCGTGACCCCCGAGAAGGGCGTCACCGTTTGGAAGGAGCCCGCGGGAACCGATCGGGCGGACATTACCTTGGTGGCCAGCGGCGCGACAGTGGCCCACACCCTCGAGGCGGCCAAGCTTCTGGAACAGCAGGGGCTCAAGGTTGCGGTTGTGGAAGTGACCTCCGTGACCCGCCTGGACGACCGATCGGCCGAGCTCAGCCCCTTCCCGTGGGGCGCCCCGGCTTCGCCGTTCTACGAGATCTATGATGCTTCGCCGCAGTCATTGCGGCTGCCTCTGCTTGAGGCGGAGAAAAAGCTTTCCTTCTCCGTTTCTTATCCCGTGCCTCACCGCAACATTCTGACTCGCGGCATCACGGTGACCGGTTCCGGCTCCACCGATACGATGTTCAAGCACAACCGCTTCACGGCGGCGCAGATCGCCGAGGACGCGGCCGCGATCGTCGCGGCGTTCCGGACGCACGATGTGAAGCTGATCCCGGCCGGCATCGTCTACGCCGGGGTGGAGCAAGGTGAGCTAATGTTCGTGGACGCCGCGGTCCGGAGTATCCTGGAAGCTCATCAAGCGGGTCGAATCAACCAATATAAGTTTGTTCCTTTGACTAGCGCGCCAAACGTTATGTTTTCTGAAGATTTTGGAGACCCCGCTGAAATTCGGCGCAACGTGCTTTCTACGGTTCCCACCTCAAGCCAGAAAGTCCGCTTTTGGATCGAAAAGAGTGGTAATAAAAAAGCAGCGCGGGTTGAGTATGAGAACCTTGCGGGTGTGTTTGGAGGGGTATTCCCAATAGACGATAACCCTTGGATGCCCGGCGCTGGCGTGGAGCAGGAGGTTCAGCAGGCGCAGGAATCCGCAGTTGGATTCGTCGTGGATGCCGGCCTCGCGTGGCTGTCCACCAAGGTTCCGCTCAACGCTCCCTTCATGGCCGTCGCGGCTGGGACGGAGCAGGCGAAGGTTCTTCAAGAGGCGGGCGTGCCGGTCCACCGGATCTTGGTCTTGGTGGCTGATGAAAGACAAACGGCTCAACTGACCGACCGAGCTTTCTCCGGGGACAATATTTTCGTTCCTGGCTCGTCTGAATCCTGGGATCAGGCGCTCGACCGGGTATGGAGCTTGGCCGGCGATTGGCTGAATGTCCTTGACGGCCTCCAGCCCAAGCGGCTGCGGACGACCGCCCTGACCGCCGCGGGCCTGCTCCAGGAGCTGCCCGAGCTGCTCGCCGCAGCAGGGGTGGAGCAGACTGGAGCCATCACCGCCGACATGGCGGAACAGGTCAGCCGGGTCAATCAGCTCGGCGTCTAGTCCTATGCTTGCCCGGAGGTTTTTCTCCGCTTTCCTCGCGGGCACCTTTCTCTTGGGGCAGGGTACCCCCTCGCTCGCTTCCTCTACCTCTACTCCATCTACATCCACGCTGCGCCCTGAGCGGGCCGGCGCCGAACAGATTGCCTCCAAACTAAACCCCACCGCCGGAGCGGAGCAGAAGAGTTTCGCCGACTTCGACGCCTTCAAGGCCCGGCACGACAAGGAATTCATCAACGTGGCCAAGGGGATGGAGGCCGCGAAGCCACCGGACGGACCCTACCTGGCGACGGCGCTGTGGAACCGGTGGAAAGGGCTGGGCGAAGTGGCGGGCCTCTTGAAGGCGGAAAAGAAGCCCAAGTGGCTTTCCTCGGACCGCCAAAAAGTGGCTGATCTTTTGCAGGAGAATATCGAAGGGATCGCGAAGGATTACCAGCTTCATTTTGTCTTGGTCAGCGGCCATGAGGTGCTCGCCCGGAAAGCGGATGACGAGATCATAAATCTGTTGGACAACTCACCCGCGGAGGCCGCTTGGGTGGATCTGATGGGAAGAACTCTCTCGGCCGATAAGGTGAGACCCCTCGCCTTCCCCAAGCAAGGGCGGGGGATTGTGGCCTTCATCCTGGAAGTCCAGCCGGCCAAGGAGAAGACCGGCCCGGTCCGGATTGTAGTTTACAAAGCGGATGCCCACCTCCAGGGTTTGGTTCACGCGCCGAAGACCCGGGAACAAGCGGAGCACCTTTACACGATCGGGATGAAGGCGCATCCGAAGTCCTGGGTCTATGGCGCCATCGGGAAGGCCAAAGATCAAGCCGAGCAGAAAAAACGGGATGCCGAGGCGAAGAAGGGGACCTCCGGAGGCAGCCCTTCGGCCGACACCTCGGAACTGCTGGATGCGGAGCTCGGCAAAGCCCTTCTCGTCGATCCGGTGATTCGCGCTCCCGCCAACGAATTGCCCGCGGCCCGGCGCCGGTGGTGGTGGGAAACCCGGCAAAACGGAAAGACGTGGAAATTGAAAACCGTGGTGAATTTCCTGGTGAGGCGGCTGCACCGGCCCGGTCAGGAGAAAGAGATCGAGGCCGCCTTGGCCAAGGCCGAGAACATCCGCCCCGGTCAGCCCTTTGCCGAAGAGGCCGACGCGATCGCGCTGATGGCGGAGGTCCGCGCCCAACCGGACTTGGAGAGGAAGGTAAAAACTTTACAGCCGAAACAGGCCGCCCACCTGATCCTTCCCGCCATTGACCGGAACGAGAAACCGGGCGGGGACCTGGCGAAAGCGCTCGAAGGGATCATCCCGCATGTTCTCAAGGAGCCGAAATCCAAGGATGAGCAGTTCGCGAAGGCCCTGTGGCTGGAATTTGAGCAGAAGAGCCCGCCGGCCGTGTCCATGCTGGAAAAAGCCCTCCTCGCCGGCAATCCGAAGGATTGGCGGATCGCGCGGCTGCGCTGGCGCAACCTCCCCGACCGGGACGGCGTCAAGCAGGAAGCGGTCAATCTTTTGGTAAAGGCCTACCAGGAATCCGAGGCGAATCTCTCCGCGTGGCTGGACAGGGCCGGACTCGTACCGGCCCAGTTCGCCTTCATCACGATGAACGACGCTCGGGCCGTGGCGCAGTTCATTCTCCCCATGCTGCAGGAGAGCATCCAGACGCAGCTGACGGACCGCCCGGCGGTCGAGATCGCGCGGGAGATCCTTCCGTTACTGGACCCGGGCCTGGACGTGGAGAGCCCCCTGGGCAAAACCTGGCTGAGCATCCTGGAAGAAGCGGCGAAATGGATCCAGCAAAGCAAGGATGAGAATCAGCTGTCCGCCGTGCTGTGGAGGGCCGCTCCGGAGACGTTCAAGAAGCCAAGCGTGCGGATAGGCGGGCGTATTTACGACGTCAACGGACAAGCTTTTCTCATTTCCGAAGCGGACACCACAAAAGGAAGCGAAGCGGTCATTGTCCACAAGGTTGTGAATGGGCAGCCCGTTGAGGAAAAAACGCGAATCACGCCCAAAGAGCTTATCCGTGACGGCTGGCGCTACGATCCTCCCTCCCAACCCACCGCCGCCGGCGCGGAGGGGAGCGGTCTTCAGGAGTTGTTCGTGTTCGGCAGCGATCAGGACCAGGTTCACCGGCTTCATCAGGCCATCCTTAAATTCCGTCCGCACATCCAGGTGCACAGTGGAACGACTCTCCCGCGTATCGCTCAGATCTTCGGAAAGTTCGATTTGATTCCTGACGCCGTGATCATAGTGGGGAAGGATACCGTTGAACTAAAGAAACATCTGGAGGGTGAGGGGCGTTTGGTTCAGCAGGTCCTCGGAGTTTCGAGCGCCGACGATGAGGCGGTCACGGAGTTTCTGACAGGAATTTTCGACAATCTGGAAGAGGCGGTCACGACAACCGTCGAGCAGAGTCTCCCCCTGACTCAGGAAAGTATCGGCTCGATTCAGCGGGGAACCGTGGTTCTCCCCACCCCTTCCCGGATTGCCATCCGGTGGAAGGTGGAGGAGGTGGATACGAAACTCGCCGGCGAGGTTCAGGGGATCACCTACAGCGATCAGCCGATCCCCGGTCTCATTTCAAAGGCCTACCATAGCCGGTACAAGTACATCCGTGCGGAGAATCTCTTCGAGCACTATCCCGAGGCGCGGTTCCTCCCCGTGCCCACTTGGACCCCCGCCGGCGCGGAGGAGGACTCCCTCCACAGGGAGCGCTTGGTCGCCCTGAAGGGGTCGGGGCAGGTCGAGGAATATCTCTGGGATCTTTGGGCCAGAACCCCGGCGTGGAATCCCCAGGCCTTCTTTCAGAGATGGTTCCGGGAGGAGGCCCAATGGTACCGCCTCGATACCGATCAGGCGATCAAGATCTACTGGTGGCTTTTAGATTTCGGGCATCGCCCGGACGCGCTGCCCGCCCAACGGCAGGAGCTTCGGCGGTTCTTTCTGGAGGCCGCGCGGAGAGCGGGGGAATGGACCGGCGCGCGGACCATGGCCGCGGACGCGTCGGTCTCGTTTCCCGGTCAGGAGCTTCGGGAGAAAGAGGAGATTCTCGCCCTCATTCAGGGCTTGTGGGAGGAATCTCTCGCTTGGCAAGACGCGAGAGCCAACGGCCGGGAAGGTTTCCAGGGGGCTCTGCTCCGGACGGCGGTCCGCCTTGATCTGCCGGCAGCCGAACAGTGGGTTGCGGATCGTCTCCGCGAATCTGGAATCAGCCCTCGCTCTTTCGAGTACCTCTTCGAGGATGGGCTTGTCTTTCCTCGGGCGCTGCGTGAATTGAAGGCCTATCTCCTCCGAGCCCAGAGTGAGAAGGCCCCCCGATTTTCTCTCCAGTTTGTGTTTGGGGATAACAAGAAAGGCACGAGGAGGGGCAGGAGCCAAAAAGACGTCTCCGTTCTGAGCGGAGAGCTCTTGACGGCCGACAACGCTCGCCTGGAGCTTTCCAAAGTGGTTAACACATCCCCTTCCGGGGGGGTCCGGATCGAACGGGCGGGTGAAAATTGGAAAAAAGGTCTTCGGGTGGTTCCCGCCATCGGTCCCCGGGACCCGGTTCCCTGGAAGAGAGCGCTGGAAACAATCCGGAATGCTCGGAGATTCCGGGGAATGACCCATGTTTTCTTCTATCCGGCCGGCCGCTCCGAAGGGTCGCTTCAGGCCGTGGACGCCGCGGATGAAAGGGCCATCGCGGAAAAGTTGGCCCGGATGGGCGCTGAGTCCGGCAGGGTCCGGCTGCGGAAATATGGGAACAAGATGCTCGTGAATTTTTCGCCTCCCGATGATGCGGACGCTTTGGCCGCCGGCGCGGAGGAAGCGATGTATCTGAACGCAGAGCCGCCCAAAGCCGAGC